>DHQK01000255.1 GCA_002411085.1 Marinilabilia sp. UBA5340 | reverse complement strand
CTATGAGTTTCAACGTTAAGCGAATCCACAAATAAAGAGAAGGCACAGAGGTCACAGAGAAAAAAATTCAAAAAGAACGAAATTTTCTATGCAGTCCAAATACCTTCAAAAACGAATTTGGCAGGCCCCTTCAACCATACATTTTCAAATCCACCTGAAGCAATAACATCAAAACTAACGGTTAGTTTACCTCCGGGTACCTTCATATCATAACAGGTTCCTTTTCCGCTTCTGATATAGGTAGCTAAGGCGGAAGCTACAGCACCAGTACCACATGACCAGGTTTCATCTTCCACTCCCCGTTCAAAGGTTCTCATTTCAACGATTCCATTTTTAGGAATTCCCACAAAATTCACATTGGTTCCTCCGGGGGAAAAAGCATGGTGGTTTCGCCAAAATTTTCCTTCTTTAAATACATTAATACTCTGAGGTTTCTGAACAAACCTGACAAAGTGGGGAGAACCGGTATCGAGAAAAAGTCCCTCCTCCTTCTCTTCATAACCCGTAACATTCACCATCTTCAGACTCACGATCTCTTCCTCAACCAACGCATCGTGTATGCCGTCAACTGCATCGAAAGTGAAATACTCATTTGCCGGAACCACCCCTCTGTGAACAGCAAAAGCAGCGATGCATCTACCGCCGTTTCCACACATGGTAGATTCTCTTCCGTCACTATTGTAATAGCGCATGGTAAATGCGTTTTTTTCAGAAGGCTCAAGCAACATCAGACCATCGGCTCCCACGCCAAATCTTCTGTGACAAATTGCAGCTATCAGTTCTGTGTTATTTCCATCAAAAGAATTATCCCGGTTGTCAATGAGCACAAAATCATTACCGGTTCCCTGATACTTGAAAAATTGAATTTGTTTCATATTAATCAGTTGATAAAATCACTCCATAAATAAACCTCAAAAGTACAAATTGATTGTTCCAATTTAAAATCAACACAATTGACAATACGATCTATAAATTGTAAATTATAATATTGAATACAGGTCATAGGAGTTCCGGCAGCTAATGCATCCCGGTTTTTTAGGGTTTGGGTTACGGAATGCACCTGTCGGAGCTTTCTTCATTAGTGCAACTCCTTAAAAAACTGAGAATTCCAGCCTGCCTGCCTAACAAAACTGCTTCATCAAAGATTTCTGAGAGAATAATAGATTCAGCCCAACAAAATAAAAACTAAAAAAAGTTAACATTTCCAACAAAGCAAAGAAAGGCATATCATTTGATTCAACAATATCGTAAATTGTTTAACCAAAAAAATCAGAAATATGAATACTAAAAAAATATTTTCGGTTTTCGCTATAGCAGTAGTAAGTGCATTACTAACCGTAATTGCCTATTCTCATTTTGTAAAACCAGAACCTCAAATAATTGAAGTTCCTGGTCAACATACGCCTGCCGCCAGATATGCATCTTTACCGGGCGCTCCCATGGGAGAATATCCGGATTTTACACAAGCTGCTGAAAACTCAGTCCATGCAGTTGTTCACGTAAAAACGGTCAGTAACCAAACACAGGAATACAGTAACAATCCTTTATTCGATTTCTTTTTTGGCCCGGGAACGCCTATGCCCCGCCAACAACCGGTAATGGGATCCGGTTCCGGCGTTATCATCACCAAAGACGGTTATATTGTTACCAATAATCATGTGATTGACAATGCCAACAATATAGAAGTAACCCTTAACGACAACCGAACATATAAAGCAGTTATCGTTGGCACAGATCCCTCTACAGACATTGCGCTTATCAAAATTGAAGCTGAAGACCTCCCTTTCATGAAATACGGGAATTCGGATGATCTGAAAATCGGGGAATGGGTCCTGGCTGTAGGCAACCCTTTTAACCTCACTTCAACTGTTACTGCAGGAATTGTAAGTGCGAAATCAAGAAGTATCAACATCCTGTCCAACCAACAAAGAACGCTGGGAATTGAATCTTTTATACAGACCGATGCAGCAGTGAATCCGGGAAACAGTGGTGGAGCTCTGGTAAATTCCAAAGGAGAATTGATTGGGATCAACACCGCTATAGCCTCCCAGACGGGTTCCTACACCGGTTACTCATTTGCAGTGCCGGTAAGTATTGTAAGCAAAGTCGTAGCAGATCTGATGGAATTTGGAAAAGTGCAAAGAGGTATTCTGGGAATTAACATCAGAGATGTAAACAGTGAACTGGCAAAAGAACTTGACCTGAAAACCTCTCAGGGAGTATACGTCGCCAATGTTATCGAATCCAGCGGAGCAGAAGAGGCCGGAATAGAAAAAGGGGACGTGATTGTAAGTGTCAATAATGAGGAAGTCAAAAAGGTTTCGGAGTTGCAGGAAAAAATAAGCCGTTTCCGCCCTGGAGACATTGTTAACGTTACTGCCCTAAGGAACGGAAAAAAGAAAGATTTTTCTGTCACTTTACGAAACATTTACGGCTCAACCGACGTTGTAAAAGCAGAGAAGTCGCTTTCCGTTTTGGGAGCAACATTTGAAGAGATTTCAAGTGAAGAGATGGCTCGACTCAGGATAAAGCATGGCATCAAAGTTTCCGAAGTAAACAACGGAAAATTCAGAAGTGCCGGTATCCAGGAGGGATATATTATTACCAAAGCAAACCGTGTCCCGGTAAGTAGTGTGGAAGACCTTAGAAAAGTGATCGACATGGTCGAAGAAGGATTATTCCTTACCGGAATTTATCCCAACGGACAGGTTGCTTATTATGCAATTAATTTAGACAATTAGAAAAAGGCAATTGTACATTTGACACGAAACTTGCATTAGTCAGGGATTTATTGTACTTTTGCGCCGTATTTTTGGGAAATTTTTATGAGACAATTAAAGATAACTAAATCGATCACAAACCGCGAAAGCGCGTCGTTGGACAAGTATCTTCAGGAAATCGGTCGTGAGGATTTGATTTCTGTGGAAGAGGAAGTTGAACTGGCACAGCGGATCAAGAAAGGCGACCAGATAGCTCTTGAAAAGTTGACCCGTGCTAACCTGCGATTTGTGGTTTCTGTGGCCAAGCAGTACCAAAACCAGGGCTTAAGTCTTCCTGACCTTATTAATGAAGGTAACCTTGGATTGATTAAGGCTGCCGAAAAGTTTGATGAAACCCGGGGATTTAAATTCATCTCCTATGCGGTATGGTGGATTCGCCAATCCATCCTCCAAGCATTGGCAGAACAGTCTAGAATTGTACGTTTGCCATTGAATCAGGTAGGTTCATTGAATAAAATCAATAAAGCTTACTCCAAGTTCGAGCAGGAACATGAACGCAAACCTTCTCCTGAAGAATTGGCAGATCAACTGGAACTTCCCGCTGAAAAAGTGGCAGACACACTGAGGGTATCAGGCCGTCATATATCAGTGGATGCTCCTTTTGTTGAAGGGGAAGACAACAGCCTGCTTGATGTATTGGTAAACAGTGATTCTCCCAATGCTGATAAAACATTAATTAACGAGTCTCTGGCGCGTGAAATTGAGCGGGCGTTAGCGACACTCACCGAACGTGAAAGTGACATCATCAAATTGTTCTTTGGCATCGGTTGTCAGGAAATGACATTGGAAGAGATTGGTGAACGTTTTGGTCTGACCCGTGAAAGGGTTCGTCAGATCAAAGAAAAGGCTATTCGACGTCTGAGACATACTTCCAGAAGCAAGTTGCTCAAATCGTACCTTGGATAATAAAATATTTGGACTAGTCCATAAGAACCTTTCGGAATAAAACCCGGAAGGTTTTTTTTTATTTTAAATCCACGGCTGTTCTGACAATCCAGATCCAGGTATATTACCACGCAGATGAATAACCAAGGGACATCTCCGCACTACCATAATTTCAAAAATATCATTTTTTGCAATCCCCCATCGGGCAAAAAAAAACCGCCCATTGCTGAGCGGTTTTAATGCTAATATAGCTATGATAACCTATGCATCAATATTTGCATAAGTAGCATTTTTCTCGATAAACTCGCGTCTGGGGGGTACATCATCTCCCATAAGCATACTGAAAATACGATCTGCCTCAGCAGCATTATCATAAGTAACCTGACGCAACAAACGATTTTCAGGATTCATAGTGGTGTGCCAAAGCTGTTCAGCATTCATCTCACCAAGACCTTTGTATCGCTGAATATGAACAGAATCCTCTTTACCATCGGCAAATTTCTCAACAAACTCACGACGCTGAGCGTCAGTCCAGCAATATTGCTCATTTTTGCCTTTCTTTAGAAAATAGAGAGGAGGAGCCGCAATATATAAATAACCAGCCTTAATCAAATCTTTCATATAGCGGAAAAAGAATGTCATGATCAAGGTGTTAATGTGGCGCCCGTCCACATCGGCATCCGTCATAATCACAATTTTATGATAACGGAGCTTCTCCATATTCAAGGCCTTACTGTCATCTTCCGTACCAATATTAACGCCAAGTGCCGTGAAGATATTCTTTATCTCATCACTTTCAAAAACTCTGTGCTGCAAAGCTTTCTCCACATTAAGAATTTTACCTCTCAATGGCAAAATAGCCTGAAATCTGCGGTTACGTCCCTGCTTGGCAGTTCCACCTGCAGAATCTCCCTCCACAAGGAATATTTCAGACAAGGTAGGATCTTTCTCAGAGCAATCGGCCAGCTTACCCGGTAGTCCGCCACCAGTCAGCACACTTTTGCGTTGAACCAACTCACGCGCTTTACGAGCAGCATGACGTGCAGTAGCAGCCAATATCACTTTATTTACGATCGCTTTTGCATCCTTGGGATTCTCCTCCAAATAGTTAGACAACATGGCACTTACCGCCTGATCGACAGCCAGACTCACCTCGCTGTTTCCTAATTTTGTCTTCGTCTGACCTTCAAACTGAGGCTCAGCCACTTTAACAGAAATCACAGCTGTCAGTCCTTCACGGAAGTCATCACCACTGATGTCAAACTTAAGTTTAGCCAACATTCCGGATTTATCCGCCCAATTCTTCAATGTACGTGTTAGCCCGCGACGAAATCCGGTAAGATGCGTTCCTCCCTCGATGGTATTGATATTGTTTACATAGGAATAGATATTCTCGTTGAAAGAAGTATTGTAAACAATGGCAATATCAACCGGAATATCATTCTTTTCAATAGATACATTGATTGGTTGATCAATTAAAGGCTCCCTGTTATCGTCGATAAATTTAACAAACTCCAGCAACCCGTCTTCAGAAAAAAAGCGTTCCGACTTAAAGTTGCCATCTTCATCCTGTTCTCTTTTATCGGTAAGAATAATCTCTAGACCAGCATTCAAAAACGCCAGTTCGCGCATCCTGTTTGCCAGAACGCTATACTTATATTCTGTATCATTAAAAATTCCGTCATCCGGCTTGAAGGTGATCCAGGTTCCGGTAATATCCGTGGTACCAACTTCTTCAATGGAAGTAACAGGTTTCCCTTTTTGATACTCCTGACGGTAAATTTTCCCGTCACGATGCACTTCCGCCTTCAGATTAATTGACAGCGCATTCACACAAGATACACCAACACCATGGAGACCTCCTGAAACCTTATAACTATCTTTATCAAATTTTCCTCCTGCGTGAAGAACAGTCATTACAACTTCCAGTGCAGATTTCCCTTCTTTTTCATGGTAATCCACAGGTATACCACGACCGTTATCCACTACGGTGATACTGTTGTCTTCATTAATGGCAACCCCAATAGAAGTACAATATCCTGCCAGGGCTTCATCAATTGAGTTATCTACCACCTCATAAACCAGGTGATGCAATCCTTTTTGTCCGACATCACCGATATACATTGCCGGTCGCTTACGGACTGCTTCAAGACCTTCAAGAACCTGAATGCTACTGGCACTATAACCATTAGTCTGTTCGAGGTTGCTTTCGTTAACGTTATCACTCATTTTTGTTGGTTATTAATTTGCTATCCGAATGTTTATCAGATATTTTATATTTGCCACACAAATATAGCAAAATAAGTGTTAAAAACAGCGATTTTCACCCACATTTTAGCATCTCAAAAATAAAGACATAAATCTGTTTTTCAGTCACTTAACACCCACAGCATCAAACAAACGTATTAAACCCTGAATTCCCTCATTTGCAACAGCTAAAAAACACAATAAATGGAGGAAATAAACGTCTGAAAAGAAGACAATTCCATCCTGTTCCGTTTGAACCACAAAATTTACTAATTTGAAAAAAGCTATTGTTACGACATCCAATAATCTTGTTTATGACAACAGAGTTCACAAGATCACATTAACGCTTATTGAACAGGGATTTAAAGTAAAAAAAACCGGCCGAAATTATCCTGCAACAGAGCAAAAGACCAACCGGCCAGGGGAAGAGAAATTATTTAGATTACCTGTGAATAAAGGACCCCTGTTTTATTTCTTTCTCAATGTATATACTTTCATCTATTTGCTATCTGAAAGATTCGACCTCATTTGGGCCGTTGATATGGACACCCTTCCTGCTGCTAAAACAGCAAGCCTCATCAAACGAAAACCCATAATCTTCGATGGACATGAATTCTTTTCGGAATCCCCTGAGCTTCATGAGAGACCACTAATAAAAAAAATCTGGTATAAATTAGAACAAATTTTTCTTCCGGGATGCCATCAATACTACACGGTTTCTCCGGGCTTGGTAAAACTCTACAAAGAGCATTTCAATATTGATTTCAGACTTTTACGAAATCTTCCGTTAAAATCAGAAAATCCCCCCCAACTAAAAGAAAGTAACGCTCAAAAAATCATTTTATACCAGGGTGCATTAAATGTAGGAAGAGGAATCGCACAAACAATAGAGGCTTTAAAATTTCTTCCCGAGGACTATCAATTTGTGATTGTGGGAAGCGGTGACTGCACAGAAGAACTAAAGGAGCTGACAGAACACCTGAATCTCGCACACCGTGTTAAATTCATAGGCCCTGTTCCTTTTGAAAAATTACCCAAATACCATAAGCATGCTTTAGTGGGAATATGCACCTATGAGGATATGGGATTAAATCATTACTTTTCTCTGCCCAACCGGCTTTTTGATTATATGCAAGCCGGAATTCCTGTTCTCACAAGTAGTTTTCCGGATATGGCACAAATAGTAACAGAAAATGAAACAGGTATTGTCCTTGATAACCTTGCCCCTCGAAATGTTGCCAACGCACTTACACAGGCTTGCGAAGATCAGGAGTTACGCAACAAATGGAAAAAAACGATTCCCATTGCTGCTGAAAAGTTCACATGGGAAAATGAAAAGAAAGTCATGAATGATGTGATCTACCTCAAAAAATGATATCCCGATATTAGGAATAAATGGTAACTACCAGTCGTCTCGGACCACCATAATTTCTGAATTCACAAAGATAAATTCCCTGCCACATGCCAAGTGCCATGCGGTGCCGGGCCACAGGAATGGTAAGAGAAGCTCCCAGAATAGAGCTTTTTGCATGCGCCGGCATATCATCTGAACCTTCCAGCGTATGGGTATAATCAGGATCATTCTCCTGAACAAGCTTATTAAAAATGGTTTCAAAATCATCCCGAACAGAAGGATCTGCATTCTCATTCAAGGAGAGCGCAGCAGAAGTATGCTGAATAAATATATTCACCAACCCGCTTTCCGGGAGTTCCGGAAGCTCTGATGTAATATAACTGGTAACCAAGTGAAATCCGCGCCCCAATTCGGGTAAAGTAATATTAACCTGTTGAATCATTGCTACTGATTTTAACCTTCTTTATTCACAAATAATATATTCTGATACCCAACTACCTGCAAAATAGAACCTTCCTCTTCACCATAATTAAAGAATATAGCAGGTTTTCCTTTTTCAAATCATTTATTTTGGACATCCCAAGCTTCAGGATTGACAACCGGCAATCCTTTCAGCCCCTGAAAAAAATCCTGAATAATACGAACTACCTGTTTACTCATGAGCTCCCTTGTTTCGTGGGTAGCACTTCCCACATGGGGACTCACCACAACATTCTTCATTTGAAGCAATTCTTCGGGCACATTAGGTTCATTCAAATAAACGTCCAAAGCGGCACCGGCGATTTCTTTTTTCTTTAACGCCTCAATTAAAGCAGCCTCATCAAGTACAGAGCCACGGGCTGTATTAATAAGGTAAGCAGATGGTTTCATTAATTTGAGTTCGGAGATCCCTATCATTCCTTTGGTTTCGGGTGTCAAAGGCATATTTAAAGATACAAAATCGGCGTTTCGAAGTAAATTTTCAAGATCAGTATATCTGGCTCCCAATTTTTCTTCGGTGTCCGCTGATACTCGTTTCCGGTTATGGTAAACTATCTTCATACCAAAAGCTACTGCCCTTCTGGCCAATGCACGGCCTATAGCACCCATCCCTACAATGCCAAGGGTTTTCCCCTGCAGTGTAGTGCTCAGATTTCTCAACACCCCCCAGTCACTGATCTCACCAGCACGTAAACCTCTGTCAAGTTCTGATATACGCCGGGCTGCATCAAGCATCAACCCCATGGCAAGTTCAGCAGTTGGTTCGGTTACAGCATCAGGAGTATTGGTTACAACAATACCCGATCGGGTGGCCGTTTCAACATCGATATTATCTACGCCCGCTCCATAATTGGCAATCAGCTTTAATTGCGGAGCCGCATTGATCATTTCAGTTTTGAAGGGCTTTCCAAAAACAGTAACTACTGCATCCACATCCTTCAGATAACTCTTTAGCTCCTCCTGCTTAAAGGATCCTTCATCAGGCCAGATAAGGTCATAATCACCCTTGAGCACAGAGAAAGATGCTGAAGGTAGTTGATGGGTAACCAGTATTTTCTTCTTCATCACATTTTTTTAACAAAGACAAACGGAAAACCAGTCAATACAGCAAGATCTATTTTGCTCTGGTCACGTTGACAGCAACAGGTCCTTTCGGTCCCATTTCCACTTCAAAAGTCACAAGATTTCCTTCTCCAACATCATCGGCAGCATTACTCACGTGAAAGAAGAAACTCTCCTTAGTTTCCGTGTCGTTAATAAACCCAAAACCTTTGGCATCAAAAAAGGTCTTGACAGTACCTCTGCGGATGGGATCTTCTTCCTCTTCTGCCTTCTTGGGAACACTAACCTGGATATCCTCAATATCCACTTCTTCTTTTTTATCGGGATCTGGTGGCGTAGAGGTAATATTTCCGTTTTCATCCACATACGCAATCATGTCATCCAAAGAGTTCTTTTTCCCTCCCTGCTCCTTACGCGCCAATCGCTTTTGTTCCTTCTCTTTTCTCTTTTTTTCTTTTTTGTTTCTAACTTCTTTTTTGTTAAAAGATTCCTGAGATCTACTCATAAATTGATTTATTTGATTTTAATTGGTTTCTTAAAATAATAAACACTCCAAACGATCAAACAGTTCAGCTTCTGGAACCGCCGGATTTTCCGTTTCTGTGATTTTTAGGATAATATTTTCGCCCATTCTTTTTGCGGTTCCCTGCTGGTTTCCCAACTCTCTCAGGAACTTCCACCACCTCTTTCCCAAGCAAATTCTCCATCGTGGGCAAAAAAAGGTGTTCCTGTACTACAGGAATTTGCTGCCTGATGAGTTTTTGTATGTCGTTAAGATAAGGCTTCTCTTCCATATCACAAAACGAAAGTGCGGTACCTTCAGCATTCGCTCTTCCGGTACGACCGATTCGGTGCACATAAGTTTCCGGAATATTGGGCAGATCATAGTTAATAACTCTTTCCAATCCTGATACATCAATTCCGCGTGCCGCGATATCCGTTGCCACCAAAACACTGGTTTCTCCTGTCTTGAAAGTACCTAATGCTTTCTGACGAGCACCCTGTGACTTATTTCCATGAATAGCCATAGCTTTAATACCTGCTTTTCCTAATATTTTCACAATACGATCGGCTCCATGTTTTGTCCGGGAAAAAACCAGGGTACTATCTTCCGGGTTCTGTTCCATCAGATGAACCAACAATTTAGGTTTACTTTTCTTATCAACAAAATAAACCTGTTGAGCTACCCGTTCTGCAGTGCTTTGTTCAGGTTGAATAGTTACTTTACCGGGATTTCCGCCAAGAATTTTTCGTGAAAGTTTCACAATTTCAGCAGACATAGTGGCTGAAAAGAACAACGATTGCCTTTTGGCAGGAAGCTGGGCTATAATTTTCCGGACATCATGGATAAATCCCATATCCAACATTCTGTCGGCTTCATCCAAAACGAAATATTCAAGATTGCTCAATGAAATAAAGCCCTGAGACATTAAATCAAGCAGTCGCCCGGGAGTTGCGACGAGGATATCTACGCCACGTTGCAATATTTGGGTCTGGGGCCCTTGCTTTACACCACCAAAGATCACTGTATTTCTAATACCTGTATATCTTCCATAATCGGTCAGACTCTCTCCAATCTGAATAGCCAATTCCCTTGTAGGCGTAACAATAAGTCCCTTTATACGTGGTTTAGACCGCCGTTTAGAGAAATTTTCAGCAGAATGAAGATAAATATTCTGAAGTATTGGAATCGAAAACGCAGCGGTTTTACCTGTGCCAGTCTGTGCACATCCTAATAAATCCTTGCCACTTAATAAAATGGGGATTGATTGTTCCTGTATTGGGGTGGGTTGTGTATAGCCTTTTTCTTTCAGAGATCTGAGAATAGGATCTATAATTTCTAATTCTTTAAATGTCATCTAATAATTTTAAACCACAAAGATATTAGAATTATTTGGATTCCTGCAGAAAGATCCTATTTACATGTGGATATACCGAAGGGCTTCATACACCAAAAAAGCGGGCCAAACCAGTGCTTTCAGGAACCCGATCACTCCCATCCAGAAAGTGGTAGCTTGTGAAATATAAAAAATGGCGGCACCTATGAGTCCCAAACCATAAACTGCGTTGCCGCTTTGCGAATTACATGTACTCTTTTCACTCATTTTTTCTGTTTTATAAATTTACTAAACTAAGAATGGTTATTTCAACCCGTAATAATCAAAATGAAAATAATTTATTAAAGTTTTGAGATCCGTCATTGTGTTCAGGATAACATAAATAAAAACAAGCACCACGCATCTCTATTGAAAATCCCTCTACATATAGAATAATAATATTTTTTGCAACAAAGGACATCCCGATTGGCACATATTCGTATCCAAATCTCAAGCTTAAATTTCAGGAAGTTTTTCGATAATTCAAAACAGATAATGTAACTAATGTAACCGCAAGCAGTGAAATACCCAAAACAGGTTTCCACAAATCAAAAAATCCGGCCCCTTTCAGCAGAATACTTCTCATCACATCAATAAAATAAAACAGGGGATTGATGAGGTTTATACGTTGCCCCCATTCCGGCATATTATCTACAGAAGTAAAAATGCCACTCATCAGAATAAAAACCAACAGGAAAAAGTAACTCACAAAGGTAACCTGCTGTTGGGAGGACGAAAAACTGGAAAGCAGCAAGCCAAGCCCCAACAATCCGGTAAGATAGAGTGTGGCTACACCAAAGACCAGCCAAAGACTCCCTTCCATTGGAACATTGTAAATGAATCTTCCGATCATCAGTCCCAACGCCAGTTCAAACAAACCAATAAACAAAAAGGGCAATAATTTCGCCACAATGAAGGTAGATTTCCGAACCGGGGTTACATTGATCTGCTCAATAGTGCCCATCTCTTTCTCACGCACCAGATTCATGGATGTGAGAAACATACCAACAACTGAAACCAAAACCACCAAAATGCCAGGGACCATAAAGAATTTGTAATTGAGTTCCGGGTTATACCAGTAGGAAGAAGCTACAGAAACGGCAGGATCACGGGTAAAACCGGAAATCTCTGTGGAAAAATTCCCCAACAGTTGCTGTGCCACCTGTTGCAGGTAAGCAAATCCCAGTTGTGCCTGTTGTGAATTCACCGCATTTGCCAATAACTGAAGGTATCCTGTCTCTCCCTCAAAGGCACTTTTTTCAAAGCCATCAGCAATGACAATGAGTAAATCGGAACTTCCGTCCTCAATCAGGACTTTCCCCTGGCTGACATTATCGCAAACTTCCTGAATTTCGAAAAAAGGTGATGCATTTAGCTCGCTCACCAGACGATTGCTAAGAGATGAATGATCATGATCAACAATTGAAATCTGAAGGTTTTTCATGTCCAGCGTAGCTGCATTCACCAAAACCAGCAGTTGAACCACCGGCAATATGAAAATCAACCTCAGAATGGTCTTATTTCTGACAATCTGAAGAAACTCTTTTTGTAAAAGATAAAATAAAATCCTCATGTCACAGATATTTTCCTACTACAACCTTTAATTCAAAACTACTGTAAACGTATTTTGAAGTTTTTCACACTCAAATAAAGAAATCCGAAAAGAAAACCAGCCAGAATTAACAGCTCTTTCCAGATCACCATAAGTCCTGCCCCCTTAAACATAACATCCTTCACTATGCCTATATAGTAACGGGGAGGAATAATGTAACTGAATCCCTGTAGCCACCAGGGCATATTTTCGATGGGATAAATAAATCCAGACAATAAAATAGTGGGCAACATCAGGGCGAAAAGAGAAATAAACATCGCCACCATCTGGTTGGGCGCAACCGTAGAGATGAATATACCCAATGCCAATGCCATCAAAATATAGATCAGATTTACAAAAGCCAGTAACAACCAGCTTCCATCCATCGGAACCTCAAAAACCAATACCCCGATGGCCAGAATAGAAGCCGCATTGAAAAAAGACAGCACTACATAGGGTGCGACTTTACCCAGAATAATCTGCCAAGGTTTCAGGGGTGAAATCAGCAAGACTTCCATACTGCCAAATTCCTTTTCGCGTGTAATGGAGATAGAAGTCATCATAGCAGAAACCAATATTAATATCATGGCCATAATACCTGGCACCGACATAAAGACACCCTTCAATGAAGGATTGTAAAACATTCGGGCTTCTACTACAACGGGCCTGTAAACGCTCTGCAAACCATTGGTTAGCTCGGCAGTATATCCGCCAACAATCCCCTCTGCATAGTTCACCAACATCCGGGCAGTATTGGCATCGGTAGCATCTGCAATAAGTTGCAAATCAGAACCACCAGCACGCTTGAGCTTGTCCCCAAAATTGGGAGGAAATACAACCGCCATTTGGATATCTCCACGTCTGAGAGCAGTTTCCATTTGTTGCTGATTCCGATAATAGTCCTGCACCTGGAAATAACCGCTGGAAACAAGCCGGTCGATCATTTGCCTGCTGGCATAGTCACCTGCATAATTCAGTACTCCAATGCGGGCATCCCGGATCTCGGTAGAAATTACATATCCGAAAATAAGGATTTGAGCCAAAGGCATAACAAAGAGTACTGCCAGCGTTCGTTTGTCACGAAAAATGTGCATAGCCTCTTTCCGAATAAAACTCCAAAGTTGTTTCACAGTTACATTAGTTTGGACGGGTTAGTTTTAAAAACACATCGTTCATTGTAGCACAATCATAGCTAACTTTCAGATTAGCGGGCGTATCCAAGGCACTAATTTTCCCATCCACCATCACGGTTACCCGGTTACAGTATTCTGCTTCATCCAAATAGTGGGTCGTGACAAACACTGTGATTCCCTCATCTGCAGCCTGATAAATAAGCTCCCAAAATTGCCTTCGCGTTACCGGGTCAACACCGCTGGTGGGCTCATCCAGAAAGACAATGCCGGGTCGGTGAATAATTGCCACAGAAAAAGCAAGTTTCTGTTTCCACCCCAACGAAAGAGTTCTCAACAACCGGTTGCGTTCCTGCACAAGTCCAAGCCGATGAAGCATTTCATCGGAGCGTTTTCGTATCTCTGACACAGAAAGTCCGTAAATTGCTCCAAAGAGTCTGATATTTTCAAAAACCGTAAGATCATCATAAAGAGAAAACTTCTGGCTCATATACCCAATATTCTTTTTGACGCTTTCGGCATTTGTTCTCACATCAAATCCGGCCACTTCCACCCTTCCAGAAGTAGGTGCAGAAAGACCGCAAAGAATCTTTATAGCAGTTGTTTTTCCGGCTCCATTGGCTCCAAGGAATCCAAAAATTTCGCCACGCTCTACATGAAAATTCAAATGATCATTGGCCGTAAAATCACCAAATTTTTTCACCAGGTTTTCTACTATTATCACTTTGTGAACATCCTTCATTTTGTGCGTTCTTTTTTATTCATTCCTGATGACGACTCATCAATGCCATAAACCGGTCTTCAATATCAGGGGAAACAGGCCGGATAAAAACCTCCTCTACCCCTTTTGTTTTCAAATATTTCTCTAATTCTTCACTGGAATCACCACCACCATTAAATGTAAGGTGCAGTTCCTCACCAAAAGGAAAAACGGTTGCTGTGCCACCGAACTGCCGACAGGCAAGCAGGAGATGATGCATATTTCCGCCGGACACTCCAAATAATTTATCCTTAAAGCCTGCGACAATTTCTGAAGGAGTGGCAACATCCAGTATTCTGCCTTTTTGAATCAATGCTACACGGTCGCACAATGACGCTTCATCCATATAGGGAGTAGCCACAATAATGGTAATTCCAAAACCTTTCAGTTTTTGAAGAATCGACCAGAATTCACTTCTTGACACCGCATCCACTCCCGTTGTGGGTTCATCAAGAACCAGTAACCGTGGCTTATGAATCAGGGCACAGGAAAGGGCCAGTTTTTGTTTCATTCCACCAGATAGTTTTCCTGCCGGCCGCTTGCGAAAAGGTTCAATCTGCTGGTAAATATCCTTGATCAAATAATAATTCTCTTCGATACTTGTTTCAAAAACAGAAGCAAAAAACCGGAGATTTTCTTCTACTGTCAGATCTTCATACAACGAAAATTTCCCCGGCATATAGCCCACAATTTTTCTGATGGCGCGATAATCCCGAACCGGATCCAATCCCCATATACTCACGGTTCCTTCATCCGGAAGAAGCAAAGACAAAACAATTCGAAAAAGAGTGCTCTTGCCCGCTCCATCCGGACCGATCACTCCAAACAACTCTCCCTCATTGACAGTAAAAGTAACCCTGTCAAGTGCCCGGATCTTATCAAATTTTTTAGACAAGGATTGTATAGAAATCATAGAACATAACTTAAAATAATACCTCTCCGGGCATTCCAATTTTTATCTTTCCCTCAGGATTAGCAACACGCACTTTTATGGCATAAACCAGATCTACTCGCTCCTCTTTGGTCTGAATAATCTTCGGGGTGAACTCTGCAGAAGAAGCAACCCACGATACAACACCCTGAACCTGATGGTTATCTCCTGCATCCTTATCATAAATCACTGTCACTTCCCGGCCAATTCCAAAATCATCAAGCTGACTGCCTGCCACATAAGCGCGCAAAATCAATTCGTGAGTATTTGCCATTTTGAACAGAGGCTTACCAACTCCTGTAAATTCACCGGATTCTGCATATTTTTGAAGAACCGTTCCAGATGCAGGAGCTATTATATTGCAACGGCTCAGCTTTTCTGTAGCGGCATCTATTTGTGCTTTTTTCATAGCCAATTCCGCCTCAAACACCTGCTTCTTTGATCTTAGCTGTTCCAATTCCCGAAGTGAAATATGGTACTGTCCAGCCACTTCATCGTATTTCTGTTCCGGAATGGCATTATTTTCATACAGGCTTGTCACCCGGTCATACTCTTTCTTTAGTACCGATAAACGCTGTTGTTGAACTTCAATTCCTCTCCGAAGTTCCGTCATTCTTGCAGTCACTCCCTGCAACGCGGCCCTTAACTGTTGAAGCTCTAAGGCAGGGATAATGGTATCTACAAAACCTATTTGCTGATCCTTTTTCAGAATTGCTCCTTCTTCAAGGTCAAACTCAGTTAAAACCCCATTGGCCTCTGAACTCACCACAACTTCTTCAGCCTCAAAATTCCCGAAGGCATCAGATTTGGATTCATTCCCGTTGCAGGAAAAAAGAAAAGCAATACCCAGGAGGAATATTACTGGCTTCATCTTGTTAAAAATTCTTTGTACAAACTTCATATTTCAAAGATTTAGACTTTTATTCAGAATGTTTTTCCCCAGTAAGATATTTGCGGGTCATCCCATACAAATACTCAAGGCTATGAAGCTCTTTATCCGTCATGGCATTGGTATAAGCATCCAGATCGACCAAATAATCGGCCGGGGTAATCGTACCATATTGCAGTTTCTCAGCACTCTCCTCCTCAATTCCCTTTCGGAGCTCCACCAACCGACCATCCAGTTCCATCATCTCGAGATATTTGACTATTTCATCATTCAATCTGTTAAGAGACCGCATTTGATTCACCTGAAAAGTTTCCTCCCGAAGGTCAACAAGACTCACCTTATTTTTCAAAACCTTAATATCCCGACGGGTTCCTTTCCAATCCCAGGGTGACCATTTCAAGTTTAGTCCCACCATATAAAAAGTATCAAATTCATCAGTCAGCATATTAAGACCAGGATTGCCATATCCGGCCTGACCGAAAGCAGCCAACACAGGCCACCTGTCACGCTGATGCAATTCTATGGATTTTTCGAGTTGAGAGCGTTGAATTTGAAACAGATCGTACTCAGGACGTCTATCGGGCACTAGAACATCCTCTACCGAAGGTGCTATTAATGCTGATTCAGAGGATATCTCTTCTCCAACAAAAGAGGAGAGATTCATCAACAAAGTGTTTTGGTTTCTTTCCAGGGCAACTAACTGCTGTTTAATCATCAAAATTTCGGCATCAATCCTCTTAAGTTCACCTTTACTGATGGTCCCACTGACAAATGCATCTTCCATTTCGGAACGTCGTTTTTCCAGGACAGTAATTTTATGCACCATCTGCTCCTCCATTTGTTGCATCATCAAAGCTCCAAAAAACAAATCCGCAACAATTTTACGAACTTCCAACATTTGAATCTCTATATCCTGCATTTCAGCCTTTCCCTCAATTTCTCTTAACCCGGCACGTTGCTGCGTTCTCCCCCCGTCATAGAGTGTCTGACTTACTTCCAAGGTCAATTTATATTGATCGTTGGGAGCACCCGGGAGATCTGTTCCCAACAAAGGACTTTCCATATTCATTGCCGGCACATCACTTTGCCAGGACGCCAATCCCGACAACTCCAATTGTGGCAACCAATGAATCCTGATATTCTTAATATCCAGTCGCGCGTTTTCGGCTAACACCGCTTTTCCTTTTATCAAAGGATAGTTGTTTGTAGCCATTTCCCAGCAACGAAACAAAGAGTAAGATTCCCTGGCCATAGAAACCTCTGAAATCGAAAGCAATAACAAACCAACAATTAGACGAGCAGCAACTGATTCAAAGAAAAAACCCTTATCTCCTAAAGGCTTCCTCCTGTGAAAAAGAGGAGACCTTAACATACAGCCAACAACATGTTTTCGTATATTCATATTTTCAAAATTTTAATAATCATACTCAAGACTGATATTCTACCAACACACTGCGACATACAAATTCATACACCGAATTACGACGGCTTGCCAAAAACTCCATATACTCCTCCTCAGACGCAAAAAACATCCGTGACAAAACCGGTCTTGAAATAAATGGAAACAAGGAGAGTCCAACGATATTAATTATCAAATCGCGGGGATCAATGGCTATCACCTCTCTTTTCTCAATACCTCTTTTAATGACCTCCAAAACAAAATCCGGACGAATACCGGAAGCCTGAAGCAGTTCCTGAATTCTTTCAGGAGAACGATTAATCTCACCAACTACAAATGAGGGCAAAAAAGGCATTTTCAGCAGAAGATCCATATAGGCATCCACCGCAGATTTAATTAAATCCTTAACAGTTCCCTTTCCATTATTAGTGGATGATTCGATCGAAGGCCAAAAATCTTTGAAGGCTTCAAGAAATATTGTATCAAATAGTTTTTGTTTACTCCGAAAATAATAGTGTAGCAATGCTTTATTAATTCCTGCCTCATCAGCAATTTCCTGCATTCTTGCTCCATCAAACCCTTTTCTGATAAAAACTTCTCGTGCAGCATCAAGGATCAACTTTTCCGTGTCCTTATTTTCTTTCAAATTTCGATTAGCCATTTGTTTTAACTATTTGATTTAACCATTTGGTCAAATGTATTCTTTTTTTATTTCTTACACAAAAAAAAATCAGCTAAGTTGCTTTTAGATTAAGCAACCAGCTGATTTTAAATATTTATTAAAGCAACACACTATGGGCTTTGTATTGCCCTAAAACCTTAAATCACTTTTTTCTTGCAAAAAGCATCATCAAAATACCAACAACAGCGACAACACCACTATAAATTACGGGATTCCAATCGGCCTTACTTACGGCGACACCAATTCCGGCTACATTAAAAGATTCTGACTGCTGATAAGCGTCAATTCCAAAATAAAGCAAGCCAAGAACTCCAATAATTAACAATCCAATTCCAATCTTCTTCATAATATTCTACTTTTTAATAAAACAAAACCTAACTTTTAAATTTGGGTTAAAAACAGATTGGAAACCATCACAGACCCCAGGATACCAAAATATTTTCACATCCACTAATTTGGTAAAACAGGACGGGCTACAATGATTCCATAAACATCTTTGCGCTTTTCTACATAAGAACTTAAAGGCAATTCAGAAACTCTTACTTTATTGCCATTCGTGGATGCATGAATGAAGTGAAGTTGGTTGTTAATATGGTACGCAAATCCTACATGAGCAATATCTAATCCTTCAACGCCGGAACAAAAAGCAATTATATCACCATCCAGAATACAATCAGCAACACTATCAATCCGGGAAGTTGAGACATATTTCAAATTATAATCCGAAATCTTATTTTCACGATTCTTCACCTTGTCTACAAAGGCACTATTCGCAGATAATTTGGGATAAAGATTGTAATTCCTGGACATAAAGTCCACCTTTGAATCGAAAAGTTGATCACCAAAATCATTACTAACAATATCAATATATCCCTTATGCTGATTGTCATAAAGCCAGTCTGAAAAATAATGTAAACGACTGGGATATAAATCAATATCCCCATCCTGATATCTTAATTCCTGAAGATATCGCATATAATCCTGCAGAACAGCGGAATGTTCTTTAAATACATAAGACAACGCCAACACAGACTCCACAAATGTAGTACAATCAAATTCCCGAAGATTCACTACAAGTTGTTCTTCTTGGTCTGACTCTAAGGTATGTGCTACATAAGGAGCATCCAAAAAAAAGTTTGCAGTTTCAATAATAACCTGACTCAAACCATGCTGAGACAATTCATCACGTGATGCAATGACCATCAGCGAATCAAAAATCATTGAATCGGCCGAAGTCAGAAAGACTCTGGAGGGGATTTCATCAGACTGTCCATCTGAAATTCTTCCTGAACTATTACAGGCAAACAAACAGACAAATAAAAAGAACAAAATAAAAATACTTTTCATAGAATATTTACTCATGTGATCAAAAATAGACCAATCCTATGAATACTGCAAGCCAAAAAATCTAATCAACTATATACATACCATGTCCCCTCTTTATTGGTCGATATGCAAAAAATACAGAGATTGACACAAATGTTCTCTGAGAAAAAATGAAAACCTCTGCGGAAATTAGATGAAAATTTAAATATTGAAAAACAATTCAGTATCTTGAGGGTTAATAAAAGTCAGTAAAAACAACAGTTAGGATCTATTTTTAGGAGTACCTGTTATTCTAGAAACCATCAATAATTTGTACAAATGGAACCGTTTGATAGCAATATTAATACCGATACTGAAGCATGGCAAATAAACATGGCCAAAAACAAAGAAATAGCAGACCAGCTCCGCAACCGCATAGATAAAGCCCTGAGTGGAGGGCCCGAAAAAATGGTTCGTAAACACATAGAGAGAGGAAAGCTTCCTGTTCGTGATCGTATTGAAAAACTATTGGATCCGCACACTGCATTTTTGGAACTCTCTCCTTTGGCAGCCAACGGCCAGTACAACGATGAATTTCCTTCGGCAGGAATTGTCACCGGCATCGGGACTATTCATAATCGCCAGGTGATGGTTATCGGTAATGATGCCACTGTAAAAGGCGGTACTTATGTAAAAGAGACCATCAAAAAACATTTGCGCGCCCAGGAAATTGCAGAACAAAACCACCTCCCCTGCATTTATCTGGTTGATTCGGGTGGAATTTTCCTTCCGCACCAGGCAGAGGTTTTTCCTGACAAAGAAGATTTTGGAAGGATATTCTTCAATCAGGCACGATTGTCAGCTCAGGGTATACCCCAGATTTCCATAGTGATGGGCTCGTGCACGGCAGGCGGAGCTTACATTCCGGCAATGAGCGACGAGACCATCATTGTGAAAAACCAGGGAACCATTTTCCTGGCGGGTCCACCTCTGGTGAAAGCAGCTACAGGAGAAGAGGTAACTTCGGAAGAGTTGGGTGGAGGCGTAGTCCATACAAGCATCAGTGGCGTAGCTGATTATCTGGCAGAAAATGACGAACATGCACTCTCCCTATGTAGAGATATTGTTAAATCATTCGGCCCAGAGAGACCGGATTCGCTGGAAAAATCAGACAAATATGCCCTGCCTCTTTTTCCGGGAAGCGACCTGTATGGACTTATTCCCACAGACAAAGCCCCTTTTCCTGATGTTCGGGAAATCATAGCCCGCATCACTGACGGCAGTCGTTTTCACGAATTCAAACCTGATTATGGTACCACACTGGTGACGGGTTTTGCATCAATACATGGTTTTACAGTAGGTATTCTTGCAAATGATGGAGTACTCTTTTCTGAATCGGCACTGAAAGGAACTCATTTCATAGAGCTTTGCAATCACCGGAAAATTCCCATGGTATTTCTCCAAAACATCACCGGTTTTATGGTGGGAAAAGAATATGAGCAGGGGGGAATTGCCAAAAACGGAGCCAAAATGGTGCATGCACTTGCCAATGCAGCAGTTCCATTTGTGACTATAATCATCGGCGGGTCTTACGGAGCAGGAAATTACGCCATGGGTGGCCGGGCGTATAATCCAAGATTTCTGTTTATGTGGCCCAATGCACGGATTTCAGTCATGGGTGCACAACAAGCGGCAGGTGTGCTGAAAACATTAAAAAAAGATCAGGCAGAACTAAAAGGACAAGAAGTCAGCACCGCAGAACTACAGGCCATTGATGATCAAATCAATGAAAAATACGAACACGAGGGATCTCCATGGTATAGTACCAGTCGTTTGTGGGACGATGGCATCATTGACCCTGCAGAAACACGAGATGTTGTAGGATTGGCTCTACAGGCATGTTCCAAATCGGAAATTCAGGCTCCCAAATACGGAATATTCAGAATGTAAAAACCGGAATTAATAACTTCACCAAACCAAAAATAGATGATTTACCTAACGAAAAAATATGCACAAAATGTTTGCTACCTCGAATTAAGCAGGCCGGATAAAAAAAATGCGCTCAACAAAGAAATGATCCTTCAGCTCATTGACTATCTGGAGAAAACCCAAAATAGTGAACAGTTCAGGGTATTGGTTATTTTGGGAAAAGGGCGTTTTTTCTCAGCCGGCGCTGATCTGGAGTGGATGAAAGAAGCCAAAGACCAGAATGAAGAAGAAAACATGGCAGATGCCAATCTTTTTAACAAGTTGTATCGCTCAATGGCTGAGTATCCCAAACCCATAGTGGCCTGTGTGGAAGGCGGTGCATACGGCGGTGCCTTAGGATTGCTGGCTTGCTCCGATGTGGTGATAGCCACACCTGAAATATTCTTCCGATTCTCAGAAACATCCATCGGACTAATCCCTGCAACAGTAGCTCCCTGGATTGTCAGAAAAACAGGACCTTCATTTGCACGAGCCACCCTCATTTCAGGATTGCCCTTCTCTGCCACAGATGCACTGAATAATGGTCTGGTGCATTATCTCTATTCTCAGGACAAAATTATACCAAAAACCAGGGAAATTGCTAATCAAATAGCAGGAAACAGCCCCGTGGCCACAAAAGAAACAAAAATTCTCATGAACAGAATCGACCGACAGTTTGTTCCAATTGACGAAGAATTGACCCAATATTGTTCAACAAAAATTGCTCAAGCACGAATATCAAAAGAAGGACAAGAGGGAGTCAGTGCTTTTTTTGAGAAACGCAAACCAACGTGGAACAACTGAAATGAACAAACAAAGCATTCATAAAATACTGATAGCCAATCGAGGAGAAATCGCCCACCGGATAATAACCACCGCTCATAAAATGGGAATTGAAACAGTTTTACCGGTTACCCTCGAGGAAAAAGAATCCCTTCCAGCAAGAGATGCAGATGAAGTACATTTCTTAAGCAGTTCGAACTTGGCAGATACCTACCTCAATGCGGATTCATTAATAGAAATTGCGGTTCAGCACCATGCAGATGCAATTCACCCAGGCTATGGATTCCTTTCAGAAAATGCCGCCTTTGCAGAAAAAGTTGAAAAAGCAGGTCTGATATGGATTGGTCCCTCTTCCCAATCAGTGGCATTGATGGGTGATAAATTAGAAGCCCGAAAAATCGCCAATAGCGCCGGATTGCAACTTACCAAATCCATATCCGGATCAGTAGATGAAATCATGAGAGAACATCAATCGCTGAATTTCCCTTTGCTCATAAAAGCAGCAGCGGGAGGAGGTGGAAAAGGAATGAAAATTGCCCACAACAGTGACGAACTCAAAAATCTCATCAGCATTGCTGCCCGGGAAGCGCTCAGTTATTTTGGAAACTCTACCATCTTCGTAGAAGAATATCTGGAAAACCCCAGGCATATAGAAGTTCAGGTTTTTGGTGATCAACAAGGCCATCTGGCTCACCTGTTTGAGCGGGAATGTTCCATTCAGCGCAGATACCAAAAAATCATTGAAGAGGCACCATCTCCTTTTGTCAATGATGAACTGCGAAACAAACTCACCAATGATGCACTAAAACTTTGTCGGGAGATCAACTACTTCAATGCGGGTACCATTGAATTTCTGGTGGACAATCAGGGCAGGCATTATTTTTTGGAAATGAATACCCGTCTGCAGGTAGAACATCCGGTTACAGAAGCTATCACAGGTATCGATCTGGTGGAAGAACAAATCAGAGTTGCCATGGGACTGCCCCTCTCCTTCAGTCAGGAAAAGCTAACGCCCAACGGTCATGCCATAGAGGCACGTGTGTATGCAGAAAATGCCCTTAACGATTTCAGTCCTGAACCAGGAGATATCAATTACGTAAAATGGCCTCAAA
The DNA here is from genome assembly GCA_002411085.1 of Marinilabilia sp. UBA5340. GTDB lineage: Bacteria > Bacteroidota > Bacteroidia > Bacteroidales > Marinilabiliaceae > Marinilabilia. The sequence goes on along the minus strand of DHQK01000255.1, from coordinate 15,168 downwards.
AAAGAATCGCCCGGACGGATACATTCTTTGACTGCCCAACAGAAATACAACCTCATTTCGATCCTATGCTATCAAAAATCACTGCATGGGGGCATTCTCGTGAATCAGCCATAAAAAAAATGACAGCAGCACTCGAGCAAAGCACTATTCTGGGGGTCACGTCCAACCTTCCGTACCTGCGTCAAATAATTAAGTCAGATGCTTTTATGGCAGGTGAAACCACTACCCGTTTCACAAGTATTCATCAGAAAACACTTCATCGGGCCATCCATCCCAATGGAACAGATAAAACGCAGCTGCTAATGGCTGCTTATCTCATCTGGCTTACACACTATCGAAAAACAAATGCAAAAAATGTTTTTTCATCATTAGGACATAATCGATGGAACAGGAGTTTCGCCGTAACAATGAATGAAAAACGTTTTAGCATAGATATTCTGCATCAATGGGATAACCAGATCAAATGGCAACTGAACGGAGAGGACATGGGAGTCATCCAAGAAATCCTTTTCTCGGAGAATCAAGTGGTCTTTAAGTTCCATCATCAAAAGCACATCCTTTCGTGGCATGTATTATCCAATCACCAGCTACTACTGGGAACAGGCGGATATACTTATCGCCTAATCCCTGGGTTTTATCTTACAGAACATCACAAAACCAAAAGAGATTCAGGTAACTCGGGAAAAGATATTGTAGCGCCTATCCCCGGAAGAATCACTGCCATTCTGGCCAAACAACAATCAGATATTCAAAAGGGAACTCCCGTGTTAGTCCTTGAGGCCATGAAAATGGAAAACACACTGAGTTCCTCAGTTGATGGCATTGTTGAAGAAATACTGGTAAATACCGGTGATCAGGTGAAAGCCGGACAATTACTTGTGCGGGTAAAAGCTTATCAAAAGGAAACAACTACCCAGACCTGAAGTATATTACTGATAATTAGAAACTCATATTATTAACATCAAAAAAACGATACTCAATGATATTTACAAATGATTCACACGAGGCTTATCGCCAAAAGGTTCGTGAATTTGCCGAAGCAATCATCAAACCTGAAGCAGAAGAATTGGACAAGGAAGAGAAATTCTCTCCGGAGATAACAAGAAAAATGGGACAGGCAGGCTTGTTCGGCATCACTCTCCCTAAGGAGTTTGGTGGTCAGGGGCTTGACACCCTCTCCTACATCATCGCCATAGAAGAATTATCGCGGGTTGATGCCTCTCAGGCCGGGACCGTTGCAGCGCACAACAGCCTTGGCATCACACCCATCTTTGAATATGGCACGCAGGAACAAAAAGAAAAATATCTACCAAAACTTACCACTGGGGACCATCTCTGGGCCTTTGGTCTGACAGAAGAAACAGCCGGATCGGATGCCAGAGGAACCAAAACCCGCGGTGTAAAAGAAGATAACCAATGGGTCATCAACGGGAGCAAACGTTACATCACAAACTCAGCCAATGAGTTAACACTGGGTGCCACATTGCAAGTAATGACCACGGATGAAAACGGCAAGGAAAAGTTGACAAGCATTTTGGTGGAAAAAGACACACAAGGTTTTTCTTCAGAGAGAATGACCGGTAAAATGATGTGGCGTGCATCTGATACCGGACGCATTAAACTTGACAACTGCCGTGTACCGGTTTCCAATACACTGGGCAAAGAAGGACAAGGTGCCCGCTACATGCTCAAAACACTGGATGCCGGACGATTATCTATAGCAGCAATGGGCGTGGGACTTGCTCAGGGTGCGTTTGAGCTGGCGCTTGATTATGCTCAAAAAAGAGAGCAATTTGGTCAGCCCATCTCCAAATTTCAAAGCATCAGTTTCAAACTGGCAGATATGGACATGAAACTGGAACTGGCACGCAACACACTCTATAAAGGTTGTATGCTGAAAGATCAGGGAAAACCTTTTGCTCGTGAAGCGGCCATTGCCAAGCTATACAGCTCGGAAATCGCCCGTGAAATTGCAGATGAAGCCATTCAGATTTTTGGTGGTGCAGGATTATTCAAAAACAACCCCATCGAACGCTTCTATCGTGATCAACGGATTTTGCAGATTGGCGAAGGAACATCTGAAATATTAAGATTTGTAATTGCCCGGCATTTGGGAATTAAGTGAGTTCAGAGTTAATACTCTGAACGCGAAACCCAAAACTCAACAACTCGACAAATGACAGATAGAAAAAAAGACCATATAGATCTGGCTTTTTCCTCCAGAACTGAATCGACAGAGGCTGACAGACGGTTTCATTATGAACCGATGCTGTCAGCTCACCACGACGGTATATTTAAGGATTTTAAGTTTGCCGGAAAATCTATGACATTGCCCATTTGGGTAAGCAGCATGACCGGAGGCACCCAACGAGCCGGCACTATTAACCGTAATCTGGCGACTGCCTGCGGAGAGTTTGGCATGGGAATGGGACTGGGTTCCTGCCGATCATTGTTGGATGACAACACCCATTTCCCGGATTTTGACGTACGTCAATATATGGGAGATTCAGCACCGTTATATGCAAATTTGGGAATTGCCCAAGTCGAGAAACTCATTGCAACGGGTACGGAAGAAAAAGCGGAATCATTAGTGGATAAACTGAAGGCCGACGGGTTAATTATTCACATAAATCCTCTTCAGGAAGCATTTCAGCCGGAAGGTGATGTGCTGAAAGTTCCCCCCATTGACACGGTTGAAGCCTTTAGTTCCAAAACCAATTTACGCATTATTGTTAAAGAAGTGGGACAAGGGATGGGCCCTGCGAGTATGGAAAGATTGCTTGCTCTGCCATTAGAGGCCATAGAATTTGGTGCATTGGGAGGAACTAACTTTTCAAAACTTGAACTATCAAGAGTTGCCGGAGGTAAGTCGTCCCACTTTGATGCATTCGGAAGAATTGGACATACAGCAGCTGAAATGACCACATTTGTCAACGAAATTGTAAAAAAAAGCTCAACCAACTGTCAGCAATTGATCATTAGCGGAGGAATCACGAACGTACCTGATGGATATTACCTCATTCAACAAAGCAAACTCAAAGCTGTCTTTGGCATGGGATCCGCTTTTCTAAAACATGCAATGGACGACTATGCCACCCTTCAGGCTTTTGTAAATCAACTGAAGAAGGCACTCGGAATTGCACAAAATTATTTAAGACCAATTTACTGAAATACTGATTCATAAGAAAATAACATACATGTCTCAAATCATCAAAGGATTCTCCAAACTCTCACGAGAGGAAAAAACGGAAATTTTAAAAAAGCATTTTCAATTACCGGAAAATTTCTCCGAAATACTGGAAACTTTCCGGCATCCTGAGCAACAGGAACTTTTTGATGACTTTTCGGAAAATACACTCTCCAATTTCTATTTACCATTTGGTGTAGCCCCCAACTTCCTTATAGACGATAAAATGTACGTGGTTCCCATGGTCGTTGAGGAGAGTTCTGTAGTGGCAGCTGCCAGCAGAGCTGCGTCTTTCTGGGCAAAAAACGGAGGATTTAAAACTACCATTCACAACACGCTAAAAAAAGGACATATTTGGTTTAAATGGGATGGGCTCAAAAGCTTTTTCGAAAAACTGCCGCAAGGATTGGAAGAGATGCTTCGCAAAGCAGTCGCTCCTCTCACGGCCAATATGGAAAAGCGGGGTGGTGGCATCCGAACCATTGAAATTATCCCCCTTGAAGGAGAATATGGAATATTTCAACTTCAAATAGGTTTTGAAACAGCTGACAGCATGGGCGCCAACTTCATAAATTCCTGCCTGGAAGAGATGAAAGAACCGTTGAAAGAATTTTTCAATACCAACAAAGATTTCAAACAATATGGTGACACAGAAATCATAATGGCCATTCTGTCAAATTATACCACTGAATGTCTGGTGACCACTTCGGTGGAATGTCCTATTGAAGCTCTTTCTGAATACAGTGCAGGACTGAAGCCCGCTGAGTTTGCACAAAAATTCAAACAGGCCATCGACATTGCTCTGTCAGATACCTCCCGTGCAGTGACTCACAACAAGGGTATCTTCAATGGCACCGACGCCGTAGTGATAGCCACCGGAAATGATTTCAGAGCTGCTGAAGCAGCAGGCCATGCATGGGCGGCAAAAGACGGCAAGTACCGTTCACTCTCATCTTGTGAAATCACTGATAATGCCAGATTCAGAATGAAACTAACCTTACCGCTGGCACTGGGCACTGTCGGCGGTCTGACACGGCTCCACCCCATGGCGGCACTGGCACTTGAGATGCTTGGCAATCCCACTGCAAGTGAATTAATGGGTATAGCAGCTGCTGCAGGATTGGCCAATAATTTCTCTGCAGTAGCATCACTGGTTACCACCGGTATTCAAAAAGGACACATGAAACTTCATTTGTCCAATTTGCTTAAGTCGCTCAATGCAACTGAAGAAGAGCAGAAAGCAGCAATGGAGCATTTTAAAAATGAAACAGTTTCGGCATTGAAGGTGAAAGAGTTTTTGAAAAGATAGTATGCAACAAGAAAAAAACCGGAATCCTTTAATATTTCATGCCCACGGGAAACTACTGCTCTCGGGTGAATATCTGGTGCTTTACGGTGCCAAAGCACTGGCAGTACCTTTAAAATACGGGCAGAGCCTGGAAATCAATCAACATTCAGGAGTTGATTTCACATGGAAGGCAACTCATCCTAAAGGAGACTGGTTTGAAGCCCGGTATACCCCTCAATTGGAATTATTAGATACCAACGACAAAGGAAAAGCCGAAAAACTAAAAGTAATCCTCTTTGAAGCGGGGAAGCTCACCAATAATCCTGTTGGCTTTTCCGGTTTAAAAATAAATACCCACCTGGAGTTTGCTCCTGAATGGGGCTGGGGAAGCAGTTCTACCCTTATTAGTAATATTTCACGCTGGCTGAATATTGATCCATACACCCTTCTGAATAAAACTTTCGGAGGTTCGGGATACGATATTGCATGCGCCACAAATCATTCTCCCATTTTCTATTCGATCACTAATAAACAACCCAAAACGGAAGATACAGTTTTCGCTCCCCCATTCAGGGATAAACTGTGGGTAGTCTACCTCAACCGGAAACAAAGTTCCGCTGAAGCCATCCGAAAGCATACAAAAACAAACAAGATTACACCATCACTGATTCAACGTATCTCAGAAATCTCTGAGCAAATGTCAACAGAGCATTCGGAAACCAATTTCAGAAATTTGATAGTTGAACATGAATCCCTGATAGGAGATTTTACCGGAATGGATCCCGTTCAATCAAGGTTGTTTCCTGATTTCCCGGGCCAGATTAAATCACTGGGAGCCTGGGGAGGTGACTTCATCCTGGCCCTATCCGAAACATCGACTGAAGAAACAAAAAAATATTTTCAAACAAAAGGACTCAACACTCTGTTTAATCTTCAGGAAATAAAATTAGACATTAATCATGCAATATAGCCGACCACTCACAAGCAAATGGCAAGCGCCATCAAACATTGCCATTGTAAAATACTGGGGAAAAAGAGATATTCAGGAACCTGTCAATCCATCTGTCAGCTTTTCATTGTCTGAAGCGGTCAGCCGAACACAAATCACCTCAACTCCTTCAGAAGACGGAGGATTCTCATTTCATCTTGAGGGTAAAGAGGTTCCCGGATTTCACGGTAAAATCAGTAAATTTCTGGAGTTGGCAATGGGGCGTCTCCCCATGATTAAAAATCACTTCCTGAAGATTGAAAGCAGCAATACCTTTCCGCACAGTACAGGGATTGCTTCATCGGCAAGTGCCATGAGTGCGCTGGCATTTTGCCTTGCAGACTTACAACAACAAATTACTCCCAAAAACTCACTGGATATTTCGGAAGTATCTTCCCTGGCCCGTCTGGGATCCGGTAGTGCTGCCCGTTCGGTTTACGGGGGGTGGAATCTTTGGGGCCGGTTGACCGAAATCCCTGAAAGTTCCGACCATTACGCTGTGCCGGTTCCGGTTTCTGTTGACCCTGTTTTCCAGGAATTCCACGATGATATATTAATTGTAAAAAGTGATAAGAAACCGGTAAGCAGTTCTGAAGGTCATGCATTGATGAACTATCATCCCTACCGCACCGGGAGAATTAAACAGGCACATAAAAACACGCTCAGCCTCATAAAAATACTTGAAACAGGAGATCTTGATGGATTTATTGAGCTGGCAGAATCAGAAGCCCTCTCACTTCATGCATTGATGATGAGCAGCACACCCTCGTACACGCTGCTACAACCCAATTCTCTTTTACTGATAGAAAAAATAAGGGAGTTCCGCAAAACAAAAGACATTCCTGTTTCCTTTACCATGGATGCCGGCCCCAATATCCACCTGTTGTACCCACATGAGTTCTCGAAAGAAATTGCTCAATGGGAGGATACAACACTAAAACCTTTATGCGAAGACAGGCGTATTATCACGGATTATATAGGCAAAGGACCACAGAAAATCATAAATTCATAAAGATTGAGACGATGCAGAAGGAAGCAGGCGAGATATTCTATTCGAAAATAATGCTCTTTGGTGAATACACCATCATCAAGGGATCCATGGGGTTAACTATCCCTTATGCTCATTTCAACGGGCAGCTGGCCTTTCCAAATAAAGACAGTTATACAGATTTAGCATTTGCCCAGCGCAGCAATCAGCACCTTTATGACTTCTGGTACTATCTGCAATCTCTGGTTAACAACAATACCATACTCAGCAATTTTAACACCGAACAACTGAAGGAAGATCTGGACAACGGACTTTATTTTGAATCAACCATTCCTGAAGGCTATGGATTAGGCAGTAGCGGTGCTTTGGTGGCTGCATTTTTCCAAAAGTATGTCACGCATAGTTTTGCTGACCGGGATAATTTGTCTTCTTCAGAAATAAGAACTCTTAAAGAGCAGCTGTCCCAGCTGGAGTCATGGTTTCACGGAACCAGCTCAGGAATAGATCCGCTGATTTGTTATTTCAAACATCCATTGTTGCTCAAAGATCTAAACCATATTGAACCTGTGGGACTTCCACGCTACGACAAAGAACGATCAGATGCGATATTTCTGATCAACAGCGGAAAACCCGGAAAAACGGCTCCATTGGTACAGCATTTCATGAACAATTATGATCAGAATGATGCTTTCAGAAATTTCACAGATCAACAACTCACACCCCTGAACAATGCATGCATCAACAATCTCATTAGCAATGACAAAACAGAATTCTACGATAATCTGAAAGAATTATCGAAATTGCAAAAAGAACATCTTTTACAAATGGTTCCTCCTTCGATTCATTCAATTTGGGATGAAGGTATTGCCTCACAGGAATATTTTTTAAAACTTTGTGGTTCGGGTGGTGGAGGATTCGTTTTGGGCTTCACCCGCGATTATGAATCCACCCGCAGATTCATGGATAAAAACGGACTGGAAACCATTCCGGTTTATCAGGATTTAAGAAAAACCATAAAAACTTAATTCACATGCCATTTTTAAAGATTAGTACCAACAAAGCAATTGACATATCGGCACAAACAAAATTCCTAAAATCAGCTTCTGCACAAATAGCAGCAACACTTCAAAAGCCGGAAAAGTTTGTAATGACACAATTCGATCAACCTACCCCCATGACATTTGGAGGTACGGATGAAGATACCGCCTTTCTGGAAGTCAAAAGTATCGGGTTATCTAACCAACAGGCAGGGACACTGGCCAAAGAGATACCTGTTTTGGTCGAAAACGAACTTGGAATTGATGCATCTCGCGTTTACATTGAATTTTCGGATGCCCCCCGTAGTTTCTGGGGCTGGAACAAGGGAACGTTTTGAGTTTCGAGTTTTTGGTTTTGAGTTTTTGGGGTTTGGATAGGTGATTTGGGACAAAGAGACGTTCAGCCTGCCCCAATTATTTAAAACCATGCTTCTTTTGCTACCACCAATGATGGTCAACATTGTTTACCTGGATATTAATACTGAGTTCTCAGAGTTTAACACAAAGAGCAGCCAAAGAATTTCAATAAACAAGCTCATTTCTATACCGATACTGCGTCAATCCGCTATAGGTGGCTGGAAATTAATTATTTACAGAGTCAGCAATTCAACATATAAATCTTTCATAATTAAAACTTTGCGCTATTGCGTCTCTGCGTTTAGGCTTTTTTAAACGACCTATTTTTATACCTGACACCAAATAAAACAGAAACAGGGCTCCAAAATAAAAAGAAGCCCCGTTCTGTTTTCAATTATCAACATCAAATGGCAGCACCACCTCTTTCACCGGTACGAATACGCACCACCTGTTCCAGCGGGGTGACAAATATTTTTCCATCTCCCACTTCTCCATCAATACCGTCATGTGAGCGTGCTGCTGCAACAATGGCATCAATGGTAGGATCTACAAACTCCTCATTCACTGCGATATCAATTCTTATTTTAGGAATCAAATTGGGCACAATTCTCTTACCCCGATAGATTTCTTCTTTTCGCTGAGCACCATGACCTGAGACACGACTTACCGTAATACGTGTGATCCCGGATGCAATCAATGATTCCCGCACCTGATCCAGTTGCGGCTCTCGTATAATAGCTGTAATTAGTTTCATATTCCGGTGTCTAAATTAATTGGGGTTCAACATTCCATAACCTCTTTCTCCGTGATAGGAAGGATCCAGTCCCTGCATTTCCTCTTCAGGAGTAGATTTGAGACCAACTGTTTTTTGCACAATCCAGAGCAACACAATGGTCACAACCAGAGCATACACTATAGCAATACCCACAGCAGCAGCTTGTACTACAAATTGATCCCATGCTGTCCAAATTCCACCTGCCAGTTCTGAAGCATTGGCCATCCACTCGGGACGGATAAAAAAAGCGAGTAACAAAGCCCCCACAATACCGCCAACGCCGTGGACTCCAAAAGCATCCAAACTGTCATCGTATCCCCATTTGTCTTTCAGAAGTATAGCAAAATAGCAAACCAGGGAAGCCACGGCCCCCAAAATGAGAGCTCCGGCAGGTTGAACCACACCGGCCGCAGGGGTTACCGCAACCAGACCCGCTAAAATGCCACTGGCAAACCCCAACGCGGTAGCTTTTCCCTGGTGGGCCAACTCGATGACCATCCACATTAGGGCACCTGCAGCAGCAGCTACCTGTGTGGCGGTCAGGGCCTGGGCAGTAGTAAGGCCGCTGGATACACTGCTGCCGGCATTAAAACCAAACCAGCCAACCCATAGCAAACCTGCTCCAATCAGAGTAATAACTAAGTTATTCGGACGCATCTGCCGTTGTGGATAACCCCGGCGGGCACCCAGGTAGAGGGCGGCAACCAAGCCACTAACTCCGGCAGATATATGGACTACGGTACCACCGGCAAAATCGATGGCCCCATCAGCTCCAAGATTAAATAAAAATCCATCGGGCGCCCATACCCAATGGCATAGTGGGTTGTACACCAATAATCCCCAAAGAGTGATAAACAACAAATAACTTTTGAATTTCACACGCTCGGCAATGGCACCTGCAAGCAAAGCAGGAGTAATAATCGCAAATTTCCCCTGAAACATGGAAAAAACATATTCAGGGACACCTTCTTCCATTATGGTATGATCGATACCTCTCAGGAACAGATAGTCAGGATTCCAACCAATCCATCCCCCCAGGACATTCTCTCCAAAGGTCATACTGTAGCTGACAGCTACCCATAATACACTCATAACCCCCATGGCTGCAAAGCTGTGCATCATGGTTCCCAATACATTTTTGGATCTTACCAGGCCTCCATAAAACATGGCAAGTCCGGGAATCATCAACAATACCAAGGCTGTGGACGTAAGCATCCAGGCGGTAGCCCCGGTGTCAATCTCCGGTGTTTCTGCTGCCATGGCGAAGGAAATTCCAACACCCAGAAAGGCAGCCAACATCATCAATCGCTTTCTCATAATTTAATTTTTAATGTCTGGTTAGTTAACTATTAAAAATGTCCTGCAGGCAAAATTTTCGACAAATATACATCTTTAATGGGGTAAATGAAATTTTTTAATTCATTTTTATATTTTAACCCCACTCAAAAAGGGGGTCAATCACCATTTTTGAGCATACAAAGGAAATACACCCTCACAAAAAAATATCTTAGATTAAAAAACTATGACAAAAGCAGGAACAACTTGTTTTGGTTTTAGCCTTACCTGCGGGAAGCAGGTTTCATCAAGTCTACAAATCTAAACCCGGAACCATGCCCTGGACTATTTCCCTCGGGCTTTCAGCCTGTTTACAATACCTAAGGTAGCATACAAATATCAGCACCATAATTCCGAAAAATTCTGCATTTTTTATACCTTTGGCGCACCGGAAAAGGATTTGATATGTTCCAAATAGGACTTTTTACCACACATCTTCCATACATCGTAATCATTGCTTTTTCTGCCTGGGCATTTTTTTTCAATTCAGCCAATGAAGAAGATACTGAATCATTGTGCCATAGTTTTACGGAGTTAGGCGTCCCATTTTCCTCCAACGAATCATCCTTCCTGACAATAAACATTGAAAATGAGGCTGCAAAAAGGAATAAAATCCACCAGAAACATTGCTTCAAACAAACAGAAAGAAACACAATCATTCCGCCACCTTTAGGTCTTGACCAAGAAATTCTAACGTTTTATTTCAACAGACTTTCCGGATTAATCCTTCCCGGAAATAATCCAGATCGAGCACCGCCAGGGGTATATCCCTTCCATTCTGTTTAACATCCAAATTATCGGTTATTAAATACTTCGTTGGTAGTTATCATTTGAAAGGATAAACCTAACGATATGGCTTATGCATATTATCTAATTTACACCATACGCAGTTCCGGTAGAATTCCTGTTTTTTAGTCAAACCGAATTGCATGGTCTAATTTTTCCTTGCAACGCCTGAGTGGAATAGCTCAGACAGAATAAATAACTCTAAATGAAAATAAAGATTGCTCAATCCACCATCCTTTTCCTTATTAGTGTTTTAATATTGACATCAACCCCGCTGAAAGGTCAAAAATCACACGATGACGAAAAAATGTTGGTTTCTTTGGACAGCCTGAATTTCCCCACTGTTCACCTTGGAGAGGTCGTTATAAAAAGTGCCAGGGAGAAGCGCCCCTTGCAGGAACTCCCTATCTCCACCAGTCTTATTCCGGCAAATCAGATAGAACAGGAGCAGGTGACCGGACTTACCGACCTGACCTCACGGGTTCCCAATTTATATATGCCCTCGTACGGGAGCAAGCTCACCTCCCCCATTTACATCAGAGGAATCGGATCACGTATCAACAGTCCTGCGGTAGGGCTCTATGTAGACAATGTACCTCAATTCGACAAATCATCGTTCGACTTTGAATTTTACAATATTGAGCGTGTGGAGGTTCTCCGCGGGCCCCAGGGCACCATGTACGGGCGTAATAACATGGGAGGACTGATCCATGTTTACACCCAAAGTCCTGAGAAAACGCAAAATGTTACTGCTGAAATGGAGTTTGGCGATTATGGGCGGCATAATTTCGGGCTCACCTTCAACCAACCTCTGGGAGAAAAAACCGACCTTCAGGTAGGCGGCCAATATCGCAATCAGGATGGTTATTTTGAAAACATCTTTTCAGGAAAAATGGCTGACAAAATGGATGTTTTCAACGCTCGGGCCAGGATTATTCATCGCTGGAACGAAAATTTCAAAACCGACTTGATTGTTTCTACAGAAGAGAGTAAGCAAGATGGTTATCCATACGGAATTATTGATCCTTCCACCAATCAACTTCAACCAGTTAATTACAATGAACCAAGCGGCTATGACCGAAATCTGACAACGGCAGGACTTGTAAATTCCTGGACAAAAAATGACCTTACCATCAATGCAACCACCAGCGCGCAATACATCGATGATAAACAGACTATTGATCAGGATTTCACCCCAGACTCCCGCTATATTGTATCTCAGCCGCAAACTCAACTCATCTTTTCACAAGAAGTATCGGCAACCCTTGACAGGGAAAAAACAGAAACTACTTTTGGTGTTTTCGGATTCTTCCAGTCTCTGGATAAAAATGTAAACGTGGGAACAGGCCCGGGTTACTCTACCGAAATACGAAAAGATTATGACCACACCAACATGGGCCTTGCATTCTTTGCCCAGACAAATCTTAAGAGCTTTCTCTTTGATAAACTTTCCGTTACCCCCGGAATTCGCATCGACTGGGAAAAAAACACACAGGATTATTACTATGATATGATTCGTGATGGACAATTAATACCTGTTGACAGCACCGATTCAGACATGAAATTCTCTGAAATTCTTCCACGAATCTCCATTGACTATCAGGTTTCAAACGCTTTTAACATCTATGGTTCTCTCACCAAAGGATACAAAACCGGCGGATTCAACAGCACTTTTGAGCGTCCACAGGACCAAACATTTGATGCCGAGCACAGCTGGAGCTATGAAGCAGGCCTGAAATCAAAGTGGATGCTCAATCTCTTAAGATTCAGCATTACCGGCTTCTATATAGACTGGAAAAATCAACAGATTTACCAGCCCGTTCCAAGCGGAAGAGGCAGTATGCTCAAGAATGCCGGACGCTCGGAAAGCAAAGGTTTGGAAGCAGAACTGACTATCAGGCCAAATAAAATTCTGGAGACGACCATCAATACCGGATATACGGAAGCTACATTTCTGGAATATCAAAAAAATGACAGCACCGATCTTTCGGGAAATTACCTGCCTTACGCTCCTCATTTAACCCTTTATGCAGGGCAAAACATTCACATTCCCATTAACAACTGGTTGCTCGACAATGCCCGGATTAACATCAATTATCAGGGAACCGGAAAACTTTACTGGGACGATGAAAACAGTGCTTCTCAGGAATACTATGGTGTATGGAACGCTTCAGTAACTTTCCGGAGAAAAAACACAAGCCTCTCGTTCCGATCACGGAATATATTTGACAAGAACTATCAGGTATTCCGATTCAGTGCACTGGGCAACAATTATGCTCAACGAGGAATTCCTGCTAACTTTAGTGTCCAATTGAAAGTGATGTTTTAGAAGTTAGAAGTTGGCGATTAGAGGCTGGAGATTAGAAGTTAGAGATTAGAGGCTGGAGGTTTAAGGTTTGAGAAATTAAAATATCTAAAATGCTCCTGAATACGGGGAGCACAAAACAAAAAAGCAGGTCATTCAATGAACCAATCATTTAAAAAATACGGAACCCTTCTGAGCCTTTATCTGGCGCAATCAATCCCTATGAGTTTTTTCTCAACCGTTGTGCCGGTAATCATGCGCCAGGAGGAGTATTCTCTTACTTCAATCGGACTCATTCAGCTCATCAAGATACCCTGGATATTAAAATTTTTATGGGCTCCAATGGTGGATCACACCAGCCCTTCGAGAAAACATTACCGTCGTTGGATTCTGGGATCGGAGGTGTTTTATGCCATGGTAATTGTATTGATCAGCTTCTTCAATCTCTCCAGCGATTTCACAACCATTATAGTGCTCGTGGTCATCGCTTTTATAGCATCAGGCACCCAGGACATTGCCACAGATGCTTTTGCCATACTCACCCTCAAATCCGAAGAACGCAGTTATGGCAACAGCATGCAATCAGGAGGCAGCTTTTTGGGCACCACAATTGGCAGCGGAGTTTTGCTCATGGCCTATTATTACATTGGCTGGCAGGCTTTGCTCCTTTTACTTGCATTTCTGGTTACCATGGCGCTGATGCCGGTTACTTTTGCACGATTACCCCTGGAGCGAACCACCACAGAGCCCAAACGACGGCCAAAATGGGATGATGGATTCAGTTTTTTTAAACAAAAAGGAAACTTACGCCATCTGCTTTTGTTGTTTCTATATTACTCAGGAATCATCGGGTTATTATCCATGTTCAAACCTTTCATGGTTGATCAGGGATATACCGCAAAAGAAATCGGGATGATCTCCGGAATTTACGGAACAGCAGTTGGTGCAGTCTTTTCCCTTGGCGGTGGATGGATCATCCGCAGGGTAAAAAGGACAACAGCTCTGCAGATAATTCTGCTTACCGGTTTTCTGTCTTCCCTCTTTTTTGTGTGGAAAATGCACGGCCAGGTTCCCCTTTGGGGCATTTATGTTGCCAGCTCCATGGTGTGGGGCACATACGGAATGGCTTCAGTATTTATTTATACCGTAGCCATGGATAAAGTCCGGAAAGGTCTTGAAGGGACAGATTTCACCATTCAGATTGTCATCACGCATCTGAGCAGCCTGTTTCTGACCATCGGCCTGAGTAAATTTGCCAATACTTATGGCTATCACGGGATGTATATCCTGGAAGCACACATAGCCATCATTCTATTAATATTATCACGAACGATTTTCAGGAAAGTAGTAGAGAAATGATAGACCAACAACTTTTAGACAAATACAACCAACCTTTACCCAGATATACAAGCTACCCACCGGCAACCTTTTTCAAGGAAGGATTTACGGCATCGGATTACATCAGAGCTGTTGAAGAATCAAATGAGCATCAGCCCAAAGCAATCTCTCTCTATCTGCATATCCCGTTTTGCACGCAACTATGCTTTTATTGTGGTTGTACCACCCTCATATCACGCAACAACAATTTATATGAGGATTACATTGATGCCATTATCAAAGAGATTGAACTGATTGCCGGACACATTGATAAGTCGCGACAGGTCACCCAGATTCACTGGGGCGGCGGAACCCCCAATGCGCTCACTGCCGATCAGATTGAACGCATTATGAATGCCATCTATCGCAATTACACCATGGCATCCAACGCAGAAGTTGCCATCGAATGCAATCCGGCATATCTCACCATTGAATACATCAACCGGCTGCTGAAAATGGGATTCAACCGTATGAGCCTGGGGATTCAGGATTTCGACAAGAAGATTTTGCTTGCTGCCAACCGGGAACCATCAGCCATGCCGGTCAAAGATATAGTTCGGATACTGAGAAACCACGGCGTTTCGGTAAACCTCGACTTCATCTACGGCCTCCCCTATCAAACACCGGAATCCTTCAATGAGTCTATTAAACAAGCCATCGATGCCCGTCCAGACAGAATTGTAACTTTTTCATATGCACATGTTCCCTGGGTGAAAAGTCATCAGAAAACACTGGAAAAAAATGG
>DHQK01000219.1:3416-5638 GCA_002411085.1 Marinilabilia sp. UBA5340 | reverse complement strand
GAAGTAAGACACTAAATATTTGTAAGTTCGAAATTTCTGATTGTTGTAAACAATTAATTCTTAACCATTACATACCATACATTATAATATGATATCATTTGAAAATGTTACTTTGAAATATTTCACAGGAAGCATCTTTGAAAATCTGTCTTTTTCAGTGAAGGCAGGAAGTAAGGCTTGTATTACAGGCCCTTCGGGTACGGGAAAATCATCAATCCTGAAAATGATACAGGGATATGTGATACCGCATGGAGGAATTGTTCAGATAGGAGGAATGGTACCAGGGAGAGATACGGTCAAAGATATCCGGTCACGCATTGCTTATGTTCCTCAGGATGTCAATTTGCCGGTTGCAAATGCAATGGAATTAATGAGTATGTTGAACGTCTCATTCAAGCGACAAAGTGTAGAATCGGTTATGCGGCTTCTTGGTGTGGATAAAGTTTTTTTTGTTCGTCGTTTTGATCAAATGAGTGGAGGTCAAAAACAGCGGGTGGTTATTGCTGTGTGTCTTTCACTCGACAGGGATATTATTTTACTGGATGAGCCCACATCTTCTCTGGACGATGATGCTGTCCATAAACTTATGAATGTGATATTGGGACTTAAAGATAAAACTGTGGTTTCTTCCAGTCATCATCATGAATGGGTGACAGCTATGGAGCAGGAAGTAAGGTTAGGAGTGGCAGAATGGAAGGGGAAAAGTTGAACTAAATGCTAACAGCTAAAATTAAGGTTATGATTGACATACAACTTTGGGATTTACTTTTAGGGTTTTCAATATTGGTTATTCCTGTTTTTATATTTCGTTATTATAAAGTAAGGCTGAATGGTGATCTTATAATAAGCGTACTGCGGATGATTGTGCAGTTGTTTTTTGTAGCTGTTTATTTGGAATGGATTTTTGAAAAGAACAATGCGTGGATTAACACTGCCTGGGTTTTGATGATGGTAATTGTTGGTGGGGGAACTGTAGTGAAGCGTGTGGGTATCCCATGGAAACGTTTTCTTTGGCCGTTTGCAATTGCGGGTTTGATATCCATGACTATTGTTGACACTTTTTTCCTGGGATTGGTGATAAAGACCGGCTATTTTTTCGATGCCCGTTATTTTGTGCCCATTTCCGGAATGGTATTGGGCAACTCTCTTAATCATAATATCGTCGGTTTAACGGCCTTCTTTAGTGGCCTTCGCAAGGATAAGGAGTTGTATTACTTTCTCCTGACCAATAGTGGAAGTTCCAGGCTTGCTTTGAGACCTTTTATTCAGGATGCGCTCATCAAAGGACTGAATCCTTTACTGGCCACCATGTCGGTAATCGGTTTAATTTCTTTACCGGGAATGATGACCGGGCAGATTTTGGGTGGGGCTTCTCCTGCGGTGGCCATTAAATACCAGGTGATGATTATGCTCGCTATTTTTGTGGGTTGTACTCTTACCCTTGTTTTGAGTATCTTATTTTCCGGAAGATTGGCTTTTGATGAATTGGGGAATGTGAGGGAGGAATGGTGAGTCCCCTGGATCCACCCAGGGAGGATTTAGGAAAGGTTTATATGGTATGGGGGAAAGAGCAATGAGTTTGGTGAAATTGTGGGAAGATGAGAAATCTATTTGCTGACTAATGGCTACTTTCTACTGACTGCAGACTAAATTTTTTTAACGAATCAAACCAAAACTTCTATTGTTTGTTTATAGGGGTAATGGCAATAAAAAAGGTTACTGCTGTTATTCATGGTTCGGTTGGTTAGGGAGGTTGAAAGTGAGAAAATTAAAAATATTGGGTCTTGCCTTGGTTTTTGAGGGGGTGGTTGTGGATGAGTTTAATTTTTGGTGGTGAGTCCGGGGTCTTGATGGGGTGTAATGTTGATAAAAAACATAAAAAAATGAGGTGAGTTATTTTTTGAAAGCAAAAAGTTATATATTTGTAACAAAATCCACCCAAAACCTCCATTTGCCTTAACGAACTATCCAAAAAAACCTGACAAAAGTCAATTGTTCTGAGTTTGAGGGTTTTTTCATGATAAAAATCATGTGTTAAATTGTTATAAATGTTGAAAACATTCATTAATTTGAGTGTGTTCTTTTATTGTTCTATTTTTTAATTTTAAACCTATAATCTATGAAGAAAGTACTTTTAGCACTTTCGTTCCTCATGGTATTTGGGCTAGGTAGTGTTTTAGCACAAGCTCAAACCATTAGTGGAACTGTTACGGGAAGTGAAG
>DHQK01000219.1:0-3391 GCA_002411085.1 Marinilabilia sp. UBA5340 | reverse complement strand
ACACTTTCGTTCCTTATGGTTTTTGGGCTTGGTTCCATTTTAGCACAAGCTCAGACTGTTACAGGAACTGTTACGGGAAGTGAAGACGGTATGCCCATACCCGGTGTCTCCGTTTTCGTTAAAGGAACTACTGTGGGTACAGTTACCCAGGTAGATGGTACATACTCATTAAATGTACCGGAAGATGCAGAAATTATTGTTTTCTCCTTTGTGGGGATGCAAACTCAGGAAATTCCTTTTGAAGGACAAGCTACCATTGATGTTGCTCTAGCAAGTGATGCTATTGCAATGGATGAAGTTGTTGTGGTTGCTTACGGTACTGCAAAGAAAAGTTCTTTTACAGGTTCTGCCAGTACTGTTGGAGGTGAAAAACTTTCTAAAATGCAGTCGTCTAACTTGTCTAAATCTCTTGAAGGAAATGTAGCTGGTGTCCAAATTGCACAAAATTCAGGACAGCCTGGCGATGGAGCTAGTATAGTCGTGCGTGGACTTGGATCAATTTCAGCAAGTAAACAACCGTTGATTGTTGTCGATGGTGTGCCTTATGAAGGTTCTTTGAACTCTATTCCATCTCAGGATATTGAATCATTAACTGTTTTGAAAGATGCAGCCGCTAATTCTATGTATGGTGCTCGTGGTTCCAATGGTGTGATAATGATTACTACAAAGAAAGGAAAAGCTGGTGAAGTTAAAGTTAATTTTGATGGAAAAATTGGATGGAATTCCAGAGCTGTTCCAACTTATGATGTGATTACAGATGCCGGAGACTACTACGAAATGATATGGGAGTCTTTAAGAAATCAGAATGTTGAGGATTTTGGTGATAGTTATATGGAAGCAGGTTATGCAGCCAGTAATGACCTTATCTCCACCTTAGGTTATAATGTATTTGATGTTCCTGGTAATCAATTGGTGAACCCCTTAACCGGGGAATTAAATCCTGCTGCTACTGAAAGACTCTGGCCAGAAGAATGGACAGATGTTCCATTTAAAAATGGTAAAAGAGAGGAATATAACTTGAATTTTAGTGGAGGCGCTGAAAATGGTAATTATTATGCTTCTGTAGGGTATTTAGGAGACGAAGGTTATGTGGATGGGTCTGATTTTGAAAGGATATCGGCACGCGTGAAAGTTGAACAGGAGTTTGGTGATTTCCTTACTGTTGGAGCGAACTTGGCTTATGCTGGAACTACCCAAAATACAGCCATGGATCCTGATAACTTAAATGCGTATTCTAACGTGTTTTTCTTTTCCCAAGCAATTGCACCTATTTATCCTGTTTACCTGTATGATCTTGATAGCGGGGAACCAATACTTGATGAGAATGGAAATAAACAGTATGATTTTGGTACTGCATATGCCAGACCCTATGCTTCAGAACAGAATCCAGTCTCTGTAATGAAAGATAACCTCAATGAATTTAAACGTGATAACTTTAGTTCACGAGGATTTGTAAAGCTCGAATTTCTTAAGGACTTTACCTTTACAGCAAATTTGGCTTATGATCTTTTTAACTCAAACAATACTGAGTATGATACACCCAATGGAGGTGATGCTGCTAGTGTTGGTGGTCGTGGTTATAAATATACACAACGATATTCGGCAATTAATGCTAACCAACTGTTGAATTATGAAAAAGAAATCGGTGCTCATAATGTTTCTGTTCTTTTAGGACATGAGACCAAAACTGATGAATTAAGGTATCTTTTGGGTCATATGACTAATTTTGTGAATGCTGATAATCCGGAATTCGCAAATGCTACCAGTTATCAGGATCTTACATCTTATGTAAATGAGTATGCTTTGGAAGGATATTTTAGTCGTGTTGAATATGACTATAACGACAAATATTATCTTTCTGGTAGTTTTAGACGTGACGGTTCTTCAAGATTCCATCCTGATAATCGTTGGGGTACATTTTGGTCTGTTGGTGGTTCCTGGCGTTTAAGTGAAGAACCATTTATGCAGGGAGTTGACTTTTTAGATAATCTTAAGGTTAAAGCAAGCTACGGAACCCAGGGTAATGATGCATTGCTTGATCCTGATGGTTTTACTATCTGGTATGCATACAAAGATCTTTATGATGTTGATAGAGTTAGTGATGAACCCGCAATGAATCTTACTTTCCGAGGAAATAAAGATCTTACATGGGAGAAAAGTAATAACTTCAATGTGGGTATTGAAAGTATTATTGCGGATCGCTTTACATTTAATGCAGATTTCTTTATTAAAGAAATTGCTGATATGATTTATCGTAGACCCTTGGTTGGTTCTGGTGGTAATCCTACCTGGATTTTCCGGAATGAGCTGGACATGAAAAATACCGGATTTGAGTTTGAACTAGGTGTTGATGTGATTAACAGGAATGACATAAAGTGGAATATTGCATTAAACGGAACTCATTACAAAAATGAATTGACTCGTTTACCCGCTGATAAGGATCAGGAAGAAGGTTATCGCGCTGGAAACTATTGGAGAAAAATAGGAGGTTCTATTTATGATTTCTATACTTATGAATATGTTGGTGTTGATTCAGAGACAGGTAAGCCACAATATAATTTGTATTTGGAAGATGAAAATGGCGCTGAAACTGTTGAAATAGTGAACAGAACATCGGATGCAAGTTTGCGTCAAACAGGAAAATCAGCAATTCCGGATTTTACTGGTGGATTGACTACAACTTTAGATGTTTATGGATTTGACTTGACTGTTCAAACAGCCTTTCAATTAGGAGGATATGTTCTGGATTATAGTTACATGAACCTAATGAATGGAGGAGAAGCTGGAAATAACTTTCACAAAGATATTTTTAAGCGCTGGAATTCATCCAATACAAACACTGATGTTCCGATGGTGCAATTCGAAAATCAAGATGTTAATGCATTGTCAGATCGGTGGTTAACTGATGCTTCTTATTTTAATTTAAGAAACGTGACTTTAGGTTATACATTTCCTAAGAGAATTGTAGATCGCATTTTAGTTGACAACTTAAGGGTGTATTTTGCTGCAGATAATGTTTGGTTTAAATCCGAAAGACAAGGATTGGATACACGTCAAAATTTCTCAGGAACTGCTGATTTTAATTATTCAGCGTTACGTACTATTTCTTTTGGTGTACAAATTGGTTTGTAATCTTTTTAAAAAAGATACGTATGAAAATGAAAAAAATATTATATACTTTTTTAGGTGTAGCAGTACTTGGATTTTCATCGTGTGAAGATGAATTTCTAAATACTGAGTTCACCGATGGGATCGATAAAGAAACGGCTACTGAATTGGCCCAAACTGACCCTCAGGCGTTAAATGGTTATTTGAGAGGAATATTTACTCATATGGTCTCTTCAGATATTACCGGAGCTGGTGCACATGATGACTTTAGTTACATGGCTGT
>DHQK01000042.1 GCA_002411085.1 Marinilabilia sp. UBA5340 | reverse complement strand
CCCTTTAAATAAGCATAAAAAAACAGCTTATCTTTTACCAGGCTATAGAATTACTATTTTTTTCAAAACTATTTCTTCATCCTGCTGAATATTTAAAATATAGACACCACTGCGGAATTTTGAAACATCTATCCTTAAAAGATCCGCTGCCACCTTTACGTAAGGCACATATACCTCTGCTCCGGTCATGTCGAAAATTACCAGCTTTTTAACATCTGAAACTGAGACCCCTCTCACATAAACAAAATGGACGGCAGGCAGAGGATAAACAGAGATATCGTTTACTGACTCCTGCATAAGAACTGTTGCAGTCGTGACTGTCAACACCCCTGGCACTGGGTCATATACAAAGTGATAATTTTGATCAGCTCCACCCGAAACCAAAATATCATAATCGCCGGGCTCCGACAAATCATCAGCAGAACAGGTAGCCAGGGGAACCTCATCGATAACCGCAACATCCTCCCCATTTTTAAAGCCTGAAAATTCCAACTCAAAGACCGGATTGGGCTGACCAACAATTCTGGTAGCATCCCTGGCCTTCACCGTTAATGGTGCCTGATTCACAGAAAGGATTCCATTCAAATAGCTGAAATCGTAATTCTCATCAGCTCCACCACCAACAGTGATGGCATAATTACTCACATTGTTTTCGGCACCTGCATCTGAAGAAACAGCAGGAAGGGTCGTCAAAACTGATGCGTCTTCACCATTCACAAATCCGGAATAACTGACAGTAAGTTCCGGATTTTCCTCTCCGTAAAGACGGGTTTGGTCATCCGCTGTAACGGTAAGCAATGCTTTTGATATGGATGCCGACAACACAGGCTGTTCAAGAGAATATTTGCTTGCATCAGCACCAGTCAGTGTCATATTGGTAATTACATCAATCAGCTCACCTGCACCGGATTGAGAAAAGGCACCCGACATATAATTGCCCAGTAGTACTTCATCATTGCCTTCCACAGCATTTTCCTCCAGCTCAGCACCACTTATAACTGCATCCGTTGTTCCATCATAACTTTTGTCCTGGGCAATTGCATTCACCACTGATACTGGCTTGGGAAGAACGGACACAGAAACAGTCCCATCGACTACGGGCAGATAAGCTCCGGCATCATCAGGAAAGAATGCCGCCTGCTCCTCAAATGTACCAACGCCATGATTATTGTCTACCAATAACAAAGAGAAGGTTCCTGCAACCGGGCTGCCCTCATGAATAGCTACTCCTCCGGTAAGGAGAGATTCACCCACTGATTGTCCGTAAAAAATATCTGATGCCTCGGGCCAGGAAGTTACGGTAACTTTTCCTATAGCTCCCGGATGCGGGTTCTCCTCATTAGCTATAAGATACGGATATGAAGCATACTCCTCCAGGGCATCGATACCCCAGATGTTGGTAAAATCCCAATCTGTGAAAGAAACGGCCTCGCGCATCTCTATACCATTCAGACCGGTTCCGCCGGCAGAAGTCTCCTGGCCACTGGCGTTGACATCCCAGAAAGTAGAAGTAATATCTCCATCATTGGCCCCTGCAAAACCACCAATAGTGGCATCTGAACCATTTACCGAAGTTGCAGAGTAGCAATTGGTGATAGTACCGGAAACCGTTTCAATCCAGCCACCTCCCATATCAATTTCGTTATAGGCATTTTCCCCAACTGCTCCACCTGCTTTGAAAGGAGCATTTATGGAACCTCTGGCATAAGAATAAGACAGAAATCCAAGATTATACCCTGTCAAGCCACCTGCATTTCCCGTAACTGCATTTACGGCAGCATTCGAAAAACAACGAATTAAACTTCCGGATCCCATCATCGGATCATTGTTATTGTTTCCAACAATTCCACCAACATATTGGGCTCCGGAAATAGTTCCCTGAACGCTACAGTTCTGAATCGAACTCATGCTATACCCAACCATACCTCCTACATAATTCCCTGCAGATGCAACCACCACATCCGCGGTACTGTTTTCCAGATCACTGAAATACAACACACTGGACAATCCTCCCACAAAGTCTGAATTCCCCTGAACCGATCCGGAAACATGCAGTCCACTCAACTGATTTGAATCAGCATAACCAGACAAAACTCCAACATACTGGTTTCCGGAAATACTTCCATCTTCGGCCACATTAATGGACAAATTAAAAATTGAGGAAGAATAGATAAATCCGAACAAACCAACATAGTTGGCGACAGGCCGGTTAATTTTCAAGTTTATTACAGAATATCCATTACCGTTAAGTGTTCCGCGAAAAGATGTGCTAAAATCAGTTCCGATTGGTTCCCAAAAAGCTCCTTCATGATATCCCGGATTACCGGTAGAAAGGTAACCCTGAAGATCAATATCATTTTGAAATTCATAATGCTTATCTCTGTGCGTAGACCCCAGGTAATTTCGAATATCATCCAGATCTCCAGGCGTTTTTATTCTAAAAGGATCTGCCTCTGTTCCGGCACCTCCTGAAAATGCAACATCATTCACATTTAGATTAATGGTTTCTTCGTCATAGAGCAATTCATTATCCGCATCAGTTGCCCGGACAACCAGTGAAAACTGTGTATAATCAGCATACTCAATAAGGCCATCTGCAACTGCCAATTCACCGGTGCTGCTATCCAGCGTAAAAAAACCATCATCATTGCCACTTACCAGCGAAAAAGTAAAATTATCTTCGGCATCCTCGTCTGAAGCAATAACACTACCGATTACTGTTCCCACATTGGATTTCTCATCAAAATCAAAAACCTGACCGGCCTCCACCACGGGCGCTTCGTCCTCATCATTGATGGTAACCGGAAAAATGGTAAATGCCAGAGGTAAAAAATCTTCTGTATCCATAAATGCCAGCACGTTGGGAAAACCGGCCCCATCCGTCTCATAATCTGCCACACGCTGAACTTCCAGATCATCTCCGGCAAAAGCAAACAAACCATTGTCTCCTGCGGTTATATCACTAACTTCCAACTGATAATCAACTCCCGTTGTGTTGACCACTGAAGCTGTTCCAACCACAGTACCACTGGAGCTATTTTCACTGAGCATGACATCCTCCATACTCAGGCTGGTTTGAAAGGACTCCTCTGCATAAAACCGGA
>DHQK01000197.1 GCA_002411085.1 Marinilabilia sp. UBA5340 | reverse complement strand
AAACAAAAGGGGCTGTCCAAAATTTTTGGACAGCCCCTTTTGTTTGGTAGAGAATTCAATCCATCCTCCCTATACTTTATTCACCATCACCTTATAGGTTGGATCTTCCATTACATTAACATCAATAATAGCTTCTGCATTTTTCAAAAGCTTCCGGCAATCGGGACTAAGGTGTTTCAGGTGGACTTTCTTACCCACTTTAAGGTAGCGTTCAGTAATTTTGTTGAGTGCTTCAATGGCCGACATATCAACCACACGGCTTTCTGCAAAATCGATGATTACTTCGTCCGGATCATTTTGTACATCAAATTTGTCATTAAATGCTGTCACGGAACCAAAAAACAGTGGTCCATAGATTTCGTAATGTTTGATGCCTTTTTCATCGAAACGTTTACGGGCCCTGATTCGCTTGGCGTTGTCCCATGCAAAAACAAGGGCAGAGATGATGACTCCGATGATAACAGCCAGCGCCAGGTTGTGCAAAAATACAGTGACAAGGGTTACCGTCACCATGACAAAGAGGTCTGATTTAGGCATTTTCCCAAAGGTGCGAAGGCTGGCCCATTCAAATGTTCCGATGGATACCATAATCATCAGACCGGTTAATGCTGCCATGGGAACTTTCTCAATCAGCCCCGATCCGAACATCACAAATACCAGCAACATTACCGCAGCTACAATTCCCGAGAGGCGGGCTCTTGCTCCGTTGGAGGTGTTGATCAGACTCTGGCCAATCATGGCACACCCACCCATTCCTGAAAAAACTCCTGAAAGCATGTTTGCTGCTCCCTGGGCTACGGCTTCTTTGTTGCCGCTTCCACGTGTTTCTGTAATTTCATCCACAATATCGAGGGTCAGCAGACTTTCAATCAGGCCAACACCGGCCACAATGGCGGCATAAGGGAATATGATCTCCAGGGTTTCTAAATTAAAAGGAATCTTGGGGATATGAAAGGGTGGAAAACCTCCTTGTATAGAGGCAAGATCGCCTACTGTTTTGGTGTCAATATTGAAAAAAGTGACGATTCCAAAAATGGTTAGGATCGCAGCCAAAGATGCGGGTATCGCCTTCGTGATTCTGGGCAGACCCCATATAATCAGCATGGTGAGCAAAATCAGCCCTAATAAAACGTATAAAGGCTCACCGGTAAGCCAGTCTCCTGCAGGATCTTTAAATTGCACCAGCTGAGACATGAAGATGATGATGGCCAATCCGTTGACAAATCCAAAAATAACAGGGTGAGGGACCAGGCGGATGAGCTTTCCCAGTTTCAGAAAGCCTGCTGCCATTTGCAAAAGACCGGCGAGAACCACCGTTGCGAACACATATTCCACTCCGTGACTCTGGGCCAGGGCAACAATTACCACTGCCACTGCTCCGGTGGCTCCTGATATCATGCCGGGACGACCACCAAAAATGGAGGTTACCAATCCCATCACAAAGGCGGCATAAAGACCTGTTAATGGTGATAAGCCTGCAATAAGCGCAAAGGCAACAGCTTCGGGAACCAATGCCATGGCCACGGTTATTCCGGAAAGGATCTCAGTTTTGTAGTTAATTTTTTGTTGGAAATTGAAAAAATTGAAAAGTTGCTTCATGCGTAAGGTGTCGATAATTAGGAAAAAATGTTCTTTTTTTGAACCTGCAAAAATAGTTCTAAATCGACCAGACACAAAGATTAACAGTGTATTGAAGCTCTTGTCTTTTATTAAAGTTGGTTAATAATTATTTCCCGATGGCTTTCTTTTTACCAAATTATTGCGGTAAAATCGGAGTAAATCCTCTTGATCGTGTTGAATCCTCCTAATTTACTCAACTATCAGCGGTGTTAGATGTTTTAAGAAATGTCTTATAATGTGAATAAAGAAGTATTCTCAGAAGCAAGGATTTTCTATTTAAAGGGCGAAGATCTTTGAGCAATAGAGGGGCAACACCTCAGGGAAATTCTTATAAGTACCTCCTCAGAATCTCACTCTGTTTACATCTTAACGGTCTTATATAATATTGGTAAAGTATATTTCACAATAGTCCGTTAAACGTTTTCAAAGATCTGGAAATTAAATCGTTAAGTTTAAATGAGTGTTCTGATAAAATACAGAATGTCAGCATCTTACGATTTCATCTAATCTCTAACTTCTAAAATCTAACGATCTATTGATTCATCGACAATTAAAATAATCGTGATGCAATTTTTTGAGCGAGCAAATTAAGTTTTGAGTTTTTCCTTTGCTATTTGGTTGCGGCTGACCGGGAGGGGGGAATACATACTTTTAGTTGGCATTTTTATGGAATAACCAGCAGACTGCCCCTGCTATTGCTTCCCTCATTTTTTATTATCTTCGCGCTACATCACCACAATCATCCGCTTTATGAAGGTCTGTATTGCCGAGAAACCCAGTGTTGCCAGAGAAATTGCACGTGTGTTGGGAGCCAAAAACCAACGCGACGGCTATTATGAAGGAAATAATTTTCAGGTAACCTGGACTTTCGGGCATCTGTGTACACTTAAAGAACCGCACGATTACACACCTGATTGGAAGCGCTGGAGGATGCATTCTCTGCCGATGGTACCTGCCAAATTTGGCATAAAATTATTGAGCAATCAGGGCGTGGTGAAGCAGTTTCGCACCATCAGTCAGTTGGTGGAAAAAGCCGATGAGGTAATAAACTGTGGTGATGCCGGCCAGGAAGGAGAGGTGATTCAGCGATGGGTTTTGCAAAAAGCAGCATGTAAATGTCCCGTGAAACGGCTGTGGGTTTCATCGCTGACAGAAGATGCTCTGAAGGATGGCTTCGCGAAACTACGCGATGCAAAGGAGTTCGACAGGCTTTATGCTGCCGGGAGCATGCGCGCTATTGGCGACTGGCTGCTTGGGATAAATGCCACAAGACTTTATACCCTTAAGTATGGTCAGCAAGGCCAGGTACTCTCTATCGGACGTGTTCAGACTCCTACGCTGGCGTTGATCGTTGATCGTCACAAGGAGATTGAGAATTTTGTTCCTCAAACATATTGGGAACTGAAAACAACATACAAAGAGGTGGTTTTCTCTGCAACCAGTGGTAAATTCTTTAAAAAGGAAGAGGCGCTGGAAGCCATGGAGATTATCAGGGATAAGGAGTTTGAAATTACCAATTTTAATCGCAAAAAAGGGAAAGAGTCTCCACCCCGGTTGTTCGACCTCACAGCACTGCAGGTGGAATGCAACAAGCGTTTTGGTTTTTCTGCCGATGAAACCCTGAAACTGATTCAGTCTCTTTACGAAAAGAAAGCTACCACCTATCCGCGTGTGGATACGACCTACCTGAGTGATGATATTTATCCTAAAATTGCATCAACACTTAAAGGTCTGAAACCCTACGAATCATTAACTGCTCCTTTGCTTGATAAAAAAATCAGGAAGTCCAAAAAGGTGTTCGACAATGGTAAAGTAACGGATCACCACGCCATTATTCCTACCGGTCAGATTCCGCAGAATCTCAGTCGCAATGAAAAAATGGTATTCGATACGGTGGCTCGTCGCTTTATTGCTGCTTTCTGGCCCGACGCAACTATTTCTACCACAACGGTGGAGGGGAAAGTGGATAAGGTTAAGTTTAAAACTTCAGGGAAGCAGATTGTTGATCCCGGATGGCGCGAAGTCTATAAAAAGGATTCTGCGGGAAAGAAACCTGGAGATGATAATGTTCTGCCGGATTTTGAAAAAGGGGAGAAGGGGCCGCACACACCTGATCTTCAGGAAAAAGAAACGCAGCCTCCCAAACCTTATACAGAGGCCACTTTACTGAGGGCCATGGAAACAGCCGGTAAGCAGGTGGATGATGAGGAATTACGCGATCTGATGAAGGAAAACGGTATTGGACGGCCATCTACTCGTGCAGCCATCATTGAAACCCTGTTTAAAAGACGATATATTACCAAAAATCGTAAGAGTCTGGCACCTACTGTTACCGGTATTCAGCTTATCGACAGTGTGAAAAATGACATGCTTAAGTCGGTGGAATTGACCGGTTTATGGGAGAAAAAGCTCCGAGACATAGAGCGTGGTAACTATGATGTAAAAGCTTTCATGGAGGAGATGAAAGAGATGGTTGCCGGAGTGGTACAGGTAGTGAAAAATGATCGGTCGGCGAGAAAAATTGAAGTAACTGAGGAGCAAAAAAAGGCATCAGCCGCTAAAGAAAAAGCCCAAAGTGCAGAGTCCAAAAGTAAGGCGGCCGTAGATAGTAAACTGCCTTGTCCGCGGTGTGGTGAGGGGAAAATGGTTAAAGGGAAGAATGCGTGGGGATGTACGAGATACAGGGAAGGCTGTAAAACTTTAATTCCGTTTGAGTATCTGAATAAGAAGTTGACAGACAAACAGGTGGAAGCATTACTTACTAAAGGGAAAACTCCGGTTATAAAAGGGTTTGAAGTGGAGGGGAAAAAGGTGGATGGCATATTGTCACTGGATGACAATTACCAACTTCGCCTGGAAAAAGATGAAACTCCTGTCTTGAAATGTCCTAAATGTGGTCACGGGATTATTATTAAAGGCAAAAATGCCTGGGGGTGTAACCGTTACCATGAGGGATGTCGGGTGCTTATTCCGTTTGTCTTTATGGAAAAGAAATTGACCGATAAACAGGCCAGTGATCTTGTACTGAATGGCAAAACAAATGTGTTGAAAGGATTTAAAACTCCTGATGGGACTGAGAAAAAAGGTCGCATTACCTGGAATGATAGTTTTCAATTGGTTTTGGAGTGACCGGGCCCGGCGAGTTCTTTTGCAAGCAAAGAATCCGCCGAACCTGGTAAAAAAATTATCCTTTTTTCTCCTGAAAGACAAAATTTGTGATTTTCAGAGGTTCACCATTTTGCCATCTGTAGGACGCCAGTAATCCGCTATTGGCAACACAATTATCCACGCAACAAACATTGTCTGAGGGAATCATCCGGTCGGACGACATACAATAATGCCCCACAAAAACAGGGACTTCTTTTTTGGGGTAAACTTCAAACGGGAAAAGAATTTCCGGAGGCACGGTGTAGGAGGGAAGTGTGAATTTGTTTCCGTAGCTGATTTCTTTAAATGTTTTGTCTTTAGGGTTTTGCCACCACCGAATACGGAAATTGGTGCGCCTGATATTTCGGTCGTCTTTTATTATGAGGTCGTGTGGCAGGTTGATCTCAATACCGCGGGTGGTTTGCCTCACTGCTTCGGCAAACGGAGAGTCATGGTCAAATATCTTTTGTAAAAGTTTTTTGGTGAGTTTCTTGTTTTGGAGTTTTTCGTCAATTATTCTCTTGTTTTGGTTGGACCAGTAGGCATGAGTTACCTTAAATGCTCCGAAATCAAGAAAAAAAGGTAAGCGCCGAATCCATTTCAGATCATTTTTTAAAAGGTCTTTTTCATAAAGATATTCCTGCTTGATCAGATCCATTATTTTTTTATTGGACCCGGTTGCTGGTTTAAATGTTTTTCCTTCATCATTTTTTGTGAAATGACCGATGACATTGAGCTCATGATTCCCGATTACTGCGTATCCGGTTTGGTTTTCCACCATTTTTCGGATGATGGCGATGGTTCGCCGGGTTTCGGGGCCACGACATGTAAAATCACCAACGAAAACGGCCTTACGCTTATCGTGAATATAGACTCCGTTTATTTCTTTGTAGCCCAGTTGCTTCAGAAGTTTGGTGAGTTCTCCTGCATATCCGTGTACGTCACCAATAATGTCGTAACCTTCCGGTGTTTTAGATTCCAAACCGGGGTCTTTGACGGTGCTGTTTAACTTTCCTATCAACTTCGTTATCATGTGACAAATATAAAATGTTCTTCCGTTTTGGAAAATAATAGATTGACAAGTTTCGGTAAGTTTTTGTGAGTTTTTGATTTTCTCTATTTTTTTGATTTGAACAGATTGAACAAAGCCCGCTCTTCATCTCTTTAAAAGAAAATGAAAAACAAAAGATCACAATCTGATAGATTGGTTGAATAGCGTATTGAAGTAATAAGTCTGATGGTAAAATAGAATTAGTCTATCCGGGAATATGAAAAAAAAGATAAACTGGGGAATTATAGGGTGCGGAAATGTTACCGAGTACAAAAGTGGTCCTGCTCTCGATAAAGTTGAAGGATCAAAACTGATAGCTGTGATGCGGCGTGATGCAGAATTGGCAAAAGACTATGCCCATCGGCACAGAGTGCCAAAATGGTACAGCGATGCCGATGATCTGATTAATGATCCTGAAGTGAATGCTATTTATGTGGCAACTCCTCCGGCAAGCCATGCTATGTATGCAATTAAAGCCATGAAAGCCGGCAAGCCAGTGTATGTGGAAAAACCCATGGCGGCCACCTATGAGCAATGCCTGGAGATGAATGCTGTGAGTAAAGAGACCGGTGTTCCACTTTTTGTGGCTTATTACCGACGTACACTGCCGGGTTTCCGTAAGGTGAAGACTTTGCTGGAAGACGGAACTATTGGCCGTCCCTTGCTGGTAAATATTATGTTGGTGCGGCCTGCCACTCCTGCCGAAAGTGATAAGAGCAGCCCCATCTGGCGGGTGCAGCCGGATGTTGCCGGAGGAGGTATTTTCTACGATTTGGCTTCTCATCAACTTGATTTTCTGGATTTCATATTTGGGCCGGTAAAGAAAGTTTCCGGAATTGCGCGAAATTTCGGGAACTTGTACGAAGCTGAAGATACAGTGGTGGCTCAAATGGAGTTCGAAAACGGAGTGCTTGGTTCAGGAACCTGGAGCTTTGTGAGCGATAACTCTTCCAAGCGGGATGTCATTGAAATAATTGGTACCAAAGGACGCATTGAATTCTCTACTTTTGGGCATGAACCGGTTTTGCTCTTCAAAGAGCGTGATTTCCTGGAGTTTCCCTACATCAATCCCGAAAATATCCAGTACAATCTGATTAGTAATGTGGTGGATGCCATTCGTGTTGATGCAGTGGGAGTTAGCACCGGAGAAACTGCTGCCCGCACCAATCTTGTGATGGA
>DHQK01000189.1 GCA_002411085.1 Marinilabilia sp. UBA5340 | reverse complement strand
TTTGATTGTTGGAATTATCACGATTTAATCATACCAATAACTGTACCGGTAAACCCGATCATAGGTGCACCCCCTGCTACAGTAGCCAATACAGGCAAACCTTTCTCCAGTCGGCTCACCTCCAGGTTCCCCACATTTTCGATGGCGGTATTCACATCATTGAGTGGCCGTCCGATGCGGGTAATTCCTTTGGCAATCATCCGGGATACCGGGTTATCGTTGGACTCACAAAGGGCCAGTGCCGATTCAATTTTGCCCTCGTGAATGTAATCCTTGATGCGGTTCATAAAACTTTTGTCCTCACGGGAAGCTCTTTTAATGGCAAGATAACGCTCAATAAAAATGTATATGGCTATAAATGAAAGCAGGAAAAGCGGAATCATAATCCACCCTCCCTGCATTACCAGTTCGATAAGATCAATAGTTACTTTTTCTTCACCTTCGGCAAGTTCAGCCCCTTCAGCAACAGCCTGGCCTGCGGCCTGCATCATCATGAAAATGTTCATATCCTTTAGTATCTTAGTTAATCAGTTTACACTATTTTGCAGGCCAAATTAGTGAATTTTTTGCCAACACTGAAAAACAAGAGTGAAGAGTTTTGCACTAAAACACCATTTCTTTAACTTCAACGCCTTCGAGCTTCTTCATCGCCTTAATCAGAAGCTCTGCCTTTTCATTATCGGGTATTAATTGAAGGATAATAATTCCTCCCTGGGAACAATTGGTCCCATTGGTATTATGCAACCCCAGTCTGGTT
The DNA here is from genome assembly GCA_002411085.1 of Marinilabilia sp. UBA5340. Taxonomy (GTDB): domain Bacteria; phylum Bacteroidota; class Bacteroidia; order Bacteroidales; family Marinilabiliaceae; genus Marinilabilia. The sequence continues at coordinate 3,154 of DHQK01000189.1, read as the reverse complement.
TTAATGGAACAACCATAGCGGGTAAGAATTTCCTGAACCTGTTGGGCTTCGTCAAAACGGTCTTCCACATGAATTCCGATAATGTGTTCATTAATATCAGACATAAACATTAATTTTAAATTGCACAAAAAGCTTTATGGAAAAGCTATCAAAATTTCCCCATTTCTTATAAATTTATGCATCCTTCGAAAAAAAGTCAAAACATCGCAATATTTCACTATGCACAAGTAGAGGGAAGCTCATCCGACTCATTTATTATCAGCATACATACCTTAAAAAAAGAAGCTACCATTAAGTTCAATTTTACCAATAATACAATAGTCGCTTCAAAAAAGGCTAAAGAAGCCTTGCGTTTTAAAAGACAACAAAACAGCATCATTTAAAAATATGGATCATCATAATAATGCGTTCTTATTAAAAACTTTCAAAAATCATAATCAAATAAATACGAGAAAAACAAACCATTCCACTGACTAATACGCACCAATTTGGGGTCATGTATTTTTATTTAAGGCAAACGGAGCCTGAAAGGCTCCTATGTTTCTGTTTTTCAGAAAACAGAAAATATCAACACTGAAGGTGTCGTATCCTTTTGAAAATGTTAGAAATGATTTTCTTGAAGGAACGAAATATTATAACAGGTATCCATATTTTTGATGAGCCCAAAATATAAAAAACCTGAATGCTAATTTCAATATTTGGACAGCAAAAGAAATTCATCAGCATATAATCAGACTAAGTTGTTGACATAATAAAAATTGCATGCGAGAGTTTATACATATTCACTTGTGGCAATCATTGCCTTGCTCGTTTCATTTGTAAATTGAAACGACAAAAAATAAAATGAATTAAATGGTATTATTTACATTATGGCCCAGGAAGGTGAAGAAAATTATATCAAAACAATCGACTTGCTCAATGAAAGACTTTAACTAATTTTAATCCTGCAAAGAACCCGAAAAATCATCCGAAAAAAATCTTCCAATATGTCCGCACTAAAGGAAATTGTAAATCGCATCACCCCTATTTCTGATGAAGCCCTCACAAAACTTGAAGAAATTATAACAACAAAAAATCTGGATAAAAACAACTATATTTTAAACCAGGATGCAATATGCAGGCATATCTACTTTGTAAATACAGGAATGGTACGGATTTATTATCTCAAAGACGGCCGTGACATCACGGAGTGGTTTGCTTATGATCAGCAATTTTGCTTTTCTATCATGAGTTATTTTCAGGAAGTACCCAGCAAACTGATTATTCAATGTATTGAAGACTGTGAAATTTTTTTCTTTCCAAAAGATCAATTGGAAAAGCTATCAGAACAGAATCTGGAAATCAGTAAAGTTTACCGCTCCTTGTTTGCCGGCTCCTTAGTGGGCTCCCAAATCAGAATGGAATCCATACAATTTGAGACAGCTCTCCAGCGATACCAGTCTTTAATGAACAACAATCCGGAAATAATCCAACGTGCACCACTTAAGTATATCGCTTCGTTCCTTGGCATTAGCTTTGAAACACTAAGCCGGATTCGTCATCAACTTCAATAATTGACATTTATCAATTGAACCATTTCCGATTTCAGTTTTTTTTGTAAAGCAAAACTAAAAATCAGGTTTATCATGAAAAAAATTTTTACTATCGCGGCAGTTTTGTTTCTGGTTGGAAACATCTCAGCCCAAAAGTCCAATGAAAACACTATCGATAAGATGATTGAAAAATTAACGCTTGAAGAAAAAATAAACATCGTTGTGGGTGTTGGCTTCAATATGCCGGGCGTGACTCCGGAATCGGAAGTGGTGGAAGAAAAAGTTCCGGGAGCCGCAGGTCATTCCTTTGCTATTGATCGCATCAAACTACCAACCACCGTGTTAGCCGATGGTCCCGCGGGAGTACGCATCAATCCCGAGCGTCCCAATGACGAACACACCTATTATGCTACAGCTTTTCCGATTGCTTCGCTGATGGCCTCCACGTGGGACACGGAGCTGATGCAGGAAGTTGGCCAGGCCTTCGGAAATGAATCCAAAGAGTACGGAGTGGACATCCTGCTGGCTCCTGCCCTGAACATTCATCGCCATCCGCTTACCGGAAGAAACTTTGAATATTACTCAGAAGACCCGGTAGTATCAGGAAAAATGGCGGCTGCTTTTGTCAAAGGTGTTCAGAGCGAAGGTGTGGGAACCAGCATTAAACATTTTGTGGCCAATAATCAGGAAACCAACCGAACCACTGTAAATGCCATCATCAGTGAAAGAGCTTTGCGTGAAATCTACCTGAAAGGATTTGAAATTGCTGTAAAGGAAGCACAACCATGGACCGTGATGTCGTCTTACAACAAAATAAATGGTGTCTATGCATCCCAGCGATACGATCTGCTCACCTCCATTTTGAGGGGAGAATGGGGCTATGAAGGATTTGTCATGACCGACTGGTTTGCCGGAGATGATGCAGTAGAACAAATGAAAGCCGGAAATGACCTCTTGATGCCGGGAATCAAAAAACAAAGGGAATCCATCAAATCAGCCATTGAAGATGGATCGTTGTCAATGGAGGTACTCGACCAGAATGTAGGACGCATACTCAACATTTACACACAAACCCTTTCGTACAAAGGATACAAACCAACCGGTAATCCTGATCTGGAGGATCATAAAGCCCTCGCAAGAAAAGCGGCAACCCAGGGAATGATTCTGCTTGACAATAAAGACAACACCCTGCCCTTGAACAAAGAGAATAAAACAGCTCTTTTTGGGGTGGCCTCTTATGAAACACTCATCGGAGGTACAGGAAGCGGCGATGTGAATAACGCCAGTGAGGTTTCTCTTTTTGAAGGAGCCCAGAACAACGGAATGAATGTTGACGAAAAACTGGCCAATACTTATTTGGAATACATTAAAGTTGGCAAGGAAAACCTCCCTCCAAAAACATTCTTTATGGCTCCCGACCAACAGGTAAGCGAAAAAAACTGGACCCCGGAAGAGGTAAACCAAATTGCTGAAAGAACAGATCTCGCTGTTTACACCATCGGAAGAACATCCGGGGAATTTCAGGATAGAAAGGTAGAGAACGACTTTCTGTTGAATAGCAAAGAACTAAACACCATTAAATTACTCTCAGAAGCATATCATTCCCGGGGGAAAAAGCTGAC
>DHQK01000008.1 GCA_002411085.1 Marinilabilia sp. UBA5340 | reverse complement strand
TGTTAGTTGCCGACAACGTCCCCATAGCGGTATTGTGTTTATATCTATTATGTCATTTGGGGATTGTATTGGTAAATGGTTGATTTAATGGGGTTATTGTCTGTGTGTCTATGAAGGTTTGTCTGAAGAGGGATAGAGAATTTAAAAAGCATTTAGGTCTGTTTTTTTGAGTTATTAGGTTGAGTTTGTTCAAAAGTATAAATTATTTTCATGAATTTATTCAATTTTTTGGTAAAATTTTCAAAGAAGGCAAGACAATTTCTATTCCCCTCTTGATGAGGGCAATACTATAGTGGGAAAGAAGTGTTGAGAACAAGGTATCTCATTTTATGGAGGAGGTTTGTTCTCAGGGGCCTGAAAACTTGTTTCGGAAATCATGCGGTCGAACGGACTGGTGACACTCAGCAAGGCATCACTAATGATATGGGTGTACCGTTCTGTGGTTTTAATGTTTTTGTGGCCCAGTAATTCCTGAACGTACCTGATGTCTTTTCCGTCCTCAAGCAGGTGCGTGGCAAATGAGTGGCGAAGCATGTGCAGGTTTACCTTTCGCTGGATACCGGCAGCTTTTGCCATTCGCTTAAGCACAATGGCCATGCTGGTGGCGCTGTACTGAATCCCTGGCTTTTTACCTTCAAAAAGATAGACTTTGGGTCGCTCTTTGTTTATGTAATCTTTCAGCAGGGTGTGTAGGTGTTTGGAAAACAGCGAGTAGCGGTCTTTCTTGCCTTTCGAGTTTTTAATGAAGAGGCGATTGTTTTTTAGGTCGATATCAGTAAGTTTCAAATTTTGAATCTCTTTTCTCCTCAACCCGGCACTGTATCCAATGGCAATAATAAGCTTGTGTTTCAGATTATCAGTGGTCTGGAGCATTGTCCCAATCTCTTGAGGACTAAAATAATCAGGTAGGTGAAATCCTCTGCGGGGGCGCATTACATATTTATTTGAAAGTGTATGATTGTGAACCTTTTCAAAAAAGAATTTGAAAGAGTTGACAAGATTGTCCTGATGTGCCGAAGATCTCTCCCGGTGCAGAATCATGTATTCTTTGATCTCTTCTTCTGAAATAAACGAAGGGTGCTTATAGTTGAAATGTGCCAGGAACTTCATAAATGCTCCGAGATACATCTTTTGGGTTTTTACACTGTATCCTGTCTTATTCAGAATTAACTCATACTGCTTTTCGTAAATATCTTTGAGTCTGTATCGTTGCAGAATTCTGTATAACTTACCCTTTAGGGTCTGTATGGAATGTGGTTTCCCCCTAAATTCAAAGAGATGTAATTCATTGGAGTGTTGAGCATCACATTCACTGATAAGTTGACGCAGATAGGAGTATGCATCTTGATCATTTCCGGGCAAATGGAAGTTGGTGTTGTACAAGGGCTCTGCATTACGTCGCAGTGAACAAATATCCTGTAACTTCATGTTGGCATGATAGATCAGGAAAAGCAGAAGCTGATCTCCCGGAGAGTGAATGCCTTCGATGATTTGTTTTAATTCATGGAATGGTAAATACAATAAAGTCTTTTTTATGGTTTTCTTTTCTTTTAAGTAGAAGAACATTTTGTCTCTTCCCAGTGCCCGCTCATAATAAAACTTGATGGCTGCAATGCTTTGGCGGAGTCCCGTTTCACCTAGGATGGCGGACTGGATTTTAATGTAGCTAAATATTTCTTCATAAGACAACTGGGGGATTTCTTTCCCTTGGTGATCTTTCAGAAAACGGACAAAGAAACTCCGATAAATTTCACAGGTGCGTGCGCTCATTCGCTTTAACGATAATGTGGTATCGTATAAACTGAGAATTTCCCTCTCAGTAGATTGTAAGTTTATTTTTGAGGGCTGTGCAACCTCTGGTTTGGCTTTGTCCTGAGCATTGGTAACTGTGGCAAGAACCTTTTTCTCCCACAGAAAGCCATTTTTTTCAATGATGCTTTTTACTTTGGTGTAAAGAAAATTGTCCCCGTTAAAGACCCAGTTTCTGTGGTTTTTCTCCCAATATCCCTCCTCCAAATGATTGAAAGCGTTAAAGAGCCTTGGGCAATACCCGTGATCTACATAAAATCTTTTTCGGGTTTTGTCTATGCTGATTTTTACTTTTTGTGATTTGCTATTTTTATGGAGGGAAGAGGATCGGGATCGTTTCTGTGCCGGTTCAGGGGGGAGAGGTTCCTGAAAAACAAGGTCAACCAAATGAGGGACTTTTGCAAATGCTTCCGTCAGTTTAAACTGATAACCCTCTTCCAGCGGGATATGCCACATTTTTTTAGATGCACTGAACCTGCGACCCGGCAAATTTCTGGTGATTTCATCCAGTTCTTTACAGGGAAAGGCATCAAAATCTAATGCAATTCGCTTTTCCTTACGGTGCTCTATCGGGTATATGGTTAGCCGGGGCATTAAATTGGTTTAAGGTGTGAAAAACAATTACATTCAAATATAAAAACCTTTTCGTTTAAATTCAACTTAAAGCTTGATTTATATATTGTTATGAATTTCAAAAAAAATAGGGAAATATTGTTTTTTGTTATCCCGAACTCAGAGACTGTTTAAAAAAAGAATAAAAAGTTTTCTAAAACAGAGAATTAATTGAGTGGCTTATTTCAAATGAATATAGA
>DHQK01000043.1:2341-2618 GCA_002411085.1 Marinilabilia sp. UBA5340 | reverse complement strand
GATATGTTAAGATTGAATCGGATTCTGAAATAATGCTTTTTGATGGTCGCAATCTGGCACAAAACGGTTGGTTCATTGCCCGAAGTATTTTGCCCGCCAACCAAACCGGAGAAGTTCTGAAATGGAATGTTAAGCCAAATACAATAGGAAACTGGGTTCGCGAGCCCAACATTGGTTTCTCTCAGGCCGGATATCACCCCGATCAAAAGAAAGTTGCCGTTATTGAACTCGACCAGAATGACACTCCACTGAAAGAAGCTTCCATTTTCAAAGTAAC
>DHQK01000043.1:0-2091 GCA_002411085.1 Marinilabilia sp. UBA5340 | reverse complement strand
CCATCAGGCGAAAAAGTAAAACAGCTGACTGTTGATACAGAAGAATGGGGAAAATATCTGCGCTACAACTACCTGAAAGCGGACTTCAGTTCAATCACAGAACCAGGTTTGTATTGCATCGAATATGGTGACCAAACAACCAATACCTTCTCTATTGACGCAAATGCATTGAAAAATGTATGGCATCCCACATTAGATGTCTTCCTTCCGGTGCAGATGGATCACATGAAAGTAAACGAAGCCTATCGCACCTGGCATGGAGAACCTTTTAAGGATGATGCATTGCAGGCTCCCGTAAATATCGAGTTCTTTGATGGTTACAGCATGGACTCGGTAACCGACACTAAATACAAACCTCTGGAGCGCATACCAGGATTGGCCGTTGGTGGCTGGTTTGATGCAGGCGACTATGATATCCAAACCGGTACGCATTGCCGAACCATTCAAAGCCTGGTTGATTCGTGGGAGTACTTCAAGGTTAATCGCGACCAGACCTTTATTGATCAGGAAACACGTTATGTAGACATCCATCGTCCTGATGGCGATCCCGATATTCTTCAGCAAATTGAGCACGGCACATTGAACCTTGTGGCACAGATTGAAAACATCGGACATCCTGTTCGGGGTATTATTGTGCCCCGATTGCATCAATACCATCATCTGGGTGATGCTTCTACAGAAACAGACAATTTGCCTTACAATCCCAACCTCGAACCTTACGAAACGGATGGTGTAAGTTCAGGAACATTGGACGACCGTTGGGCTTTCACCAACCGCAACTACAGACTTGACTTTTCAACCGTTGCAGCGCTGTCCGCAGCCAACAGAGCATTAAAAGACTACAACAGTGAACTGGCTGATAAGTGCCTCCGTCTGGCCAAAAAACTTTATACCGAAGCCCGCGAGATCATGAAAACAGCCAAACCTGACAGATATTCACGATGGGGACGTTTTAATGAAATCGCTGCCGCACTTCAACTCTACATTGCCTCAGGAGACAATGCTTATGCCGAGCGCTACGAGGAATTGATATGGCCCGCTTTGGAGGAATCATCAGAATGGACACTCTCGATGGCGCTTCATGCCCTTCCCCACATGGATGAAAACTTTAAAAAGAAGCTGAAAAAGTACGTCGTTAAACATAAAGCGGAAATTACAGAGTTAGAGGCTGAAAATCCTTATGGCGTACCTGTTTCTACAAGAGGATGGGCAGGAAATTCCGGCGTAATTGAGTGGGCAAGCACCAACTATATGGCCTACAAAGCCTATCCCGAAATTATCGAAAAGGAAGATGTTTACAAGGGACTGAACTACTTGTTTGGATGCCATCCTCATTCCAACATCTCTTTTGTCTCCGCTGTAGGTACGCGCTCCAAAAAAGTAGCCTATGGAAGCAACAGGGCCGATTTCAGCTTTATTGCCGGAGGAATTGTCCCCGGAGTGCTGATTTTGAATCCCGATTTCCCTGAGAACAAGGAAGATTGGCCGTTTTTCTGGGGAGAAAATGAATACATTATCGATATCGGTGCAGCCTATATCTACCTGGCAAACGCTACCAACGAGCTGCTGAATGAGAATTAACCAATAACCAAACCATAGAAGCTATGATACGCTTTAAAGCCTTATGCTTATTCACATTAGTATGCTGTTTGTTTTCAGGCAGCATTACTGCACAAGAAAGTGCATTGATAAAAATCGACCCCGACCGAACCATTGACACCATTGATCCAAACATTTATGGAGCCTTTGTTGAGCCAATCCGAACGGTTGTTTATGGAAATATTTATGATCCTGAATCGCCATTTGCCGACGAGAATGGCTTTCGGAAAGATTTCATTGACCTTATCAAAGAACTAAACATTCGCAACGTACGGTGGCCCGGAGGGAACTTCGTGTCAGGGTACAACTGGGAAGATGGCATCGGGCCCAAAGACCAGCGGCCGGCAAAACTTGATCTGGCATGGAAGCAAGTTGAGACCAACCAGATGGGAACCGACGAATACGCCAAATTTTGTAGTCTGATTGGGGCCAATAATTTTTTGTGCATCAACGGCGGAACAGGCACACTAGATGATGCACGCAACTGGGTAG
>DHQK01000294.1:5262-7009 GCA_002411085.1 Marinilabilia sp. UBA5340 | reverse complement strand
AGACACTGATGATGATCAAATTGAATGAGGCTTTTCATTGCTTCACATTTAAACGGTACTTCGAGGGTTAGATTGCTTTCGCAATTAATTTCGATCAGGTGATTGATAGCCCTGAATACACCGTTTTGTTGTTTGCCCTCTGAATTCTCGGCGCAATCAAACAGAAAAAGACGATTGTTTGATTTGATTAGAAATACTGCTGCTATCAATTCGTTCCTTGGGGAGTAGGTGGTATAGATGCCTGCACTTTTGTAGCGAATGGCGTAATTCATTATACGGGTGAGTTGCATGTTTTGCATCGCATCACTGTTTTTCAAACTTCGCTTAAAAAACATGTACTCGTCGGTTCGGATAGAACGCATGACAAAAATACCATCATTGCGGGTCAGCAGCTCAGTAGCTTTTTCACTGTATCGCTCCGTGATTTTTTTGTAAGGTGTTATTAAGTCTAAAACAGGAACTTTGACTGCTTTTTTGCGGTTGTACTTGTCGAGCCGGTTGAGGTGGTTTAAGGTTAGGGAGACACTCTTGTAAGGAATGTGATTCAAGAAAGCCGAAACCTTTTCAGCTGGCAGATGCTTGGAGGAGAACACTCCCAGAAACGGAGCCAATGCGGGCTGCTTTACTTTTGTGATTCCGAACTTCCGGGTTAAAGGAACAGGGCAAATGGTTTCATAATCTCCCTCTATCAATAAATCCCAGTCATCGCATACCTGATCGAGGTACCAGGAATACGCAAAAATATTGGCATTGAAGGATCTTTTAAGTGCATTGTCGTACCGAAGACGATTGATTTCCTGGTTTTTAATATATTGAATTTTCATAGAAACATGGATCTTCTGAGAAATGGGGATTTTTCAACGTTAAAGGAATTCATCAGATGAGTCCTTCATCGGCAAAGCTAAAATAATGGTTTTCGGCAATAATTACATGATCTAATACATGAATGTCCAGAATTTTTCCAGCTTCGGAGAGTTTTTTGGTAACAGAAATGTCGGGTTGGCTGGGCCGTTTGTTGCCTGAAGGATGATTGTGACATAAAATAATGGACGATGCGTGTTGATAAAGCGCTTTCTCCATAATTAACCTGACATCAATAACAGTACCTGAAATTCCCCCTTTGCTGATATTGAACTTAGAGAGAACCCGGTTGGCCTGATTGAGAATGAGCACCCAGAATTCTTCATGGGGTAAATCTGCCAAAATAGGGTGCATAAGTGCGAAAACATCTTTGCTTTTTTTGATTTGAGGCCTCTCCACGGGGGATGATTGTTGACGTCTGCGACCCAGCTCAAGTGCAGCAACAATTGTGATGGCTTTGGCCTGACCTACACCCAGATATTTTTTTTGCAGAGACTCGATGGTGCTTTTGCCCAATTCGTTGAGATTGTTGCGGACATCCATGAGTATTTTCCGGGATAGATCTACGGCTGATTCCTTGCGGCTTCCGGAGCCAATAAGAATGGCCAGTAATTCTGCATCGGAGAGGGCGGCAATACCTTTGTGGATAAGTTTTTCGCGGGGACGATCTTCGATGGCCCATTGTCGAATGCTTGCTTTTTGATATTCTTCCATGCTTTCTTTTTTTACGCCAAATCCTGGAAGAAATACCCCGAAGGGACAGGTTTGGGTAGGGTATGTTGATCGTATTCAGTGAGTTTCGGTTGTTGCAATATACAAAAAAATACAATAAAAAAAAGGTCTTTCCAAAACATGGAAAGACCTTAGCAGTCCCTAGGAGAATCGA
>DHQK01000294.1:0-5093 GCA_002411085.1 Marinilabilia sp. UBA5340 | reverse complement strand
AGGAGAATCGAACTCCTGTTTCCAGGATGAAAACCTGGCGTCCTAACCACTAGACGAAGGGACCAAAGAAAAAGGCTTAAACTTTAAGCCAGTTTGCTGATATGATTTGCCAAACTTGACTTCAGGTTTGACGCATTATTTTTATGAATAATGTTTTTCTTGGCAAGTTTGTCTATCATAGAAGTAACCTGAGGATACATTGATTCAGCTTCTGCCTTCTCTGTAGTGCTTCTCAGCTTCTTGATAGCATTACGGGCCGTTTTGGCGTAATACTTATTGTGAAGCTTCCGCTTCTCAATCTGACGAACTCTCTTCTTTGCTGATTGATGATTTGCCATCTCTAATCCTTGCTAATTGTTACAAATTTCTTCTTTATAGCAGTCCCTAGGAGAATCGAACTCCTGTTTCCAGGATGAAAACCTGGCGTCCTAACCACTAGACGAAGGGACCATTCGGTGCTGCATTTGATACATTGTTTTTCAAATGCGGATGCAAAGATAAATCAAATTTCACTTCTTGCAAATTTAGTGAATGAAAAAAGTGAAAAAAACTTCCTTGTTTTACGATATTTTTTTTGGGAGGGGTGTAAAGGTCTTTTATTCAGATTGTTTTTTAGTTGGTAGGTGGTCTCCTTGTTTTCTGTTTTTAATTTCTGAAGGTTATTTGGTGCTCTGTTGTGTGCTTTTTACACACAATAATCTTTGTCTTGAAGTCGGTTGTTGTGTTTTAATTATCTGTAATATAAAATATTAAAAAATGTGGGCGTACACACAAAATAATTAATTTTGTGACAGGAAAAAGAATTATCCAATTTAATCTGGAGGCATTATGGCAGCGTCAACATTAAAAAATCACCTGGAGAAGGTGCCGGTTAAAGTTTTCAAAGATCGTGATGAAGGGGCAGTATTCGTGGCAAGAGAGATCGCCTCATTGATAAAAGAAAAGAACAGGATAAATAAAGCCACAGTTTTGGGATTAGCAACAGGCAGTTCACCCTTGCTGCTTTACAAGGAGCTTATCCGTATTCATAAAGAAGAAGGATTGAGTTTTAAAAATGTAATATCCTTTAATCTGGATGAGTATTATCCCATGGAACCTGATGATCTTAACAGTTATCATCGGTTCATGCATTACAACTTCTTTTCTCATCTGGATATCCTTCCCGGGAACATTCATATTCCTGATGGGACACTATCCCGTGAGCAACTGGTGAGCTATTGTCGTGATTACGACAATAGAATAAAATCACTGGGAGGATTGGATATTCAAATCCTCGGTATTGGTCGGAGTGGACACATTGGTTTTAATGAACCCGGATCACAACTTGGAGATGAAACACGGCTGGTTCATTTGGATGAAGTAACTATCGAGGATGCTGCCAAGGATTTTGGAGGTAAAGAAAATGTACCCCGCACAGCTGTTACTATGGGCGTAAAATCTATCATGCAGGCCCAGAGAGTGTTTTTGATGGCCTGGGGGAAGGGGAAAGCGGAAGTGGTAAAGGCTGCTGTCGAAGGACCGGTGACAGCTGATTTACCTGCTTCTTTCCTGCAAAATCATCCTGATGCCTTATTTGTAGTAGACTTTGCTGCAGGGACTCAACTCAGCAGAATTGAGACTCCCTGGTTGACAGGGGCCTGCGAGTGGAATGAGAAGATGCGGAAGAAGGCATTAAGCTGGCTGTCAAAACAAACCGGGAAGCCTATTTTAAAGCTTACTGAAGCTGACTATAAAGAGTGGGGCTTGAAATCATTGATTCAGGCCGGAGGGAAGGCTTATGATCTGAATATTGATATTCACAATAAACTTCAGCAAACAATTACCGGTTGGCCGGGAGGAAAACCCGGGAGTGATGATAAGACCCGCCCGGAGCGTTCGGAACCATTCCCCAAGAGAGTTATTGTGTTCAGTCCTCACCCCGATGATGATGTGATCTCCATGGGAGGAACCTTTATTCGCCTGGCCGAACAGGGCCATGATGTTCATGTGGCTTATCAAACATCCGGGAATATCGCCGTATTTGGTGATGATGCACATAGGTACATGGATTTTTTGCGTGGCATATCCCAACAGATGTCGTTATGCGAGATAGATATCGAGAATTTTTATAATGAAATTACCAGTTATCTGAAAGAGAATCCCGGAAACGGGAATAGCCATCCTTCTGTTTTGGCCGTTAAAGGACAAATCAGAAAAGGAGAAGCTATTGCAGCCAGTCGCTTCAGCGGAGTGAAAGAAGAGAATATCCACTTTCTGGATTTGCCATTTTACGAAACAGGGAGTGTGGAAAAAAAACCGATATCAAAGGCCGACATCGATATAATCGTTGATTTGTTGCGTAAAGTGAAGCCGCATCAGATTTATGCTGCTGGTGATTTGCAGGATCCACACGGAACACACGCCGAATGTCTTCATGCTATTTTTGACGCTATGAAAGTTGTGAAAGAAGAAGATTGGGTAAATGATTGCTGGGTGTGGCTTTACCGTGGAGCCTGGCAGGAATGGGATATTGAGGATGTGGAAATGGCTGTTCCCATCAGCCCGGATGAACTCAGGAAAAAAAGAATGGCTATTTTTAAACACCAGTCTCAGAAAGACGAGCCTGTTTTTCCGGGTACCGATTCACGTGAATTCTGGGAGCGCGCCGAAGACCGGAACCGGGAAACTGCAAAGCTTTATGACAGGCTTGGACTTACCGAGTATGAGGCTATTGAGGCATTCAGGCGATATAAATTTTAAATCTTGAAAGAAAACTATTATGACGAATCAAATTGCAGCAGAAAAAAGAGGCAGCACACAACTGGTGGCGCTTGCGATTCTTGGAATGATGTTTTTCTCCATTGGGTTTGCCCTTGGGATAAACAGCTATCTGATACCACTGCTGAAAAGCGAGTTGAGTATTAGTTCTGCAGAATCTTATCTGGTATTGGCAGCTACCTTTTCCGCCTTCCTGATATTTGGTTATCCAGCATCATTTGTGATTGCCCGTATTGGATACAAAAAAACCATGGCTTTGTCCTTTCTTTTGTTTTCTATTGGATTTTATTTATATATCCCTTCCGGACAAATGGAGAGTTTGCCTTTATTTTTGGCAGCTTCGTTTTTGAGCGGAATGGGAAATACCTTTCTTCAGGCTACCGTGAATCCTTATGTGACCATTCTCGGACCCATTGACAGTGCTGCACAGCGCATGAGTATCATGGGTATTCTGAATAAGCTTGCCTGGCCTGTTGCTCCGTTGTTTCTGGCACTGGTGATTGGAAAAAGCGTGGATCAGGTAACGTTCTCGGACACCACAATGCCATTTTATATCATCATCGGGGTTTTTCTTCTTTTGGGGCTGATTGCATTGATCTCACCTCTTCCGGAAGTGAAGGCTGTGGGTGAAGATGAAGAAAGTGCGGATGATTGTCCGTATGCCGCTAAAAAAACATCCGTGTTTCAGTTCCCTCATTTGCTGTTAGGTGTTCTTGCCTTGTTTTTTTACGTGGGAGTTGAAACCGTTGCTTTGGGGACTTTGGTTGATTATGCTGAGAGTCTGGGACTCGCTAATCCTGAATGGTATGCATGGATTGCTCCGGTAGGAATGGTGGCTGGCTATATTGCCGGTATCATTTTGATTCCAAGGTATGTCAGTCAGTCAAAAGCTCTGGTGGTAAGCACCGTTACCGCGATAGCCGGTTCACTGCTGGTTGTTTTGATGCCTATGGAGATTTCCATTTTCTTTGTAGTACTCATTGCACTCGGAGCAGCGCTGATGTGGCCGGCTATCTGGCCGTTGGCCATGACCGACCTGGGGCGTTTTACCAAAGCAGGTGGTTCACTGATGGTTGTTGCTATTGTCGGTGGAGCCTTGATACCAACGCTTTATGGTTTTCTGAAGGATGTGTTTGGAGCACAAAATGCATATTGGATTTGTCTTCCCTTGTTTTTGTATATTTTGTACTATGCCTTGAAAGGACACAAGGTCAGAAATTAATTGTTATCATCATCTCCGGACAGTTCTTTGTGTCAGGGGTGGTTGAAAATATACCTTTCCATTGAAAAAGATTGCACGAATAAAAGATATCGCCAGGCAGGCCGGGGTCTCATCCGGAACCGTTGACCGTGTTTTGCATAACCGGGGTCGTGTATCTGAAAGTGCGCGGACACGGATTCAGGAAGCTATGGAGGCCTTGAATTATGAGCCCAATCTCTTGGCCCGGGCATTGGTCTCCTCAGGCGATTATCGGATTGCCGCAATTATACCACATCCTGGAAATGATGAATACTGGGAGGCTCCCTTTCGTGGCGTAAATCAGGCTGCCGAACAGTTACGACAATATGGTGTGGTAGTAGATAAGTTTCTGTTTGATCAGAAAGATGTGGAGTCCTTCAAAGCAGAAGCACAGAAAGTTGAATCAGATCAATACAGTGGTATTTTGGTTGCACCGATATTCTATCGGGAGTCACTCGCATTTTTAAGCAAATGGAAAAAGGAAGGTATTCCTTTTAATTTGTTTAATACACATATTCCAGATTATGAACCTGTCTCTTATGTGGGTCAGGATTCATATCAAAGCGGGGTGCTTGCAGGTAAACTGCTGCATTACGGGAGCAAAAGTACAGGAACTTTTTTAGTGCTTCATTTGGATGCGGAGGTGACCAATTCCACCCATTTGATTAAAAAGGAACAGGGATTTCTCGATTATTTTGAGAGATTCAAAAAAACTGGTTTTCATGTGGAACGTGCGGAAGTGGATTTCTGGGAAGACACCGTTCGTTTGGATGAACATTTGAGTAGGTTGTTAGAATCTTTTCCTGATTTGCAGGGATTCTTTGTGACGAATTCCCGTTCCTTTGTGGTTGCAGATTTTCTGACGAGAAATCATCTTATGCAATATCAGCTTGTGGGTTATGATCTGCTTTCAAAAAATCGTGAGTTTCTTCACAAGGGCGTGATAGATTTTTTAATTAACCAGAATCCCCGCGGACAAGGTTATTGGGGTGTGAAGCTGATGGCTGACTATTTGGTGTTTAAGAAGCAGGTGGAGCAAATAAAATATCTGCCACTGGATGTGATAACAAAGGAGAATGTGCAGTATTATGAGTAG
>DHQK01000253.1 GCA_002411085.1 Marinilabilia sp. UBA5340 | reverse complement strand
GAATCAAGCCCCGGCAGGGGCGACAGAAAAGTCACGGGCAGTCCCCTTTGAGTTTCCAGTTCAGCAATATTGACCCATTCTTCTACTCCATTGCTTCCTTCCAACCCGATCCTTCATAACGCGCCACCACTGCTATTGATTCTTCTTTCGGAGAAATCTTTTTGCCACCACGCTGCCACCGCTCCACGGTTAATGACACAAAACCCGAAACCCAAAACTCAGAAACCTGAAACAGCAAAACCCTGACATTTTTCATTCCAAACTGAAGCTCTTTTGGTTAGATTTGTATAAAGCACATATTTGTTACACCTAAAACCAAGAGAGCTATGCCAAAAGGAGTATTTCAGGTTCCCCCGGCCAAAAATGAACCGGTGCTGAGTTATGCGCCCGGAACACCAGAACGTGCAGAACTAAAAAAACAACTTGAAACCTACCGGAAGGTAGAGATGGACATTCCCATGATCATCGGTGGAGAAGAAATAAGAACAGGCAATAAAGTCGCCATGCATCCGCCCCATGAGCTCAAACATTGTCTGGGACACTATCACCAGGGCGATGAAGCCCATGTTCATCAGGCCATTGATGCTGCTCTCAACGCCCGCAAAAAATGGGCCTCTATGAGTTGGGAACACAGAGCTTCTATATTCCTGAAAGCTGCCGACCTGCTGTCAGGTCCTTACCGCCAAAAGATCAATGCCGCAACCATGCTTGGCCAGTCAAAAACTGCATTTCAGGCCGAAATAGACAGCGCCTGTGAATTTGCCGATTTTCTGCGTTTCAATGTTCAATACATGACCCAGATTTACAGCGACCAGCCAACTTCAGCAAAGAACATCTGGAACCGGGTGGAATACCGCCCGCTCGAAGGGTTTGTTTTTGCCCTGACTCCCTTCAACTTCACCTCTATTGCCGGAAATCTCCCCTCGGCCCCGGCCATGATGGGTAATGTGGTAATTTGGAAACCCTCCAAAACAGCCATCTACTCCGCACATATCATCATGCAGATTTTCCGGGAAGCAGGCCTGCCTGACGGAGTCATTAACCTGGTCTTTGCCAGTGGCCCTGTAGTCGCCCAAGAGGTGTTTGATCATCCCGATTTTGCAGGTTTCCATTTTACCGGTTCTACCGAAGTGTTTCAATCCATCTGGAAAACCATTGGCGAAAATATACACCGCTACAAAACCTATCCCCGAATTGTGGGAGAAACCGGAGGAAAAGACTTCATCATTGCCCACAAATCATGCAATGCTATAGAAGTTGCTACCGCCATTGTTCGGGGAGCGTTTGAATATCAGGGTCAGAAATGCTCTGCCGCTTCACGAGCCTACATGCCTGCAAGCCGTTGGGAAGAGATTTACAAAGAAGTACAGTCTCAACTGGCTGAACTAAAAATGGGCCCACCCGAAGATTTTACCAATTTTATGAATGCCGTCATCGATGAGGCATCGTTCGACAAGCTGGAATCCGTTATAAAGGAAGCTGAACAGCACCCTGAGGCCAAAATCATTGCAGGAGGAGGTTGTGATAAATCAGTGGGATATTTTATAGAACCGACCATCATTCTCACAACCAATCCTCAATACAGAACCATGCAGGAAGAGTTGTTCGGGCCCGTACTTACCATATATGTTTATGACGATCTGCAATACGATGAGACACTGGATATTCTGGACAAAACATCCATGTACGCACTCACAGGAGCAGTCTTTGCTAAAGACCGCTACATCATTGAAAAAACAACCCAACGACTCGTTAATGCAGCAGGCAACTTTTACATTAATGACAAGCCCACCGGAGCTGTTGTGGGACAACAACCATTTGGTGGAGCAAGAGGTTCCGGAACCAACGACAAGGCCGGTTCACTGATCAATATGATGCGATGGGTTTCTCCGCGTACCATCAAAGAAAATTTTGTTCCTCCCACAGACTTCAAGTACCCCTATATGGGCGAAAAATAAGATAACCCGGGCATTTTCACTAAGTAAAGAGGTGATCCCAGAAAACCAAATTTGATGTCCTTACAAGCTTGTCGAAGAATCTGTTTCTCAAACCAACAGATTCTTCGACTTCGTTAAAACCGACTTATCTTTGGTGTTATTTTCGTTTGGGACAGCCTCTTTTTTTGCAAAAAAACGTTCGCGGAAGCTACCCACATTGCAAAGTCATCCGAAATAATTACATTTGTAAAGGAACTAAAACGTCAGAAATATGGGGTTCAAAGACCTTTTCAGACTCAGCATGCCACTATTGCGTAACCGTTACGTAATCACCTTTTTGGCCTTTATTGTCTGGGTAGGTTTTTTTGATCAAAACAACCTTGTGGAACGCCATGAACTATCTGGAAGAATCAATGAGTTGGAAAGACAAAAAATCCACTACCAGAATGAAATTATCAACAATACACAAAGAATAGAAGAATTACAGAGCAATCCGGACAACCTTGAAAAATTCGCCAGAGAGCAATACCTGATGAAAAAACCGGATGAAGATATTTTTGTAGTAATAGAAAAATAAAAATATGAGCTTTTACCGTTTTTTGAGCGGATTGTATTATGCAGGCATGATTCTGATTTTGGCCGGAGTTGTAATGAATATTGCTGAAATGAACACAGCTCCCTTGATTTTTGCCATGGGCCTGATTCCGGTTTTGGGCATCCGGATATACAATTTTATAATTGCCCCGGTCCACAGGAAAAGAACCAATGGCATACTGATGATCAGTGCTGTTTTCCTGGCTATGGCTGTAGCCGCTATCTACTATCAAAAAGGATTCTGGATTGTTTTCATCGCGGTTTCCGCAATGCTTGACGGTTATGTCAGTTTTAGAAAAATAACCTGACCTGCAGTTGGCAAACCAATCGTTTGATCAAAATAGAGAAAGAACTTTTTTATATTTTAACAATACAGTTATATTTGTCCTCATCATTAAAAAATTTAAACTATCATTTCTTAGATATGAAAAATCTGTCAATCGTTCTCAATGCCGTTCTACTGGTAGCTGTAGTTGCATTATTTATCATTGTTTTTTCTAATGGAACCTCCAAAGAAGAAACTGCCCAAAAAGAAAAAAGCGAAATTGTACAAGATTATCCTATAGCCTATATAAACACCGATTCATTACTGATCAATTACGAATATGCACGCTTCCTGAATGAAGAGTTATTGACCAAAGAAGAATCGTCAAGAGCGGACTTCAATGAAAGATTAAAAGTTTTTCAGGACGACATGAGATCTTTTCAACGCAAGGTTCAAAACAACGGCTTTCTTAACCTTGAAAGAGCTCAAAACGAAGAAAGAAGACTACGTCAGAAAGAACAGGAATTGCAGGAGCTGAATAACCAGTTGTCCAATGATCTCATGCGTCAGCAAAATCAAATGAACCAGGAATTACGGGATACTATCACCAACTTCCTCGAAGAATACACCCAAAAACATCCTTTCAAGCTGGTTTTAAGCAATACAATGGGCGACAATGTACTTTATGCCAACGAAGCCCTCAATATCACCAACAGTATTGTAGATGAACTGAATGCCCGCTATCAGGAATCAGAAAACAAATAAACAAGGTCTATCACCAATATGACCAGAATAAAAAATCCGGATCTTCTCCTTAAGAAATATCTGGAAAAACACAATCCTCCCCACCGAGTGACTGACTCTGTGGAAGAAAATACCGGAATTATCGTAGTAATACCGGCCTATCGCGAGGATGAACTCATCTTTACCACATTAAAATCTTTATTTTCATGTGAACCTCCATCCGTCAGGGTGGAGGTTATTGTTGTTTTAAACACCGCTGAAGATGAAAAAACTGCTGTTATCGCCGAACAAAAAGCCTGTGCAGCGGAAATAAGAGAACTGGCTGAATCAAAAACCCGTCCCAACTGGCTGAATCTCTTCACACTGGAGGCCTATGACCTGCGGAAGAAACATTTTGGTGCCGGACTGGCCAGAAAAACAGGACTGGATGAGGCTGTAAGACGGTTTCACAGCATTGACAATCCACATGGAATTATTACCTGTCTGGATGCCGACAGTCCGGTTGCACCCAATTATTTAAAAGCCATTGAGGAATGGTTTGTCAATTCCGATCATGATGGGGCATCCATCTATTTCGAGCACCCCCTCGAAGGGACTGATTTTTCACAAAATGTATATGAAGCCATCACCCTCTATGAATTACATCTGAGATACTATCGACAAGCCCTGAAATCCACCGGTTTTCCTTATGCATTTCATACGGTGGGATCCTGTATGGCATTTCGGGCTATTAACTACGCCCGGGCAGGTGGAATGCCCAAAAAGCAAGCCGGGGAAGATTTCTACTTTCTCCAAAAACTTATTCCACTGGGAGGCTTTGGAGAGATCAAAACAACGACTGTTTTCCCCTCTCCCCGCCCATCCGACCGGGTGATTTTTGGCACAGGGGCAAGTGTAAAAAATCATCTGGAAGGCACCCAAAAACAGGGAACGACTTACAATCCATCAGCCTTTTCCGACTTGAAAGATTTTTTCTCCAAAGCCGACGAATTACAGACCGTACCTGTCGCACAATTTGAAGACTGGACCTACAATCTTACCGGGCCGCTAAGAAGTTTTTTGCTAAACACCGGTTTTGAAAAGGATCTAAAAACAATACAAAACAACAGCTCCAATAAAAAAACCTTTTTAAAGGCGTTTTTCGGCATTTTTAATGCATTCCGGATTATTAGATACCTCAATTACTCTCATGAGCATTTTTACGCCCGTTCTGATCTTTTTGAGGGGGCTCAAACAACTATTGAGAGCTTAGGAGTAGATGTTTCAGATATACTGGATGAAAAAGAAATGTTGCTGGCTTACCGGAAACTGGAGAAAGGGTTTTGAGTTTTGGGTTCTGAGTTTTGGGTTTGTCCAAAAAATACAAAGCACCAACAAAGTTTCATGTTAAGCGAAAACGAAACATCTTTATTTCAAACGAACAGATTCTTCGACAAGCTCAGATGCTCTATAATAAAACTCCAGGAAAGATTATTTGGGGAGCAGGTGCGGCGGATTCTTTGGCAAGCAAAGCAGCAAAGCTGAGCGCCGATCCGCCGCACCTAATATGTCATTGGTAGGAGGATCATCGAAAGATCTGCTTCGGATCTAAAGACTGCTTCTTCTCGCTGCAGACTGGATACTATTCTTCTGCCTTCGGCCAGTCAAACTTCTGCCTGAAAGTTGCTTTCTCCTAAAAAATAGACCTCCTGCCCCTACGGTATTTGGACTTATTGCGCATCCAGTCGTTTCCTGGCTCGGTACAAGGAATTGCGCCGCGGGGTGACTCATTAAATCCGGAAGTAGAGAAACGCCAGATCAATGAGAATTCATTGGCACCCCCACTGTAACCTGCAAGGTTGGACAATGTCATATCATAACTGTAGGCAAGTCTTACCTGTCCGATATTGAAACCGAGAATGAAAATAAGTGCATCATTGTTGGTAAGCCCTTCAGATTCCAACCCGGGAATTCCGCGGTACCACAACCCCAATTCGAACGGATTGATATACCAGTAGGTTCCGATGTCCAACTGACTAAAATCCTGCTGCATCCGATACATAAATGCAAGGGTTCCGGCCACCTCGTCCTGATTGCGGGTACGCTGCCTGAAACGGTATTTTCCTCCTCCATAAACAGTAGTACGCATAGGAAGCGGAGATTCTATATCCGTAAATCCGATATTACTTTTCACCAGATGATCCACTACGGTACCAATCCAGAAATCATCACTGTAAATCATGGCAGAAGCAGATGCATCAATTTTTCGGTAACTCTCTGCTTCAAAATCGCCCAAAGCACTGGCCAGAATATCACCGTTGGGCCCTATTTGATCCCCCCACAATAAAGAAGTGGGATCAATCTTTCGTTCAAAATATTTGAAATTCAGTCCCGGTCTGGCATAGATAGT
>DHQK01000055.1:8175-14803 GCA_002411085.1 Marinilabilia sp. UBA5340 | reverse complement strand
AGATACCTTTTGTTAAGTATGCCGGCCTCAGACCAGTTTTCTATTGTTTGCCTGGATTTTTTGAGAAGAATGCAAACGTCTTTGGTTTGTAATACCTCTTCAGGTTCTTTACCCGGATTAACATTTTTCAAGGCTTTTTCTAATTCCTCTCGCAGAAATTGGCGTTGTTTAGCCATAAATTCGTCTGTCTGTAGTACAACTAAATTATCCATAATAGTTTTTTTGTAGATTGATGTAAAACTTCCACAAATTAAGGCACAAAAAAACCCTGAAACATAGCGTTTCAGGGTATGAAGTTATTTTTTCATAGTCTGAAATTATTCTTTCATGGTCTGAATTTAGTGTGGGTTATAGGCCTTAGTACGTAATTTTTCGAACAAATCGAGGGAAGCTCTTTTTTCCTCTAGTTTTTCGAGAGTATCTTTTATGAAACTTATATCATCACTATGTAAGCCCTTCTCATTATCAATATACTTTCTTAGTTTGTTTACTTTAGTAAGGTGGTTTTTCATTGAATCGGGTGAAAGGTTTAAAAGAGCTCCGAGAATATGATTTAGTTCCATATCATCAGTTTTAAAATCATAACCCTCCTGCACGAGAAAAAATAATAGAAATAATTTTTCTATGGAAATTAGTTTTTCATTTTTTTGTTTGGGTCTCTGATGAAAATCCCAATAAACTTGTGAAGCCGTTTTCTTTTTGATATCTTCTAAAGGGGTTGAAGATTTTATTAATTCAATTGTTTTTTCCCAGGTAATATTTAAATTTTTATTGTCAATATAATTTTCAATGCTTTCGAGCCTTCTTGAAAGAAGGGTGAATAGATAGGGTTTTGTGTAATAAAGAAATGATCTTTTTCTAAGAAAGTAGAACGTAATCAGCCCTACAGCCATGCCAATCAAAGCTTGGATGTAAGTGTTTTCAGGGCTTATGTTAGGAGTTGGTATTAAAAATGCAGTAATAGCTAAGATTGGGATAATTGAAATATACCAGAAGTAAAGAAAATAGTATCGACTCTTGAGCTGTGATAGGATTAGGATGAATCTTTCTAAAGGGCTTAAATATTCTGTGTTTTCCTTGTTGATGTTGTTTGATTCCTCCACTAAATAATCGACAAATTTGACATAGTTTGGGTTTCTCATTTTGAAAAAAATTAAAAAGGTAAGTAATGGAAAAAATTGAAGTCAAATGAAGTAAAAAAAGAAGTATTCAGGAAAAATTTGCCTCTTATTAGCCCCTCTAAAACAGCAAAGCCCCCTGATTATCAGGAGGCTTTGTCTTGAAAATGTACCCGGAGCGGGACTTGAACCCGCACGGCCGCAATGGCCACTGGATTTTAAGTCCAGCGTGTCTACCAATTCCACCATCCGGGCGGATGTGAAATCCGTTTATTGCGGTGCAAATATAGTTTTTTCAGTCGTTCTCCACAACTCTGGATTGTACGTTTTTTGCTTTTTTGTTAAAAAAAAGTTCCAATTGGTTGATGCAATGCAGTTAATAGGGGGATTGGATATGTTGTCGTGGATTGTCAGTGATTAGGGCTGTTTTTTTTTATGATAATGCAAATTTGGGGATGAAACGTTTATGAAAGGATGGGATCTTTGGATTGGAAACCATTGACTCACATTTATTGAATTGTTTGGATGAAAAGTTCTGTATTCCCCTGTTTTGTTAGAAAATGTGGCGAATGAAAATATGGTGGGATAAATGAAATGAGGTTTTTGTGTGCATTATTTTAAAAAGTTGTTCCTTTGTGGCGGTTTTTTTAATACAAAATTGATTATGACAGATCAGATTTATTCCGTGATAAAAGGAACGGGCTCTTATGTTCCTCCGAGAATTGTAAAAAATGAAGATTTTTTACAGAATGTGTTTTATTCTCCTGCCGGGGAGAAGATGAGCAAGCCTACAGATGTAATTATTGATAAGCTGAAGGAGATTACAGAGATTGAAGAGCGCAGGCATGTAGATGATAATTTTGTTACTTCTGATATTGCTGCATTAGCCGGAGAGAAAGCCATTGAATCGGCAGGAATTGATAAGGAAAGTCTGGATTATATTATTGTAGCACATAATTTTGGGGATGTCAGTAAAGAAACCGGGCGGACAGATATCTTACCTTCGCTAGCTTCGAAGGTGAAAAATAAGCTGCGAATAGAAAATCCGTTCTGTGTTGCCTATGACTTACTTTTTGGTTGTCCCGGATGGGTGCAGGCCCTTATTCAGGCGGATATTTATATTAAGGCAGGTGAGGCCAAAAGAGTATTGGTCATTGGAGCGGAGACTTTATCCAGGGTTTCTGACCCTCATGATGTGGATAGCATGATATACTCTGATGGTGCCGGAGCAGCTGTAGTGGAGGGAGTGAAAAGTAATGTCCCGGTGGGGATTTTATCGCATGTTACAAGAACCGATACCATTGATCACGCGTATTTGTTGAAGATGGGGCCATCATTCAATAAAGAAATTGACAGCAAAGAACAGTTTTTGAAGATGAACGGCCGGAAAGTATATGAATATGCACTGTTTACTGTTCCTCCTACGGTGAAGAAATGTCTGGAAAAAGGGAATGTAGATATTACAGATGTCAATAAAGTGCTTATACATCAGGCCAATGCAAAGATGGATTATGCCATTCTGGCACGTTTGTTTAAACTTTACGGTTTGCGAGATGTTCCGGAATACACCATGCCAATGACCATTGAAAAACTGGGAAATAATTCTGTTGCAACAGTGCCTGTTTTGTTTGATTTGTTGATGAAAAAAATACTGCCCAATCAGAGGGTTAAAACAGGAGATCACTTTGTATTTACCTCAGTGGGAGCAGGGATGAACATCAATGCGGTATTGTATAAAATGCCGTAATCCCAATAGTACTCAGTTGGCCTGTTTTTTGTAGTATAGTTTTGACTTTTGAAAAATTGCTTTGACTGCTTTACCATCTCAAAGCAATTTTTATTTGCTAGTATATATTCAATGATCGATATATGTGAAATAGTCCTGGGGTATCGAACTCAATTATTGTTTTGGTGTTTCGTAATTATGGATAAATTTGAGGTCTAATAAGTCAAAGTATAGTACACATGAGAAAAGTAAGTCTGGTATTTCTTTTTACGGTGTTTTTCAGCACCATTGCCCTTAATGCTCAGATTCTGGAGCCCGTAAAGTGGGCTTTTTCTATCAACCAAATTTCGGAAACAGAATTTGAAATTGTAGCGGATGCTACTATTGATGAAAATTGGCATCTTTATTCTTCCAATATCCCGGAAGGTGGTCCTATTCCCACTTCGCTTGTTTTGCTTAATCCGGATGACCAATTGGAAATAGGTTCTCTGAAAGAGAGGCCTGAGCCTGACATCCAGTTTGATTCTACTTTTGACATGGAGCTGGGCTGGTTTGCAGAGAGCGCCAGGCTGGTATTACCATTTGTGGTTAAAAATGCTGGAGTCTCAGTGGTTGAAGGATATGTGGAATTCATGGCTTGCGATGATGAGCAGTGTTTACCTCCTGATCGTATTGATTTTTCTTTAAGCCTGAATGGAGAAACTGTCCCACAAAAGACTTTAGAAACAACCGAAGAATCGATAGCGGTTGATGAGGCCACAAATACCGTACAAACCGATTCTGTAGAAAATAGCACAGAGGATACAAAGGCGAGCTCAGATTCTGAAAGTCAGAGTCACTGGACTATCTTTTGGCTTTCATTTCTTGGTGGTTTTGCAGCTTTGCTGACTCCTTGTGTATTTCCAATGATTCCCATGACCGTGAGCTTCTTTACAAAGCAAAGCAAGACCAAAGCCATGGGGTTTCGCAATGCCATATTTTACGGCATATCCATTATTGTCATTTATGTTATATTAGGAACTGTTGTCACCGCATTATTTGGTGCTGATGCCCTAAATGCGTTGTCAACCAACCCCTGGTTTAATCTCTTTTTTGCAGCCTTATTGATTGTTTTCGCGATCTCCTTCTTTGGAGCCTTCGAGATTGTGTTGCCCAATTCATGGGTTAGTGCTGCCGATAAGGGTGCCGATAAGGGAGGCCTGATTGGTATCTTTTTTATGGCATTTACTCTGGCGTTGGTCTCCTTTTCATGCACAGGCCCCATTGTGGGGACACTGATAGTTCAGGCAGCTTCAGTAGGTGGCATGGCTCCGGTAATTGGTATGCTTGGCTTTTCTTTGGCCCTGGCCCTTCCGTTTGCCCTTTTTGCAGCCTTCCCCGGATGGCTCAATTCACTTCCCAAATCGGGAGGTTGGCTCAATTCAGTCAAAGTGGTTCTCGGATTTTTGGAACTGGCCTTTGCGTTTAAGTTTTTGAGTATTACCGATATGGTTTGGGGACTTCATGTGTTGGAAAGAGAAGTATTTATTGCTATCTGGATAGCCATATTTGGCGCCCTGGGATTTTATCTGATGGGGAAAATCAGGTTACCCCATGATTCACCGATGGATCATTTGCCGGTATCGCGCATGATGCTTGGACTGGTGGTATTTGCTTTTACCATTTATATGATTCCCGGTTTGTGGGGAGCTCCCGTAAAACTGATAAGTGGATTTCCGCCACCCAACAATTATGCTGAATCACCTTACGGTGTAGGGAACCGGGCGCCTGGCTCTGGCGGCGGAACTGCACCTCTGGGAGAAGATATGCATCTGGGGCCCCAGGGCATTCCTGCTTTTGATGATTACCAGAAGGCCCTGGAATATGCTAAAATGGTCGATAAGCCGTTGCTGCTTGATTTTACAGGCAAAGGATGTACCAATTGCAGGAAAATGGAGGATGCCGTTTGGTCTAAGCCTGCAGTTAAAGATATGATTTCGAATGATTTTGTTCTGACATCTTTATACGTAGATTTTCGGGAGGAGCTTCCTGAAGAGGAACAATATGTTTCTCCGGTTACGGGTAAGAAAATCAGGACGGTCGGAAACAAGTGGAGTGATTTTCAGATTTCCCGTTTTCAGCGAAACAGTCAGCCTCATTACGTAATACTGGGGCATGATGAAGAGCCACTGATGGATGAGAGAGGTTACAATACAGATGTACAGGCTTATATAGACTGGCTGAAAGCTGGTCTTAAGGAGTTTGAAAAACAGTAAAGATATAATCGGATGATAAAGAAACTGTTCAAAGGATAAGACTTAAACAGTTTCTAAGGTAATGCGCCCTTTCGGAAAACACCGGAAGGGCGTTTTATGATAGGAGTCTTTCCTGCTATTGCCAAAAATCCAGCCATTAATCATAGTTAGCTTATTGTTGGTAAAAATATTCTTTACCTTCGATTTTTATTCCTTTAGTTTTGGTTGATATAATAGTCATACTTTTAAGCCAATCTTAGGAATGAGGAAATTTGTCTTATTGATTTTATTGTTCGCCTCGGGAATAATATTTGTGAAGGCTCAGCAGATAGATTTTTACAATCTTGAAGAGGAACAGCTTTACAACCCTGACAGGAAGTATAATACGTGGTCACTGACTGCTGGTATCGGGCCCCTCATTTATTATACGGATGTTGTTGATTATACTGTTTTTCCGTCACAAAACTGGAAATTTGGCCCCACATTTTTGATTAGTAAACAATTTGGTCGTCCATGGTCGATTGATGCCCAGTTTCTGATGGCGGATATGTACGGAGAAAAAAACACCCGTTATTTCGAAGGAGATTTCTATGATCTGTCATTGAATCTGAATGTCAGTATAAATCAGTTGGTGCTTTTTGGGCCGATACGAGACAAACTGAATATTTATGGAAAGATTGGTTTAGGTGTAAATTATTTTCGATCTCGTCAAAGAAGTCTGGAAACGGGAGCTTGGATTACGGTGGGAGATATTCATGGCGGAACACCCGGATATCCTCGTCCTTATGGCTGGGCAGATACTGATTATCTGGCCATCGGATATGATAATGATGACCCGGAGGAGGAAACTGATCGTGGGAGTGAGATGGTAGTACCCATTGGTATGGGGATTGATTACCGGCTTAATAAAAGTTTCGATGTTGGTTTTGAACTCACCCTGCGCAATCTCACACAGGACAATCTTGATGTAAACCTGACCGGGGCCGATAACGATTCTTATATGTCGGCTGCTGTCACTGTTACTTACAAGTTGGGCAAGAAAGACAAACGGCATGCTTTATGGACGTATAAGGATTTCAATATGGCCTATCAGCGCGAGCGAAATCTGGATCCCAATGCACAAAAGCTCGATTCTTTGCGACAACGACTAGAAGAAATTGCTGCCAACGACTCCGCAGTAACGGATACCTCATTTATTTATCAGGAAACGATTGAATATCGCAATATTTTGGCAGCCTCGGTCTTTTTCGACTTTGATAAATCCAACATTAAACCGGAAGCACATAAAGTTTTGGCCATTGTTGCACGCTTTATGAAAGAGCATCCCAATGAAAAAGTACTCGTTCAGGGCTATTGTGATGAACGGGGGACTGACGATTATAATGTAAAGTTGAGCCAGCGACGTTGCGACGCAGTGGTTGATGTTTTGGTCAACGATTATGGATTGGATGAAGATCGTTTCAGGACGGAGCCCAACGGAGAAGGACGTCTGCTTTCAGATACTAAAAAGTTGGCTCCGAGGGGGGTCCATAGTGTTAACAGACGGGTTA
>DHQK01000055.1:0-8018 GCA_002411085.1 Marinilabilia sp. UBA5340 | reverse complement strand
CTCCGAGGGGGGTTCATAGTGTTAACAGGCGGGTTGATATTTTTCTTCAAAAAGCTCCGGAAGGGGAAAAGTAAAGCCAACAGAGAAACCTGGTGATTTTTCTCGGTCAGAGTTTTGTTGGTTTTTTATGATCTGTTTGATAGATAGCAGTTTGTAAAATCAAGGGCTTGAATTAATTTCAGTGGAATGAGAATACTTGTAGTAATACTATTATTATTTATTTTTTTCGGTCTTGAGGCTCAAAAACGCAGCAATGATGAGTTTATGCTTACTCCCGATATGATTTACTCTTTCGGTCAGGAGTATAACTCATGGTCTGTTACAGCCGGTTTTGGGCCGGTGTTTATGTATGCCGATCAGAGTAGCTACAGTCTTTTTCCTGATCAAAAGATTGATTTTGGCCCATCCGTTTGGGTTACCAAGCATTTGGTTCCTGCATTTGCCTTTGAGTTGCAATATTTGCAGAGCGACATGTCCGGACAGGAAGGGAATTACGGATTTCGGGGAGACCTTATGGATGTCTCCGTTAATGGCATTGCAATTATTAATCAAATGTCTGCCCGGCCCGGCCCGATCAATGACAAATGGAACTACTATCTTAAAATAGGGGTCGGAGCCACGCTTTTCCGGAGTCAATTGTTCGATGTAACAACAGGGCGGGTGGCACAACGAAGTCAGGTGTATGACAGCTCTAATCCCAATTATGTGGTGCTGGGTTATGATGCGGAGAATCCGGATGAAAAAACCAATAGGGCTGCCGATATTGTCCTACCTTTTGGGGTTGGAGTGATGTATCGCATCAACAATAGTTTTGATGTCGGTCTTGAAAGTATGCTGCGGTTTTCGGCTTCCGACAGGCTTGATAATATACTTACAGGAGCTACCAATGATCGATACCTCTTTACCAATTTGAATGTTAGTTACAAGTTTGGCAATAAAAACCGGCGTCATGAGCGATGGACATACAGGGCTGAAGGGATGGATATGTTTGGTCGTCCCCGGAAGAATAATGTAGACGATGAAATCCGTCAGCTGGAAGAAGACATTGCCCGATATGAGGCCAATCGTCCGATTGATAAAGATTCTGTGGTTATCACGCAAACACTTAGGATTATTTATGATCAGTATGATGTAAAAACTATTTTTTTTCCGTCGGGCCGGTTTGATCGTTTTTCTCCTGCTGATCAATTGCTGCTGGGACGTGTTGCCATTGATTTGCTGAACTACAAGGATAAACAACTAACTCTTTACGGGTATGCCGATGCTTTGGGAGAAAATGAAGAAAACATGGAACTTAGCCGTCAAAGATGTTTGGCTGTAAAGGAGTTTTTGGTACATGAACTGGAAATTGCACCTGAAAGAATAAAAATCGTTCCTAAGGGTGAATCAGATCCCTTATCTCCTGTGGAAGAATTATCCCCCAGAGGACTTCGGATGGTCAACCGACGTGTAGATTTGGTTTTGGAATAACCTTTTTCCATTGGTGAACCTTTATGGGCAAAAGAATGTTCTATTTTGCACTCAATTTTTTTACCTGAATTATTCATGAATTTCTATTATTATGAATTAAATTCAGGTTAGCCCCAATTTAAATAGAGGGAACGTTCTTTTTTGTTTAACTGACGGAGATTGCCTGGCAATCAGTCAAAAAACCTTTTGCCGATGAAGAGAAGCGAGAAGATGTATTGTACAAAAAGGCTTTTTGACCGGGATTTTCTTTATGGTGTCTTTCCCCGGGCCGGATATGTAAAAGATGCTGAAGCATTTTTGCAAAATCCTGATGAGACCAATCCTGGTGAGTCAGATGCTGACGATGAAACCTTTTGTGATCCGGAAAATGATGGCAGGTGGTGTAGATGATTTTACCCGGGTTTGCTCAAAAGCTGAGCGTCATGTTTTTTTCTTTTGGCCCCGTTTCTGGTTCCATTATTCTTTTTTTGTGAATGACAGTTCTTTTTGATGGATATTGTGTGCTTTGTAGTGGCTTTGCCCGGTGGCTTCACCGGCGGTTTCGCAGTGCTGTGTCTCTGGTTGCCATGCAGTCAGAAAAAGGCCGGCAATTATTGACGCAATATGGATATTCCACAGAGACGTTGGATGAGGTAATCGTTGTGGAAGAAGATATGTCAGTTGCGGGAGCGCCTGCTGTCCTTTATATTCTCAAACGTGCAGGTCAACCCTACCTTATGCTACAGTACATACTTTGCATATTTCCCCAGAGCTGGATAAAAGCAGGTTATCGAATAGTGGCCGGGAACCGGTATAAATGGTTTGGGAAGAGAAAATCCTGCGCTGTCATTCAGGATTGAGTTCTCCTTTGTTGTCTTTCCTGTATTTGTTGGATAGCATCGCGAGGGTTTTTCCAAATATTTTTAGTGCTTCATTGGTACCCTCCGAAATCTCTTTGTTCTGAAGTTTTAAAACAAAAGCGTTGTACATTGCAGCCAGCATCAGTTCAATGTCATGCGTGGGAGTTGGTTGCATTTTTTTCTCCAGCTCTTTGATGAGCGGGACGGCTTTCATGAATTGTTGTTGGTAAGCAGCCTCCCTGGGAGCATGCATGAGGTCTATATGAAGCCGGTTCATGTCGTTTACCGTGTTGGTAATAACCTGCAGGTGTCCTGAATTTTCTTTTTTTTCATTGCGCATCATTTCCACCAGGTTCTCGTACCATTCCTCTATTTCTTGCTTTATTTCGCGGGGTTGCTCGTATTGTTCAATGATATTTTTTCGGATCGTATTCATGTCAAGCTTTGAGGCTCTGATTAGATCTTCTATTTGCCACATATAGAGTACGTATCCGGCAATATCACTGTTCTTTTTATGTCTTGAAATAATCATAAGGTGAAAGATTATTGTTTAATCGAAATGGTTTTTGAGATTATCCAGATCGCGACGATCTTTTTTGGTGGGGCGACCTGTTCCTCTTGGACGGCTCAATTTCTGGGTCATTCTGGCCATGTCGAGTAAATCAAGCTCTTCTTTGGGAGTGATGTCTTCCAAAAATCCAGGTACCAGTTTGGCGCCCATGCGCTTTTCGGACAAGTCCAGCACTTTGTATGTTTTCACCGCTGGGGGTATCTTGATAGAGACCTCATCTCCGCGCCGAATCATACGGGATGATTTTACTGTTTGTTCATCGATGGTCACTCTTCCTTTTTTGCAGGCTTCTGCAGCCAGACTTCGGGTTTTAAACAACCTAACAGCCCACAAAAACTTATCTATGCGTACACTTTCTGTTAAGTTCATGATCGTTTATTTATTGTTGTACTGGCTCATGGTTTGTGCCAGTCCAATGGTTCCAAAACCTTTGATAATCTCAATTGCTTTGTCTATTCTCTCGGGTAAAGCTGCATCTTCATCCTTGTCCCACGTTCCTAATACGTAATCTATTTGGCGGCCCCGGGAATAGTTGTCTCCAATTCCAAATCTGAGCCGTGCATATTGGTTGTGACCCAGGATTTGATTGATGTTTTTTAGCCCGTTGTGTCCTGCATCGCTTCCTTTGGCTTTCAATCGGAGCGTACCAAAAGGCAGTGCAAGATCGTCAACAACCACCAGCAATCGTTCAGGTGGGATTTTTTCCTGTTTCATCCAGTAATTGATGGCTTTACCACTCAAATTTACATAAGTGCTGGGTTTCAACAGTACAAAAGTACGGCCTTTGAATTTGTATTCGGCAATATTGCCATATCGGCGGTCGTTAAACGAAACGCTTTCCTGTTTGGCCAGCTCATCCAGAATGTCAAAGCCAATGTTGTGGCGGGTATGTTCATATTCGCGGCCAATATTTCCAAGTCCTGCAATTAAATATTTCACGGTATTGTCTGATTGCTTTTCTGCTGATTGCAGTAAAGTTTTTATTTTTCGAATGAGGCCCATGTGATGTACTTTTTGTTTTGTAAAGTACGGATTAAATTATTCCAAAAACACAAAAACCCCCATATAACAATATGGAGGTCTTTGAAATATGGTTGAAGTTTTATTCTTCAGCTGTTTGTCCTGCAGCACGGGCAGCTCTTGTAAGCTTAACAGAAACCACTACCTGATTTTTGTTGTTGAGCAATTCAAGATTGTCAAAACTGAGATGACCTACCTGAATTCCTTTTCCAAGTCCCAGATTGGTAATGTCAATTTCGAGCTGCGCAGGCAGATCTTTGGCAAGACCTTTAACTTTAAGTTTACGTTGCTCAATGGTCAATTTACCACCAGCTTTAACTCCTGCAGCAAGTCCTTTTACTTTAACAGGGATTTCAATAACCACTGGTTTATCCTCAAATATCTGGAGGAAGTCCACATGCAAGGCATCATCACTTACAGGGTGGAATTGAACATCCTGAATAACGGCGTTGTGAACCGTGCCATCAACGTCCAGTTTTACCAGGTGTACATCAGGGGTGTAAATCAGTTTGTTGAAATCCTTCAGCAGGGTAGCTGCATGAATGGTTTCTTCACCTCCATAAAGTACACAAGGTACTTTTCCTTCTTTACGAAGTTGTTTTGTCGCAGTTTTACCAAGGTTATCACGCTTGGTTGCTTTTAGTTCAATTGTTTTCATCTCTTTGTTTTTGAATGTGTTACTCAAAATTAAGATTGTAATGTGAAACCTTAATTTCCCATCACACTATGCCGTTTTGGGCGGCCGCAAAGATAATAATTATATTACAAATTGCGTACTAATGGACTGGTAATTGTAAACTTTGTCGATTGTGTCAGCAAATAACTGGGCTGCGGAAAGCACCTTGACTTTTTCCGACTTTTTTCTCAAGGGAATAGAATCGGTCACATAGATTTCTGAAATGCTTGACTTTTCTATGTTTTCGTAGGCAGGTCCTGACAGAACGGGATGTGTTGCAAAAGCACGTACACTTAAGGCTCCCTGCTCCAGCATCATGTCAGCAGCTTTCGTGAGTGTTCCTGCGGTATCTACCATGTCGTCAATAATCACTACATTTTTGCCTTTTACATCCCCGATAATCCTCATTTCGTCTACTACATTGGCCTTGGATCGGTGCTTATGGCATATAACCATCGGTGTATCCAGAAATTTGGCATAGGTATTGGCTCGTTTAGAGCCTCCTACATCAGGAGATGCAATTACCAGATTTTCCAGATTGAGTTTCCGGATATGTGGGACAAATATGCTGCTGGCGTACAAATGATCTACCGGAATATCAAAAAATCCCTGTATCTGGTCGGCATGCAAATCCATCGTAATAATGCGGTCAACGCCGGCAGTGGTTAACAAATCAGCCACTAGTTTAGCTCCAATAGCAACCCTGGGGCGGTCTTTGCGATCCTGGCGTGCAAACCCAAAGTAAGGGATTACGGCCACCAATTTGTATGCGGATGCACGCTTGGCAGCATCTATCATCATCAGCAGTTCAAAAAGATTGTCTGATGGTGGAAATGTAGACTGGATAAGAAAAACATGAGATCCGCGAATGGTTTCTTCATAAGCGGTAGTAAACTCTCCGTCACTAAAATGTGTCAGATGAATGTTTCCCAGTTCTCTTCCGTTGCAAAGACTGATTTTTTCGGCCAGATATCGGGTGCTGGTTCCTGTAAATAATTTGATTGGTGCTTTAGGTGGCATTTAAAGTCCTGTTTATCAGTTATTTTAGAAGTGATTTTCCGATTGCAAATATAAGAAAATTCACCTATTGTTAATAGCAATTTCTTACTAAAGTAATATTTAATGTTTCAAAGTAAAAGGTTATTTCAGGTTTTGGTTAATTTCTTCAATATATGACAGTATCTCTTCCTGTCCGTCCCGGTTAACGGCTGAACTCAGAAAAAGCGGGGGAAGCTCCTCCCAGTCTTCCTTGAGTTTGGCTTCATATTGGGCAATATTGTTTTCCAGTTCTGCGGGTTTAAGTTTATCTGTTTTGGTAAATACAATGGAAAACGGGATTCCCATTTGTCCCATGTTTTGCATGAACTCCAGATCCGATTGAATAGGAGCATGCCGACTGTCTACCAAAACAAATAAGTTGGCCAGATTGGTCCGCTCTTTAAGGTAATTGTCAATTATTTTTTTGAATTTTTCCCGTTCGGTTTTGGATAATTTAGCATATCCATAACCTGGCAGATCTACCAGATACCACTGATTGTTGATAAGGAAATGGTTGATGAGTCTTGTCTTGCCAGGTGTTCCCGATGTCTTTGCGAGCTTACGGCGGTTGCAGAGCATATTCAGAAGCGATGATTTCCCCACATTTGATCGCCCGATAAATGCGTATTCTGGCTTGTTGGGAGCAGGACAATCCTTGGGATTGGGGCTGCTGGTGAGAAAAGTCGCTTCAGTAATTCGCATTTTTTTTTGCAAAAATATGATGTTTTGTTGGTTTTTGATGTGTTTTTCAGAAATAAATGTGCTTCCCGATTTTATTGATTCATAAAAAGGAGATCAGAATATTATATGTGTCGGGAAAACAAAACTGTGAGAAAAGTTTTTACCTAAAGGGCTTGAAGGCCTTTTATGTGTTGTGGATTTTTAGTGTCCGGAACCTGTAAAAACGTCTGAGCCTGCCTGAATTCAAATGATGAAATTTATTTAAATTCCAATGGTATTGCATCGATGCTCAGCAAGTCCGGTTTTCTATTGGTATATTTGTTTCTAAAAGCAAAAATCTCAACATTATTATGGAAAGAAAACTTTATCCGTTAAAATTTGAACCCATCTTGAAACAAAGATTGTGGGGAGGGAAAAAATTAAACTCTGTTTTGAAAAAGCAAACCGGAGATGCTGCCGATATTGGAGAAAGTTGGGAACTTAGCGGTGTGACTGGTGATGTTTCAATAGTTAGTAATGGCTTTCTCAAAGGGAACTCGCTCAAAGAACTGATGGAAGTTTATATGTCGGAGCTGGTGGGCGATAAAGTGTTTGAAAAATTTGGGGACGATTTTCCGCTCTTAATCAAATTTATCGATGCCAATGATGTGCTTTCTATTCAGGTACACCCTGATGATCAGCTTGCCAGGAAGCGCCACAATTCATTTGGGAAAACCGAAATGTGGTATGTAATGCAGGCTGATTCGGGATCCAGGCTAATTAGCGGTTTCAAGAAGGATACCAGTCAGCAGGAGTATCTGAAGGCTTTGGAAGAAAAGAGGCTAGAAGATTTGCTGGCCAGCCATGAAGTGAAATCAGGAGATGTGTTTTTTATTCCTGCCGGCCGTGTTCATGCCATAGGGAAAGGTATATTGCTTGCAGAGATTCAGCAAACCTCCGATGTGACGTACCGGATATATGATTTCGACAGAAAAGATGCAGATGGCAATTCACGCGAATTGCATACTGCGCAGGCCATTGATGCTATTGATTTTTCGGGCGGGAAAGATTATAGAACCAGTTACGAGGCCAGAGATAATGAGGTTTCTCCTATTGTGCAATCCCCTTATTTTGCTACAAGTCTGATTGACCTCCATGGGCATGAATTGAAGAAGGATATCTATAATCTGGATTCATTCGTGGTTTTAATTTGTGTGGATGGAGAGGCTGAGATTCATTATGACTGTGACCAAAGAGAAAAAATTCAGTTGGGTGAAACAGTCTTGGTGCCTGCTGATTTGAAAGAGTTTTCCATCATAGCAACGGATCATTGCAAACTTCTGGAGGTATATGTTCCTGATGCGAAAGAAAAATAGTGTCTTTATTGATCGTATCCTGACCAATATATTAAAATAGGATGAGGTATTACTCCAGACCGCCGGGCTATTGCTCTCTGGCTTTCGGTCTTCATGCTGTTGGCCGGTTTTATGTGTTTGGTAGGTTATAGTACTCTGAAGTCAAAATTGTTAGCTTATTAGGTCTGTTTTGTTTAAATTTATAACTTTGCCGGCTGCAAAAACGATAAAATTATTACAGTCTGATATGAGTTTTTGCAATGGCAGACAGCGATATTTGAATAATTTCATTGTTCCTGATCTGCCCTTTCTTGATTGGCAGGGTCTGTAAGCAATATGCATCACTCTGACATACAAGTGCTCCTATAGGAAAGGGGCCGGCTGTAAGT
>DHQK01000038.1 GCA_002411085.1 Marinilabilia sp. UBA5340 | reverse complement strand
TTTCTGACCAGAAACAACTCTATAAACAAAATTTAATTAGTTTATGGACAGAAACTAAATATAAACGCTATGATAAAATTAAAACACCTCCTTTTTATTGTGATGATTATGACAGGTTTAAGCTGCCAAAGCCAGACCGATAACCGGGGATATATCGTTGAAATCGGCGATAAAGCACCGCTTTTTGAAGCCACTCTGGCGAACGGGGAGACTTTCCGCCTTGAAGAAAACAAGGGAAAGGTAGTTATGCTTCAATTCACCGCCAGTTGGTGCGGTGTGTGTCGAAAAGAGATGCCCCATATTGAAAGTGAGATATGGCAGCCTTACAAGGATAAAGGATTGATTGTAATTGGCATTGACAGGGACGAACCCCTTGAGACCGTGAAAAAGTTTGCCAACGAAACAGGCATTTCCTACCCTCTGGCACTGGATCCGGGGGCAGAAATCTTTCAGCTTTATGCCGAAAAAAAAGCAGGAGTAACTCGAAATGTATTGATTGACCGTGAGGGTAAAATCGTTTTTCTAACGCGGCTTTTTAACGAGGAAGAATTTTCCGGCCTCGTAGAAAAGATCGACCAATTGATGAAATAATGAAGATTGTAATTATAAAATACAATGCCGGTAATATCCAATCGGTTAGCTTTGCCCTCAAACGTCTGGGCTATCAGGCAGAAATCACTGCCGACCATGACTCCATCCGCAAAGCCGACAAGGTAATTTTTCCGGGTGTTGGAGAAGCCAGCACAACGATGGCTTACCTGAAAAAAGAGGGGCTGGATCAACTGATTCCATCTCTGAAACAACCGGTATTGGGAATCTGTCTGGGAATGCAACTGATGTGCAGCCACTCCGAAGAGGGTGACACCCCCTGCCTGGGCATCTTCGATGAAAAAGTAAAGAAATTTGTGGCCCCACCAAAAGACTCCGGAAATATTAAAATCCCCCACATGGGCTGGAACCAGCTCACCAATGTCAGGGAACCGCTGTTCAATAAAGAACTTGAAAACGAATTTGTCTATTTTGT
Source organism: Marinilabilia sp. UBA5340 (assembly GCA_002411085.1). GTDB lineage: Bacteria > Bacteroidota > Bacteroidia > Bacteroidales > Marinilabiliaceae > Marinilabilia. Next base: position 4,489 of record DHQK01000038.1, on the reverse strand, counting down.
CCACAGTTTTTATGTAGCCACCGGACCCGACACTGCTGCAGAGAGCGATTACATCCATCCTTTCAGTGCCGCACTGCGAAAAGACAATTTCTACGCCACCCAGTTTCACCCGGAGAAAAGCAGTAAAGCCGGAGAGCAGATACTCAGGAATTTCTTAGAAATGTAGAGGCTAGAAGTTAGAGGTTAGAGGTTAGAATTTAGAAATCATACTTTCAGTAAATGCAATCAATCGAATTAATACCCGCGATAGACATCATCGGAGGAAAATGTGTAAGACTCAGCAAAGGAGATTACAGCACACAGAAAACTTACAATGAACATCCACTGGAAGTGGCCAGACAATTTGAAGACAACGGCATCAAGCGGCTTCATCTGGTGGATCTGGACGGAGCCAAAGCAGGACATATTGTCAACTACAAAGTACTTGAGACCATCGCCGGGAAAACGAGTCTGACTATTGATTTCGGCGGCGGGCTGAAAACAAGTGAAGATCTGCGCATTGCCTTCGAAAGCGGAGCCCAAATGGTTACCGGAGGAAGTATCGCTGTAAAAAATCCTGACGAGTTTTTACAGTGGCTTACCACCCATGGCCCTGAGAAAATAATCCTCGGCTCTGATGCCAAAGATCGGAAAATCGCCACGTCAGGCTGGCTGGAGACCTCCGAACTCGACCTGATGGATTTCCTGAAAGACTACATCAACAAAGGAGTGACCCAAACCATTTGCACCGACATCAGCAAAGATGGAATGCTTGAAGGCCCATCAACAGAATTGTACAAGGAAATACTGGCCAACTTCCCGGATCTGTACCTCATCGCCAGTGGCGGCGTCAGCAGCATGAAAGATATTGATGAACTGGAGGAAGCAGGTGTGCCGGCAGTAATTTTTGGAAAAGCCATTTATGAAGGAAGAATAAAAATGGAAGAGATTGAGAGGAGGAATAGAGGGTAGGGAGTAAAAACAAGGCAGAAGATATGAGATTCAGTTAACTAAAAACATATCTATATTTAGCAGATAACAGTCAGTAAAAGAGAAAAAAAGGCAGAAGGCAGAAGAGATAAGATTCAATTTATTAACTAACCCTTATTACGATGAAAACATATCGAGATTTGATTGTTTGGCAAAAAGCCATAGACCTTGTTTGTTTAACTTACAAACTAATATCTGTATTTCCACCGGAGGAGATTTACTCATTGACAAGTCAGGTTAAAAGATCTTCCATTTCAATTCCCAGCAACATAGCCGAGGGATATGGACGAAACAGCAAAAACGATTATATCAGATTTCTGCAAATTGCATCAGGTTCTCTGTATGAGTTTCAGACCCAACTCGAAATTGCAAAAAGGCTCAGCTTTTGTTCCATTGAAGGGTTCGATAATGTGAATAACCTCAGCCTTGAAATTGAAAAGATGCTTGCCTCATTGATTCGCAAACTAAAAAACAGCTAAAAACCTTCTTCCTTCTGCCTAAACAACTAATAAACTAAAAAAATGCTCGCAAAAAGAATCATACCATGCCTCGATATCCGCAACGGACAGACGGTAAAAGGGGTAAAATTTCTGGACATAAAAGAGGTCGGTGACCCGGTGGAACTGGGTGCCCTCTATGCACAGCAAGGAGCTGACGAACTGGTGTTTCTGGATATCACAGCCAGTCACGAGAGGCGTAAAACATTCGTGGATTTGGTGAAAAGAATTGCCCAACACATCAACATTCCTTTTACTGTGGGAGGTGGTATTAGTGAGTTAAGTGATGCCGATGCACTGCTGAGCGCAGGAGCCGATAAGATATCCATCAACTCCTCAGCAGTCAGAAATCCGCAGTTGATCAGCGATATGGCACAGCATTTCGGCAGTCAGTTTGTGGTGGTGGCCATTGATGCCAAACAAATTGCCGGAGATGACTGGACTGTAACGGTAAACGGAGGTCGTATTCCAACAGAAAAACGGCTCTTCAGCTGGGCCCGGGAGGCTGAAGAGAGAGGTGCCGGCGAAATCCTGTTCACCAGCATGGATCACGACGGAGTAAAACAGGGGTTTGCCAATGAAGCGCTTGCCAGGCTCTCCGATGAACGAGGCATTCCCATCATTGCCTCGGGCGGCGCCGGTGCCAAAGAACATTTTAAGGATGTATTCACCAAAGGAAAAGCCGATGCAGGACTTGCTGCCAGCATTTTCCACTTTAATGAAATACCCATACCCGAATTGAAAACCTATCTGAAAAACGAAGGCATCTCCATCCGCTAACCTTACAAGTCATGCCGGACAAATTATTATCTTTGTCCTCAGATAATTATGTAAAAACACAAACGACATATCATGCAATTAGATTTTTCAAAACTGGGAAACGGACTGATTCCCGCCATAGTACAAGATGCTCAAACCAACGTGGTGCTGATGCTGGGTTTTATGAACGAAGAAGCTTTCAATAAAACCCAAAAGGAAGGAAAAGTGACTTTTTACAGTCGAACCAAAGACAGACTTTGGACCAAAGGAGAAGAGTCCGGAAATTTCCTGAATGTGGTTTCCATCACTCCTGATTGCGACAATGACACTGTACTGATCAAAGCAAACCCTGTTGGACCTGTCTGTCACACTGGAACCGATACCTGCTTTGCAGAAGAAAACAAAGGCAATATTGACTTTCTTGTTCACCTTCAAGACCTTATAGACAAAAGGCTTCAGGACATGCCCGAAGGCTCCTACACCACATCTCTTTTTGAAAAAGGCATCAATAAAATTGCCCAAAAAGTTGGGGAAGAAGCCGTGGAGACCGTCATTGAAGCCAAAGACAACAACGATGACCTTTTCCTGAATGAGGTGGCTGATCTAACCTATCACACACTGGTATTGCTTACCGCCAAGAATTATCGCATTGAGGATGTTGTAAAGATTCTTCAGGAAAGACATAAGTAGTGTTTGTCCATAAAGTACCATTTACTGCGTTACGCTTGCCCGAAAATTCCTCATCCCGATTGTGCTTTTTGTTGGTTTTTTGTTCAAAAAAACCTTACAAAAGCTACTTCGGGACTGCGTATTTTCGGACTTCGCTGGCCTAGTAACTGGCACTTTCTGGAAAAACACATGACGAGAAACAAATTTGCTTAGTTTATAGACAGCTAAGTAGTACTTACAAGAAAACGACAATTGCTACGTTATGCTTGTCTTCAAAACAGTCATTTACGAAAAGTAAACCCCTGTTTTTTTAGCTATTTCAAGCCTTGCACTTGCCGACTTCTTGAAAGCACATTTTGAAGAGCTTTGTTATCTTACGGACAGGGCTCAATACAAAAAACGGAAGGAAAAAGATGGAGGGGGAAAAAGAAGCAATTCTTCAGATTTTTGATAAGTACTATTCTACCATTCACCCGGCACGTGAGCTGTTGATTATCCACAGTCAGCTGGTTCGGGACAAATGCATGAGAATAGTATCGGATCATCCTGAGCTTCATGCAGATGATTCATTTATTTCAGAAGCTTCTATGCTCCATGACATCGGAATTTTCATGACCGATGCTCCATCAATTGGTTGTCATGGTCAGTATCCATACATCTGTCATGGATACCTTGGTCGTGAGATCCTTGAAAAAGAAGGGCTTCCCCGACACGCCCTGATTTGTGAAAGACACACCGGGACAGGACTGACCGTAAAGGAAATCCAAAAGCAACAACTGCCTTTACCTCAACGGGACATGGTACCACGCAGTATTGAAGAACAAATTATCTGTTTTGCCGATACTTTTTACAGCAAGGGGAAAGATCTGAAAAAAGAGAAAAGTCCGGATCAGGTTCGGAAGGCTCTTCAAAAATTTGGCGAGGATAAAGTGAAAATTTTCAACTTATGGTGCGAGATGTTTCTGTAAAAGCAAAATCCCGAAGTGCCGCCTGGTACTATCATCATCCGGATTACGGATACAACTGTGCCCAGGCAATGGTAAAGCATTTTGGCGGGAGCGGGGAAGAAATCCTGGCCATGAAAAAGATGGGATCGGGTCGTGCCCCGGAAGGGCACTGCGGAGCCTTGCATGGAGCAATCTACCTGCTAAGAGCCCATCCGGAAGCATCGGGCGAACTCATTGAGAAATTCAGTCAGCAAACAGGGAGCCCCTTTTGCAGAAATATCAGAAAGATAGACAAAGCTTCCTGCCGTCGGTGTGTGGAGATAGCAGATGAAGTCCTTCAAAAGATTCAGAACACTTTAAAATAGCAACCCTTATGCCCTCAAAAACATGGAAAGAGCAAATCACAGTATCTTCTTTTGATGTAGGTGCTTCCGGTCGCCTGGAGGCCGCTGCACTGATGCGCCATTTTCAGGAGGTAGCCGCCCATCATGCCGATGAATTGGGAGTTGGTTTTTCCGACCTGATGAAAGAAAAGGTATTTTGGGCCCTTACACATCTGCAAATTGAAGCAGAGAGATGGCCCGGAATGGAAGAACAAATCACTGTAGAAACCTGGCCGCGAGGAACCCAAAAACTTTACACCACCAG
>DHQK01000127.1 GCA_002411085.1 Marinilabilia sp. UBA5340 | reverse complement strand
GCTTTGGGAGCCATGCGCACCCATTCCAGCTCCCGCTCAAGGGTTTTTCTTCGTTTTGATGCATGCTTCTCTTCCATCTCCAAACGTTTGGCCTTTTGTTCCAGCCACCCCGAATAGTTTCCTTTCCAGGGAATTCCTTCTCCACGATCAAGTTCCAGAATCCATCCAGCCACATTGTCAAGGAAGTAACGGTCGTGCGTGATGGCAATAACGGTTCCCTTGTATTGTTGCAAAAACACTTCCAGCCATTGAACAGATTCAGCATCTAAGTGGTTGGTAGGCTCATCCAGCAACAAGATATCAGGCTCCTGAAGCAATAAACGACACAATGCCACCCGTCTCCTTTCTCCTCCCGAGAGCTCACTAACAGGCTGATCTTCCGGAGGACAACGCAATGCGTCCATCGCGCGTTCGAGCCTTGTATCCAGATTCCAGGCATCATACTGGTCAATCTTTTCCTGTAGTTTGGCCTGTTCATCCATTAGAGCCTGCATTTTATCAGGATCCTCCAATACATCAGGATCGGCAAATTTCAAGTTAACATCTTCGTAAGCTTTCAACACATTAACTACCTCTTGCACTCCCTCCTCTACCACTTGTTTTACGGTCTTCTGATCATCCAGATGAGGTTCCTGCTCCAAATAACCTACCGAGTAACCGGGAGAAAAAACCACATCTCCCTGATATTCTTTCTCCACTCCGGCGATAATCTTCAAAAGCGTGGATTTACCCGAGCCATTAAGACCAATAATGCCAATCTTTGCTCCATAAAAAAAGGAAAGGTAAATATCCTTTAGAACCTTCTTCTGCGGGGGATAAACCTTACTCACCCCCACCATACTAAAAATAATCTTCTTGTCATCGGACATATTCTGCTGTTTTATTTATTATCAAACACTGCTACATAACAAAACCCGCTGGTAAATGATCACCAACAGGTTTTGAAAATATTTATCCATTTCAGATCTTATCTGATTTTCTTCAAATCTTTCTCCTGAAAAGCATCATCCTGGGCCATTTTCATCATTTCATAATCGAAATAATAGAAATGGGGATCACCGGCACCTACCAGCATCTTATAAACCCGGGCCCGGATACGTGTTTGCTCAGGGCCTACCTTGTGCAAAAATACAACATCCTCTCTTTTATCCGCAATAGCTTCAGCCACTTCCTCCCGGGAAACAATCTTAAACTGATGCGGATAAATATCCCGGATTTCAGCCTCTGTATCAATTTCTCTGGCAAGATCTTCTTTTGTCAAATACAAAATCTTGGTTTCCAGATCGTCTCTTTTCTTTTTATTGTAATAATTGAATGGATTCTTACTGATCAAAGAGGGATCATTGAGCATCAGCTGCACATGATTTTGCATAAACCGGATAAAGGCTTCCAGTTTGTAGCTGTAGCTATCATCCTCAACCTGCTCGTAGGCCAGAGGTAAAGAGCAAAGATCCGGCATATCTCCCACACGTGCAGCACGTTCAGCCATTAGCAAACTAAGAAAATTGTAACGTGCTTTCGTTCTGTCCCGCTCAAACGAAGCTTTGGTTATCATCAGAAATGAATAGGATGGATTGTTCCTGTAGGCTTCGAATTCAGCATCATTGATAAACTGATAATCTGTAAGTGTCCAGGAATTCTCCATGACCTTTCTGATGGCCATATTAAAATCACTCATCGGATTTTTTTCGAGCAACACAAGAGTCTTACTCTTCATGAAATTCTGATAGTCTTCCGCCTCGGGCACATGCTCCTGAGCCAAAACAGAAAAATGAGTGGCCAGAAGAAGGGCTAAAATCAATAACATTCGTGTCATACTTGTATTTTTTTACATTAAAAAAGCAAATCCGGTTCTGTTTTCTTCATCCAAACAAAAACACGTCTGACTCATGGCATCATAGATCCAATCAGGTGATGATCCGCATCTTATGGAATAAAAGTAAAGCAAAACAACCAGCTATCAAAATTAAGGAAAAATTACCATCTTTATAATGCCAAATAACAATTCAGGTGAAATGCGCTGTTGATTCAATTTGAAAACAGCTACATTTACCAGAAATAAAACCCAGGTCTAAATTATGCTAACTTCACTTTTCAACAAAATTGTCAGCCAGTTTATCCCCGAAAGAGAGGACAAAGCCGACATGGATTCAAAAACAAAAACCCTGTTACTCAACCTCACCAATTTTCTTTTTTTCATTACTGTTTTGACTCAGGGGATTATCTCATTAGTCCAGGAAAACCTTATCCTGGCTGCTCCCTTACTTATTCTTTCAGTTGCTTTTACTATTAATTATTATTTCAGCTCCAGAGATGAGCAGGATCTTCGTTTTCAGAATATTTTTCTGTTAATTCTGGGGCTCACTTTTTCATTCTTTCTGATCACAGGAGGCAACACAGGCTTTGACGGTTTTTGGTCCATTTTTTTCCCTTTGCTGACCATGACCATCTGTGGGCGAAAAAGAGGAGGATACTGGGCCATCGGCTTATTGGCAGTTTTGCTTCTTGTCTTCTTTGTTCCTATTCATCGCACCTCATGGATTATTGGCTATTCTTTCGATCAAAAAATATTTCTGATCAGTTCTTATTTTCTGGCTTTCCTCATTGGTTATACTTTTCAATTCATTCGCTCTGAGGTTTTTCTTGAAAAAGACAGACAGATTCTGGAGTCGGAGAACCAAAATCGGGCACAGGAAAGTTTGATTAATAAATTATCATACCAAATTCGTACACCACTCAATAACATCACCGGGATTCTGGAAATGCTCGACAACTCAGTACTGAGCGATCAGCAACGCGACTACCTGAACACCATCCATGCCTCTACCAACAACCTGGTGGACGTAGTAAACAATTTAGTTTTCAGCTCAAAAACATTTTCACATGAGCCGGAAAACATCACCAGCTTCAATTTATATACCACACTGAATAATACCATCCGGTTGTTTTCAGGAAAGCCATCCCTGTCAAGGATTCGCTTCAACCTCTCTTTATCTGCAAACATTCCTTCTTCCATCACCGGAAACAGCGTAAAAATCAAACAAATATTCCTTAATCTCATCAACAGCATTATCAAGAACAATCATCAACCACATAAATTTATCACCATTGAAGTTACCAGAAATGACGGAATGCCGGGGAATGTGGAATTGAGATTTCGCATTGTCACCAATATGGTGATTACTCCTGACAGAACCAGAAGCGATGAGGGATTTTATAACCACAAGGATCTGGCAAGAATCAACAACAGCAAAATAATTGACCTTTTGGATCTTGGAATCACGCTTAAAATTGTAGAATCTGAAGGAAGAACTTTCAGTATCACCTGCGAGGAAGATAAAACCATTTTCGAATTCGCCTCTTCTTTCACTGAAGGTCAGACCCCCGATATCCCCAAACAGGAAAGCCAAAATCAACAAGAAGTTGACCAATATGAAAAACCGGGGATCGACATAAAAAATGCAAACATTCTGCTGGCCGAAGACAATATCAGCAACCAACAAATCATTATTCTTTACATCCAGAATGCTGTTAAGAAAATTGACGTTGCCTTTAACGGTAAAGAGGCTTTGGAAAAGTTTGGCCACACCAAATATGATCTGGTACTGATGGACATTCAAATGCCGGTGATGGATGGTTTGAAAGCCACTCAGAAAATCCGCGAAATAGAGCAAAGTACCAATTCGCACACGCCCATCATTGCTGTCACCGCCAATGCTTTTCCGGAAGACAAAGAAAGATGCCTGCGAGCGGGAATGGATGGATACATCAGTAAGCCCTTTCAGCCCGACGAATTACTGCAGCTCATAAAAGAACACCTATCCTAATGGTTTAAAACCAATGATCAGCATATCATCCACCTGTTCGGCTCCATGGGACATCCACTCTTCTATCTTCTGATGAAGGAGGGATTTCTGATCTCTAAAGGCCATACGATGAATATGAAGCAACAACAACCGGAAACGCCGGTATTTGAATTTTTTATGGTCGGGACCTCCGAATTGATCTGGCAGTCCGTCTGAAAAGAGATACACTACGTCATCTGCTCTGATATCAATCACTTTCGTGGTAAAAACCGGAGACTCCCCGTCTTTCAGGTAACCTACAGGAAATCGATCGCCTTTGTAGCTGAAAATTTCATTGTCCCGAATCAAATAGAAACCATTGTAAGCACCTGCAAATTCAAGCAATTTGTTTTTCCTGTCGACAACGATTAACGACATATCCATCCCATCATTCACTTGCCCTTCATCTCCGTTGGCTTGCTGCTGTCGATGTATGGTACGGATTAAATCGTCATTCATCGCCTTCAATATTTCTGAAGGAGATTCTTTGCCATGCACCTCCACAATGTTCTTCAGCAGATCAATTCCGATAATCGACATAAAAGCTCCCGGCACACCATGTCCGGTACAATCAACGGCTGCCACAAATACCTTGTCACCTTTTTCATGAAACCAAAAGAAATCACCACTAACAATATCTCTGGCCCTAAGATAAACAAATGACTGATTGAATACCTGCTCAAAAGAGGATTCTGATGGAGTCATCGCACGTTGAATACGCCGGGCATAATTGATACTATCTGTCAGGCTTCGATTTATCCGGGTCAACACTTCCCGCTGTGCTTCAAGTTGGTTCTTATTTACAGTCTTTTCCTGCAATTCTCTGTTGGCTTTACGATAATGCCTTATCCGGTAATTGATAAACAAATGCAGAACAAAGATCAGGGCTAAAATATAGAAGGCAAAGGCATAATTGGACATCCACAAAGGCGGAGTAACATTTATCCTGAGTTCCAGCGGATCGTTGTTCCAGGTAAAATCATTGTTAGAAGCTATGACCTTGAGGGTATATTCTCCTGGAAGTAGATTTGAGAAGGAGACACTGTTTTTATTGGTCACCTGCCGCCAATCGGAATCATATTCCTCCAGAAATACCCTGTATCTGTTTTTTGAAGGCTGTGTAAATTCAAGAGCAGAGAACTCCACTTCCAAACTTGTAAATGGACGATATTTAAACTCAATTGACTGGGTAAATGGCCAATACTCTTCGTCCTTCTTTCCCCGTCGAACCACATGTATATCGGTAAAGGCCAGCGGGGGTTTATGCAGGTTATACTGAATGGAGTCGGGATGAAACCAGCAAACACCGTTGGTACTTCCAAAGAACAACGTCCCCGAACGGTTCTTAAAAACGCTGTTTTTGTTGAATACATATCCGGGAAGACCATCTACAAGGTCAAAATTGAAAACAGTTCCATCAGGATTAACGCAACCAATTCCTTTATTTGTGGCCACCCATGCCCGGTTTGCATGATCAGCTATGACCGATTGAATCATATCATTTTCAAGATTGGCATTGCCCTCCATCAGCAAAGGATAAGGATTTTCGGGATCCACTTCCCAGAGACCGGATCTGCTGCCCACCCACATTTTACCATTATAAGCCAATTCCAATGTCAGCACAGAGATCCTGATTTCAGAACTGTCTTGTCCCAAAAATGGAACCCTGCGTATCTGCTTGATTTCCCGATCCCACACATTTAAGCCCGCAGATGTCCCAATCCACAAATTACCTTTTTCATCCGGACAAACAACATTAATATGATCGCTCCACAGTCCTTCTGCATCATTCTCATCAAAGAAATGACTGAAAATATACCGACCATCAAACCGATACAGCCCGAATCCTGTTCCAATCCACAGATTCCCATCGAAATCATTCCCCAGGGCGAAAATATGATTATTCTTTATCAGATTGTCGATCCCAAAATCCAATCCATTCTTAAATTCCACAAAAACATCCCGATTGGAATCCAGATGAAACAGGCCACAATTGGTACCAGCCCATAAACGACCAGATGGGTCCTTATGTAAAGCAAAAACGGTATGGGGTGCAGATTGTTTTTGTTCCCGACAAACCATCTCATAATGTTTGATGCGATGGTTTTGGGGCGAATAGCTAAAGATTCCGGAATCAATGGTTCCCAACCAGATATCTCCCTGTTCATCCTGCAATACACTTTGCACATTTAGGGCAGCAATGTTTTGCGACTGAGAAATTTCTTCGGGAAGTGTATGAAATTTTGGCGGAGCCATATTTATTTTCAACAGCCCGTTAAATCTCGTTCCTGCCCATATTATGCCAGATTGATCTTCAAATACCGTTGTAATATAAAATGCATCATACAGGCTTCTGTTTTCTATGAGTTCTCCGGTCTTCGAATTATAATTTAAGAAAGATAATCCCTGATTCGTGGCAGCAACAAACTCTCCGGTCTCTATCCTCAACACATCATTTACAGTCCGAAATCGATCTTCTTTTCGATGGCTTTTAACTAACAGCTTTTCATCATCCTGAACTTCGATTATTTTAAGTCCTGATGATCCAGCCATCAAATAGAGATTCTTTTTCAAACGCAGCAGATCAAAAACCACTTCGTGTCCTGAATTTATCTGGTCAGAAACACAATCAAAACGCGAAAAGAAGTTAGTTGACTTACAGAACCTGTTAAGCCCGTCTTTTGTCCCTACCAGGACTGAAGTATCACCTTCGGCAATCAAAGGATACCTATGGGCTTCCTGAACATTAAAAACATTGTTGAAATGCCCGAAGTTTTCAAATCCCAGAGAGTCCCCAAGAAAAGCAGAAAGATACGACTGTGTTTTCACCCATAAATCCCCTGAATCATCGACCAGCAAACCCAACACATTGTTCTCGGGCAATGAATTATTCTTTTTGGACTGAGCCAGGTAAGAAGTAAATTTGCCAGTGGAATAATCCAGACGGCTAAGACCGCTATTACGGGTTCCAATCCAAAGGTTGTTATTCTTATCCTGCAATAGACACTGAATATGATTACCGGAGATAGAATGCTTTTGGGAGGGATTGTGCCGGTAAGTTACAAACTCATAGCCATCATATCGGTTCAGACCATCCTTTGTACCTATCCACAAAAATCCATAGTTATCCTGGAAGATTGCCGTAACTGAATTATTGGAAAGACCATCAGCAATGGTTATAAATGCCGGCACCTTTTCATTTCCATTCAATCCTGTTGCATGTGCCCCAAAGGAATATAAAAACAGGATGAACAGCAGGTAGATTGATTTTTTCACAGTCAGGGGAATTGGCATAAAAACGATCTGTATCAGTTATAATAAAAACGAAAATATAAAAAACAAAGCAATACGCAGTACTTACTCATCAAAAAACCGGAAATGCATAAAAATTAAAGCATTCCGGTTTTCAAGAAAACTGTAATGGCCCTTGTTACTACTCGTTATTTTTCATAGCCGGCTTTCTCCTTAAACCAATCCAGATTCTGTGATTTAGGACGTTCAATAGGCAACCCGTACATCCGATCCCAAACAAGTTGAGAAAGCACCCCGAGTGCTCTGGAAACTCCAAAAAGCATGGTATAAACAGGGTACTCTGTAATTCCGTAGCTCGAAAGTAAACTTCCTGATATGGCATCTACATTGGGCCAGGGATTCTTCACTTTGCCGGTTTGAGACAAAATATCCGGAACAACCTCATAAACTTTTCGGACCAACTTAATCAAAGGAGCTTCCGGAATATATTTATTGGCAAAATCCAGTTGCACGGCAAATCTTGGGTCTGTTTTTCTCAAAACAGCATGTCCATAGCCGGGGATAACCCGACCCGAATCAAGCGTTGCTTTAGCATATTCCTTCACCTGTTCAACCGACGGATCATCTGTTCCCAATTCATCCATCAAACGCTGCAACCAATGCATCACATTTTGATTAGCCATTCCATGCAAGGGACCTGCCAGTCCATTCATCCCGGCAGAAAAACTATAGTAAGGATTGGACAATGCTGACCCTACAAGATGCGTTGCATGAGCAGATACATTGCCACCTTCATGGTCGGCATGTATAACCATATACAACCGCATTAATCTTTTAACCTCTTCACTGTCGAAACCCATCATGTGAGCCATATTACCAGCCCAGTCCAATGAAGGATCCGGTTGGATATATTTCTCATCATGAAACACTCTGCGATAAATATATGCCGCAATAACAGGCAGTCGACTGATAAGATCCATCACGCCTTCATACATTGGATCCCAATAATCCCGTTTGTCCATCCCTGCAAGATAAGCTCTCCGGAAATGGGACTCAGTACTCATTGCCAAAATGGCAGAGTTAAATTGAATCATAGGATGTGCACTCTTGGGCAAGGCATTAATGACGTCAAAAGCATGCTGAGGGATATTCTGAGCGCGTCGGGCCCAGGACTCACTGATAAATTTCACATCTTCATCGGTTGGCAACTCTCCCAAAAGCATAAGATAAAACAACCCTTCTGGAAGAGGCTCTCCCTCTTGTCCCAACTTAGGTAACTTTTCTCTCAATTCAGGAATAGAATATCCCCTAAACCGAATACCTTCATCAGCATCCAGCTTAGAAGTGCAGGTAAGCAAAGAAACGACGCCTTTCATGCCAGAAAAAACCTGTCCAAGGGTAACCTCCTGAAGGGGCACATTGCCATAATCCCTGAGAAGCGTCTTTACCATTTCGGCCTGTGGCCTTCCAATTGTGATAAGTTTATCCTTAATGTAATCCATAGTAAACAGTTAAGTGTATTAAGTAATTGGTTGTTTTCGGAATAGAGGGAATACAACTCAAACCTGATAAACAAACAAAAAAAAGTTAAAAATGTTTTAATAAGGATTATTCACACATCTTCGGTGGCAGGTGCTATAAAGTGTCTGCAGGGTAATAATCAAAAAAACCGGAAAGCATTTCTGCGATCCGGTTTTTTGTTTTGGCACAACTCTAAACAGAGTATGTGTTAGCTCTGAAGTGGATAATTACTTCTTAACAATTTTCTTGTATCCATATACAGCTGCATCGCCAAGTTCTTCCTCAATACGAAGCAATTGGTTATACTTAGCCATACGATCCGAACGACTCAACGATCCGGTTTTGATCTGTCCACTGTTAGTAGCTACTGCAATATCTGCAATGGTTGCATCTTCGGTTTCTCCTGAACGGTGAGAAGTAACAGAAGTATAACCAGCACGGTGAGCCATTTCTATAGCATTTAAGGTCTCAGTCAAAGTACCAATCTGATTAACTTTAATCAGAATAGAATTGGCAGCACCCATTTCAATACCTTTCTGCAGGTATTCTACATTGGTAACAAACAAGTCATCACCTACCAGCTGACATTTGTCGCCAATCTGATTGTTGAGTTTAACCCATCCATCCCAGTCACCTTCGTCACAACCATCTTCGATTGAATCAATAGGGAACTTAGAAATAAGCTCAGCAAGATAAGCAGCTTGCTCTTCAGAATTACGCTTAGCACCGTTAGGACCTTCAAATTTGGTATAGTCATAAACACCATTTTCGAAAAATTCAGAAGCAGCACAGTCAAGCGCAATAGAGACTTGTCCGCCATCTTCCAAACGGCCAGGCTTGTAACCAGCATTCTCAATAGCCTTAATGATGCAGTTCAATGCATCTTCGGTACCATCAAGCTCAGGGGCAAAACCACCTTCATCACCAACAGCAGTGCTGAGTCCACGTTCTTTCAAAACAGCTTTCAATGCATGGAAAACTTCGGCACCCATACGCAATCCTTCCCGGAAGCTTTTTGCACCTACGGGACGTACCATAAATTCCTGGAAAGCAATAGGAGCATCTGAATGCGATCCACCATTAATAATGTTCATCATAGGAACAGGAAGAGTTACTGAGTTAGTTCCTCCGATGTAACGGTAAAGAGGCATATCAAGATACTCAGCAGCAGCTTTGGCTGTAGCGAGTGAAACACCAAGAATAGCGTTGGCACCCAACTTACTCTTGGTTTTGGTCCCATCCATCTCAAGCATCTTGTTGTCAACACCAACCTGATCCAGAGCACTCATTCCAACCAAAGCAGGAGCAATTACGTTATTTACATTCTCAACGGCTTTCAGCACACCTTTCCCAAGGTAGCGGCCTTTGTCACCATCACGAAGCTCAAGAGCTTCATTTTCGCCTGTTGAAGCACCTGAAGGCACTGCAGCACGACCGATGATTCCACAATCAAGCGTAATTTCTACTTCAACAGTAGGATTACCGCGAGAGTCAAGAATTTCGCGGGCATGAACATTAGCAATTTGTCCCATAATTTTATCGATTTATTTCAGTTTAATATTATTAAGGAAAAAGTATTCAACAAGGGGGAAGAAAACTCCCACTACACTTTGGGACTCCAAATATCTCAAGAAGTCGCAACATTGTCAAAAAAAAAGGATAAAGCTCTGACCCTTTATCCCTTTTTTTAAGAACTTTTAAATCAAATGAGCACTCATTTGGTTTATTCTTCCTTTTTCTCTTCGCTTGCATCTGAAGCTTTACTTTCTTCAGTAGCTTCTGGTGCTTTTTCTGCAACTTCAGCTGCAGGAGCAGCAGTTTTGTCAGCAGTAGCCTTTTTACCACCACGACGGCTTCTTCTTGTGCTTTTCTTAGCACCTGAAGTATCAGAAAGCATATTTTCGTTATAGTCTACCAACTCGATATAGCAAACTTCAGCAGCATCACCCTGACGATTTCCCAGTTTCAAAATACGGGTATAACCACCGGGACGGTTGGCCACTTTTTCAGAAATCTCACGGAAGAGTTCAGAAACAGCTTCCTTATTCTGAAGATGGCTAAAAACAACACGCCGTGAATGAGTATTATCGGTTTTCGATTTATTGATCAGCGGCTCCACGTACATACGCAAGGCCTTTGCCTTTGCCACAGTCGTTTTAATTCTCTTATGAATAATCAGAGAACTGGCCATATTGGAAAGCATGGCCTTACGATGAGCACTGGTGCGGCTTAAGTGATTAAATTTCTTTCTATGTCTCATTGCAATTATTCCTTGTCTAATTTATACTTCGTAATATCCATACCGAAGTTCAGCCCCATATTGTCCAGGAGGTCGTCTAACTCGGTAAGCGACTTTTTACCAAAATTCCGGAATTTCAACAAGTCGTTTCGGTTATATTGTACCAACTCGCCAAGAGTCTCTACATCGGCAGCCTTAAGACAGTTAAGGGCACGAACAGACAGATCCATATCAACCAGCTTGGTCTTCAACATCTGACGCATGTGCAGCACTTCTTCATCAAATTCATCTCCACTGGTCTTTTCCTCTGAATCAAGAGTAATTTTTTCATCGGAAAACAACATAAAGTGATGAATCAGGATTTTAGAAGCTTCTTTCAGTGCCTCTTTAGGATGAATAGAACCATCCGTTTGAATCTCAAAGACAAGCTTTTCGTAGTCGGTTTTTTGCTCTACCCTGTAATTCTCAATATCGTACTTTACGTTACGAATAGGAGTATATACAGAATCAATGGCAATAGTACCCAGCTCCTGTTCGGGATTCTGATTTTCAGCTGATGGTACATAACCACGACCTTTGTTAATGGTCAATGTCATCTGAAGTTTAACATCTGAATCCATGTGTGCAATAACCAAATCAGGATTCAATACTTCAAATCCATTCAAAAACTGGCTAAAATCACCTGCTGTAAGGGTTTCTTTACCACTCACCTTAACTGCGATCTTTTCCTGGTCGTGATCTTCTACTGTTTGCTTAAACCTGACCTGTTTGAGGTTTAGAATAATCTCGGAAACATCATCCACCACTCCCGGAATGCTTGAGAACTCATGGTCAACACCCTCAATCTTCACAGTTGTTATCGCATATCCTTCGAGTGAGGACAATAAGATTCTTCTTAAGGCATTTCCAACAGTAATACCATATCCCGGCTCAAGAGGACGAAATTCGAAGCGACCGAATTTGTCGTCAGCCTCGAGCATGATGACTTTGTCAGGTTTTTGGAACGCTAATATTGCCATAAGAATTAATTATTTAGAGTACAATTCAACGATCAACTGTTCTTTAATATTTTCGGGTATTTCCGACCTTTCGGGGACATTGATAAATTTACCCTGCATGGCATTATCATCCCACTCAAGCCAGGAATATTTCTGAACACTTGAATTATTCAAAGAAGTGCTGATCACTTCAAGAGATTTTGATTTTTCACGCACCCCAATCAATTGATCCGGACGCAAAGTATAAGAAGGAATGTTTACAATCTGACCATCCACAGTGATATGACGGTGCAGAACAAGCTGACGGGCAGCTGCACGTGTGGGTGCTATACCCATTCGGTAAACAACATTGTCAAGTCTGGATTCGAGCAATCCAAGCAATACCTCACCGGTAATACCTTTTTTACTGGTAGCTTTCTTAAAGAGATTACGAAACTGCTTTTCAAGCAAGCCATAAGTATATTTGGCTTTCTGTTTCTCTTTCAACTGCACACCATATTCACTGGTCTTACGACGGCGTGAGTTTCCGTGTTGTCCGGGAGGATAGTTTTTTCTTTCGAAATATTTATCGGGTCCGTAAATGGATTCCCCAAACTTACGGGCAATTTTGGTTTTGGGACCAATATATCTAGCCATTCTACTAAATTTTTGATTTTAAATTTTTGATTTCAAATGATGAATATGACAGCCGCAAGATTATAGAGAGGAGGTTTATAATATATATAACCCACCATAATTCAAAACTCAAAACCAAAAACTTATGGTTAACAACTAGTTAAACAATTAAACTCTTCTTCTTTTGGGAGGACGACATCCGTTGTGCGGAAGTGGGGTCACATCAACAATCTCAGTAACATCAATACCACTTCCGTGGATTGCACGAATCGCAGATTCGCGACCATTACCTGGACCTTTAACGTATACTTTTACTTTTCTCAGACCCATATCATGTGCTACTTTAGCACAGTCGCTGGCAGCAGTTTGAGCTGCATAAGGGGTGTTCTTTTTAGAACCACGGAATCCCATTTTGCCGGCACTGGACCACGAGATCACCTGACCATTGTTGTTGGTCAGAGAAACAATAATATTGTTAAATGAGGAATGGATATGGGCCTGACCCACAGCTTCCACTTTAACAA
Source organism: Marinilabilia sp. UBA5340 (assembly GCA_002411085.1). Classification (GTDB taxonomy): domain Bacteria; phylum Bacteroidota; class Bacteroidia; order Bacteroidales; family Marinilabiliaceae; genus Marinilabilia. Next base: position 49,415 of record DHQK01000127.1, on the reverse strand, counting down.
CCTTCTTTCTTTGACTTCCCGTCTTTTTTGCCATAATTCACTTAATTATTTCTTCTTGTTAGCAACAGTTTTCTTCTTGCCTTTACGTGTGCGGGCATTGTTCTTGGTGGACTGGCCATTCACGGGCAAACCAATCCGGTGACGGATACCTCGATAACAACCAATGTCCATCAGACGCTTAATATTAAGCTGTACCTGAGATCTGAGTTCTCCTTCAGTAGTGATGCTTGAACTAATAATCTCACGGATTTTGGTCAGTTGTTCGTCAGTCCAGTCTTTGACCTTGGTTTCACGGCTTACACCGGCCTGGTCAAGCACTTTTTGAGCTGTGCTCCGACCAATACCAAAAATATAGGTCAGAGAAACTTCTCCTCTTTTGTGCGTAGGAATATCAACTCCTGCAATTCTTGCCATATTCGTAAAATTTTATCCTTGACGTTGTTTAAACTTCGGGTTCTTCTTATTGATCACATACAAGCGACCTTTCCGACGTACAATTTTACAATCGGCACTGCGCTTCTTAATGGATGCTCTTACCTTCATGTCTCTATTCTTTGAAAAATTATTTGTACCTGTAACTTATTCTTCCTTTTGTCAGGTCGTAAGGCGACATTTCCACCTTTACCCGGTCACCAGGTAAGATTTTAATGTAGTGCATTCTCATCTTACCGGAAATGTGGGCAGTAATAACATGCCCATTTTCCAATTCTACACGAAACATAGCATTGGAAAGTGCTTCGATAATAGTACCGTCTTGTTCTATAGAAGCTTGTTTAGCCATAAAATGTGTATCTTTTTATTTTTCAGACTGCAAATGTAATACTTCTTCGACAAATTTAAAACTGGATAATACATCTGCTTCATTTTTTCCTACTGCAATAGTGTGTTCAAAATGAGCAGAAACCTTCCGGTCTTTTGTACGGATAGTCCAACCATCGGCTTCCTGAAAGATATGTCTCTTACCCATATTAATCATTGGCTCAATGGCAATTACCATCCCTTCCTTTAATTTCACTCCGTTACCTCGGCGTCCGTAATTAGGAACTTCAGGTGATTCGTGAAGGTTTTTCCCTACTCCGTGTCCGACCATTTCCCGAACAACAGAAAAACCATTGCTCTCACAAAATGATTGCACAGCATAACCAATATCACCGATTCTTTTTCCTTCTACCGCCTGTTCAATGCCTTTATACAATGAAGCCTTGGTAACTTCCAACAGTTTTCTGATGTCATCATCAACTTCACCTATGCAATAGGTATAGGCTGAATCTCCATAAAAACCGTTCAGCAAAACTCCGCAATCAACAGAAACAATATCCCCGTCTTTTAAGGGTTTATCGTTAGGAATTCCATGTACTACCTGATCATTCACTGAGGTACAAAGAGAATTGGGAAAACCCTGGTAATTCAGAAAAGCAGGAACACCTCCATGATCTCTGATAAACTCTTCCGCAATTTTATCCAGTTTTAATGTAGAGACACCAGGTTTTACCCATTTGGCAACCTCTCCATGTGTCTTTCCCACAAGCATGTTACTTTCACGAAGTAACTCAATCTCCTCTTTTGTCTTTAAAAATATCATTCTGTCAAACAGCCTTCCTTTTTAATACATGGCAGCTCCGCCACCGGTACGTCCTTTAATACGTCCTGATTTCATCAATCCATCATAATGTCGCATCAACAAATGACTTTCGATTTGCTGAAGTGTATCCAGCACCACGCCAACAAGAATTAGCAGCGAAGTACCACCATAAAACTGAGCAAACGTCTGGTCTACTCCTGCCAACATTGCAAATGCAGGAAGAATTGCCACAATAGCCAGGAAAATAGATCCTGGTAAGGTAATCTTTGACATTACCGAATCAAGAAATTCCATAGTTTTCTTTCCTGGTTTCACGCCGGGAATAAAACCACCATTGCGTTTCATATCTTCAGCCATTTGCTGAGGATTGATGGTAATTGCAGTATAGAAATAAGTAAATATAATAATCAGAAAAGCAAAGGTAAAGTTGTACCAGAATCCGGTAAAATCAGCAAAAGTCGCTGCAAAACCGGTTGCAGTTTCACTTTCAGCAAAACCAGCAAGTGTAATAGGTACAAACATGATTGCCTGAGCAAAGATTATCGGCATTACTCCGGCAGCATTTACCTTCAAAGGAATATACTGACGTACACCTCCGTATTGCTTATTTCCCACAATTCGTTTGGCATATTGAACTGGTACACGACGTGTACCCTGAACCAACAGAATTGTTCCTGCAAATACAAAGAAAAGAACAACAAACTCTATCAGCAACATCACCAATCCTCCGCCCTCTTCCAGTCGGGATACAAATTCAGCGATCATTGCAAATGGCAGGCGGGCGATGATACCGATCATTATAATGAGCGAAATACCATTTCCTATTCCTTTATCCGTAATACGTTCACCCAGCCACATTACAAACATAGAACCAGCAGTCAGAATGATGGTAGAAGTTACTGAAAAGCCCCATCCTGAGGTAGCAAAAGCTGTTGCAGGCAACTGCGCATGAAGGTTAGCAATATAACCGGGAGCCTGGAACAACAGAATGATCACGGTCAAATAACGTGTTATCTGATTTATTCTTCTCCGTCCGCTTTCCCCCTCACGCTGTAAACGCTGAAAATAAGGTATGGCTATACCAAGTAACTGCACAACAATAGAAGCCGAGATATACGGCATAATCCCCAATGCAAAAATAGAAGCATTGGAAAAGGCGCCTCCCGAAAACATGTTTAACAGCCCCAGTACTCCACTGCTGGTTTGGGCCTCCAGATTGGCCAACTGATTTGGATCAATACCCGGAATAACAACAAAAGACCCCAAACGGTAAATAAGGATAAAACCGATTGTTGTCAGAATGCGGGACTTGAGGTCCTCAATTTTCCAGATATTTCGGATGGTTTCTATAAACTTCATGAGTGTAATTTTCTATATTAACAGACAAACAATGACCCTTACCAATAGTAAGGGCCAATGTTGGGAGTCTATAATTCTTCAGCAGTTCCCTGAACGGCTTCAATGGCCTCTTTGGCCGATTTTGAGAAGGCATGAGCTTTTACATTCACTTTAGCTTTCAGCTCTCCATAGCCCAAAATCTTAACAAGGTCATTCTTACCAATCAATCCGGCACTATAAAGTACTTCAGGAGTGATTTCAGCATTATTGGTTTTGTCGACCAACTCTTGCAGGGTACGAATGTTGATAGATTTGTACTCCTTACGATTAAAATTCTTGAAACCGTACTTGGGTACACGTCTTTGCAAAGGCATCTGCCCACCTTCGAAACCAATCTTCTTGGAATATCCTGAACGCGACTTGGCTCCTTTATGTCCACGAGTGGAAGTACCACCCAGACCGGAACCCGGCCCGCGACCAAGACGTCTCCTGTAATGAGTCGATCCTTTTGCAGGTTTTAGATTATTTAATTCCATGATTTATTTCGATAAAAACGTTAAACCAAAATTATTTCTCAACACGAACAAGGTGTTGCACTTTAGCAATCATACCGAGAATATTCGGGGTATCCTCATGTTCCACGGTACCATTGAGTTTTTTAAGACCTAGGGCATCCAGTGTGCGCTTTTGCTGCTGATTACATCTGATGCGACTTTTTACCTGGGTCACTTTTATTTTAGCCATTTTAAAGTGTTTTATCCGTTAAAAACTTTATCCAGGGTCACGCCACGTTGTGCGGCAATAGTTCGGGCATCACGCATTTCGCAGAGTGCATTAACAGTTGCCTTCACCAGGTTATGCGGATTTGCAGACCCTTTGGATTTTGCCAATACATCGGTCACTCCGGCACTCTCAAGCACCGCACGCATCGCACCTCCAGCCACAAGACCGGTACCATGTGATGCAGGTTTCATGAAAATCTGAGCACCCCCAAACTTAGTAATTTGCTCATGAGGAATGGTACCATTAAGAATCGGTACACGAACCAGATTTTTCTTGGCAGCTTCAACACCTTTGGCGATAGCAGTAGTCACCTCATTGGCCTTACCGAGACCCCAGCCTACGATACCATTCTCATCTCCTACGACAACAATGGCAGAAAAGCTGAAAGTACGTCCACCTTTTGTTACTTTGGTAACACGATTAATGGCTACCAGGCGGTCTTTAAGCTCGATGTCATTATTCGTTTTAACTCTTTTATTGTTTCCAGCCATAATGTTTAGAATTTAAGACCGGCCTCTCTTGCAGCATCGGCCAATTGTTTAACTCTACCATGATACAAATACCCGTTACGATCGAAAACAACATTTTCGATCCCTGCGCTTTTAGCTCTATCGGCAATCATCTTACCCACTAAAGCAGCTTTTTCGGATTTGTTACCTTTCTCAGCAGCAACATCTTTCACTAAAGAAGAAGCAGCTGCGAGGGTATTCCCGCTTTTATCATCGATCAGCTGAACAGAAATCTGTTTATTGCTGCGATAAACTGACATACGGGGTTTATCTGCAGTTCCGGAAATATTTTTCCTGACCCGCTTTTTAATTTTCAGTCTTCTATTTTGTTTTGAAAAAGCCATATCAAATAACTTTATTTACTCAGATTAAACCTTTGCGCTCTTACCAGCCTTACGACGAATTTGCTCACCAAGGAAGCGAACACCTTTTCCTTTGTAAGGTTCTGGTTTACGCAATGAACGCAATTTAGCACAAACTTGTCCCAGAAGCTGTTTGTCGGCCGATTCCAGGGTAATCAATGGATTACTTTTGCGGTCTGTTTTAGCTTCGACCTTCACCTCTTTAGGCAACTCAATATGAATGGGGTGAGAGTACCCAAGGGAAAGTTCGAGTATCTGGCCAGTATTTTGTGCACGGTAACCAACACCCACCAATTCGAGCTGTTGTTTGTATCCTTCCGATACGCCAACAACCATATTATTGATCAATGAACGGTAAAGACCGTGCATGGCCTTGTGCTTTTTCTCGTCTGAGGGCCTTTTCACTTCAATACTTCCGTCATTAACTTCAACGATCATATCAGGGTTTACCTTCTGATGAAGTTCGCCTTTGGGACCTTTTACAGTCACAACGCTGTCCTTAACCGTTACGTTAACTCCGGAAGGTATGCTGATTGGTACTATTCCTATCCTTGACATAACTAAACCTCCTTTTTAATAAACGTAACACAAAACTTCACCACCCACTTTTTCATTACGGGCTTCCTTATCAGTCATCACCCCTTTTGATGTGGATATAATCGCGATTCCCAGTCCATTCAAAACGCGTGGTACCTCACGGTATCCGGTATATTTTCTCAAACCGGGCGTAGAAACACGCATAAGCTTTTTGATGGCTGATTCTTTGGATGCAGCATCATACTTGAGGGCAATTTTAATAATTCCCTGCTTACCGTCATCCATTACTTTGTAGTTGAGGATATAACCTTTGTCATACAAAATCTTGGTCATCTCCTTTTTAAGGTTGGAGGCAGGTACCTCAACAACCTTATGCTTTGCCATAGCGGCATTCCTGATTCGTGTCAGGTAATCTGCAATTGGATCTGTCATCTTCTTAAGTTTAAATTGATCCCGCTACCGGGACAATATTTAACACTTACTCTCCTACCAACTGGCTTTTTTCACTCCGGGGATCAATCCCGAAGATGCCAGTTCACGAAAAGTAATCCTGCTAACACCAAATTGACGCATATATCCCTTGGGACGACCGGTGATTTTGCAACGGTTGTGTTGTCTTACGGGAGAAGCATTACGAGGAAGCTTTTGCAAGCCCTCGTAATCGCCCTCGGCCTTTAACTGGGCCCTTTTCTCAGCGTATTTGGCAATAAGTTTATCCCGCTTGCGATCACGGGCTTTCATGGATTCTTTTGCCATATTAACTAGTTCTTTTTAAGGTTTTTAAAAGGCAATCCGAACTCACGAAGCAAAGCAAATGCTTCTTCATCGGTTTTTCCTGAGGTCACAAAGGTAATATTCATACCCATAATTTTATTCACGGTATCAATATTTATTTCAGGAAAAATGATTTGTTCCTCAACGCCCAACGTATAATTACCTCTTCCGTCCAGCTTACTGTTAATTCCTTTGAAGTCGCGAATACGAGGCAGAGCCACGCGAATCAGACGCTCCAGGAATTCATACATATTGTCGCGGCGCAAAGTAACACTTGCACCGATGGGCATTTTCTTCCTCAGTTTAAAATTGGAGATATCCTTTTTTGAATAACGGGGCACAGCTTGCTGACCGGTAATGGTTGTCAACTCTTTAACAGAGATGTCTACCAGTTTTTTATCGGCAACAGCATCACCAACACCCTGATTAATCACAATTTTCTCCAATCTGGGAACCTGCATCACAGTTTTGTAGCCAAACTCTTTCATAAGAGCTTCTACAATCTGTTCTTTGTATTGCTTTTCTAATGTAGGTGTATAGCTCATTACTTGATCTCCTCTCCTGATTTTTTAGAATAACGAACCAACTTCCCCTGGTCGTTCAACTTACGACCAATACGGGTAGCTTTACCTGAGGAGGGATCCTTCAGGTTGAGATTGGAAATATGAATGGGGGCTTCCTTTTTGACAATGCCGCCCTGTGGGTTTTCAGAATTGGGCTTGGTATGTTTACTTACCATATTCACCCCTTCCACAATGGCGCGCTTTTTCTCGGGAAAGACCTCCAGGATTCTTCCTTCCTGTCCTTTGTTGACACCGGCATTAACAATGACGACATCACCTTTTTTGACATGTAATTTTCCCATGATTTTCTAACTCTTTAAAATTAAAGCACTTCTGGCGCCAATGAAACAATCTTCATATACCCTTCGCGCAGTTCGCGGGGAATGGGGCCAAAGATACGAGTTCCACGCATTTCGCCCAAATTATTAATAAGCACACAGGCATTATCATCGAAACGGATATAAGAGCCGTCGGCGCGCCTAACTTCCTTCTTGGTACGAACGACTACCGCTTTACTGACGGTACCTTTCTTCATTTCGCTTGAAGGCAGGGCACTCTTTACGGTTACCACAATGCGGTCGCCCACTGAGGCGTATCTGCGGCCGGTTCCTCCCAGCACGCGGATACAGAGAACCTCTCTGGCGCCACTATTGTCGGCAACATTAAGTCTGGATTCTTGCTGTATCATGATTACTTAGCTCTTTCAAGGATTTCAACTAATCTCCAACGTTTGGTTTTGCTCAGAGGACGTGTCTCCATAATACGGACAGTGTCCCCGGTATTGCAGGTGTTCTCGGCATCGTGCGCGTGAAACTTCTTTGTCTTCTTCACAAATTTCCCGTAAATGGGGTGCTTCTCACGGATCACGACGGCAACAACAATGGATTTGTCCATCTTGTCGCTCACCACTACACCTATTCTTTCTTTTCTAAGATTTCTGGTTTCCATCTACTTACTGTTTTTCATTAAGTTGCTTCTGACGCAGGATTGTTTTCATGCGTGCGATGTCTCGCCGGGTATGCTTAATCTTCATTGGGTTCTCCAGCGGAGAAATAGTGTGATTAAGTTTCATACGAACCAGCTCCTGACTCAGCGTGTCGATACGCTCCTCAATTTCCTGAGGTGCCATTTCTTTAATTTCTGAACTTTTCATACTCCTTAATCATTTGAAGATTCAACAAAATCCCGACGCACCACAAACTTGGTGGTAACGGGTAACTTTTGAGCTGCCAAACGCAGGGCTTCTTTAGCAATCTCGAAAGGAACGCCGTCGCATTCAATAAGCATGCGTCCGGGGGTAACGGGGGCTACAAATCCTTCGGGTGAACCTTTACCTTTACCCATACGAACCTCTGCAGGTTTCTTGGTAATGGGCTTATCGGGAAAGATACGTATCCAGATTTGTCCCTGACGTTGCATATAACGTGTCACTGCAATACGGGCAGCCTCAATCTGGCGTCCTGTAATCCATTTTGTCTGCAGTGATTTAATTCCAAAAGAGCCGAATGCCAGCTCATGCCCGCGTTGGGCATTACCCTTCATTCTTCCCTTTTGTTGCCTTCTGTGTTTTACTTTTTTAGGTTGTAACATCGTTAATGTTTCAATTAAAGTTTAACAGATGATTACTTTCTTCTCTTTTTGAATCCGCCTTTTCCACGGCCACCACCAGTTTCTTTCACATTGAAATTAGGTGAAAGATCGGGTTTACCATAGATCTCGCCTTTACAGATCCAGACTTTGATACCAATCAAACCTGTTTTTGTAAGGGCTTCAGCTTTGGCGAAATCAATATCGGCACGGAAAGTATGAAGGGGTGTACGACCTTCTTTATACATTTCTGAACGGGCCATTTCAGCTCCGTTCAAGCGACCAGATACCTGAATTTTAATTCCCTCAGCTCCCATTCGCATGGTAGAAGCAATTGCCATCTTGGTAGCACGACGGTAGGCGATACGGCCTTCCAGCTGACGTGCAATATTGTTGGCAACGATCAGGGCATCCATTTCAGGACGCTTTACTTCAAAAATATTGATCTGTACCTCTTTATCAGTAATCTTTTTTAACTCTTCCTTCAGCTTGTCTACCTCCTGGCCACCTTTTCCGATGATGATACCCGGTCGGGCAGTATATACGGTAATGGTAACGAGTTTCAGCGTACGCTCAATGATAATACGTGAAACACTGGCCTTAGCCAGACGAGCGTTCAGGTACTTGCGAAGTTTGGAGTCCTCCAACAGCTTATCGCCGTAGTCTTTTCCTCCGAACCAGTTGGAATCCCATCCACGGATAATTCCTAACCTGTTACTTATTGGATTTACTTTTTGTCCCATCTAGCTCAAATTAATTTTCTTGATTTTCAACTTTACTGTCAACCTTGATCGTTACGTGGTTCGACCGCTTACGAATGCGGTGTGCGCGTCCTTGCGGAGCCGGTCTCAACCTTTTCAGGATCCGACCTGAATCCACATAAATCTCTTTTACATAGAGATTGGCATCTTCCAGCCGAACGTCCTCGTTCTTTTCTTTCCAGTTGGCGATGGCTGACAACAAAAGTTTCTCAACACGACGGGAGGCCTCCTTGGTGGAAAACTTCAGGACGTCAAGTGCCTGGTTCACTTCCATCCCACGTACCATATCGGCGACAAGCCTCATTTTACGGGGAGAAGTAGGCACATTTCGAAGCCGGGCAACAAATTCCTGTTTCCGGGCTTCCTTTATTTTTTCTGCTCTTAGTCTTTTTCTTGCACCCATTTTTTTGTCATTAAAAAATTAAAACTGGGGGGCGATTAACGTTTCTTGTTCCCACCATGACCTCTGTAGGTACGTGTGGGAGCAAACTCGCCCAATTTATGTCCTACCATATTTTCAGTAACATAGACGGGTATAAATTTATTCCCGTTATGTACCGCTATGGTATGCCCCACAAATTCAGGGGCAATCATTGATGCACGGGCCCATGTTTTAATGACCGACTTCTTGCCGGATTCATTCATAGCTTCCACTTTTTTGTCAAGCTTATAATGAATATAGGGTCCTTTCTTTAACGATCTGCTCATAATTCAAACAATTAACCGGTTACTTTTTCCTTCTTTCGAGAATGTACTTGGAAGAGGCTTTTTTCTTGTCACGGGTTTTGTACCCTTTGGCAAGAAGGCCAGTCCTTGATCTTGGATGTCCGCCGGAAGAGCGGCCTTCACCACCACCCATCGGGTGATCTACCGGGTTCATCACAACGCCACGAACACGGGGACGACGACCCAACCAGCGTGAGCGTCCTGCTTTACCCGATTGTTCGAGAGCATGATCTGAGTTACCAACTGCTCCAATAGTGGCGCGGCAGGTGGTAAGCACCATCCTCGATTCTCCGGAAGGTAATTTCACAACGGCATACTTTCCTTCGCGAGCAGAAAGCTGAGCAAAGGTACCGGCACTACGGGCCAATGCACCTCCCTGTCCGGGACGCAGCTCAATGTTGTGCACAATAGTACCCAACGGAATATCTCCCAAAGGAAGTGCATTCCCGATTTCAGGAGCAATTCCCGAACCCGATTGTACTTTGTGTCCAACCTGCAACCCGTTAGGTGCAAGAATGTACCGTTTTTCACCATCTTCATATACCAACAAGGCGATCCGTGCACTACGATTAGGATCGTACTGAATGGAATCAACCGTTGCGGCAACACCGTCCTTATTTCTCTTGAAATCGATTACCCGGTACTTCCTTTTGTGGCCGCCTCCGAGGTAACGCATGGTCATTTTACCAGTATTGTTACGTCCTCCGGATTTTTTTATAGGCCGCAATAAGGACTTCTCTGGAACACTTGAGGTAATCGAGTCAAATGCACCAATAATTTTGTGTCTCTGCCCCGGTGTAGTGGGCTTTAATTTTCTTACTGCCATGTCAATTAAATATTGCTAAAGAAATCAATCTTATCTCCTTCGGCTAGTGTTACAATTGCTTTTTTGAAAGAATTGGTTCGTCCGTTGATGATACCGCCTTTGGTATATCGTGTTTTCAGTTTTCCCCCGTAAACCATTGTGTTTACATCGGTTACTGACACACTATACATCTCCTCAACAGCTTTTTTAATCTCAATTTTGTTGGCACGCTTGTCCACAATAAAGCCGTATCGGTTCAGGGCATCGCCAAGCCAGGTCATTCTTTCAGTTACTATAGGCTTAATTATTACTTCCATGACTTAATTTGTTAAGCGTTAAAAAGTTGGGCGATTTCTTCAACCGAGCTTTCGGCCAAAACCAGCGACTGTGCTTTCATAATACTGTATGTATTAAGATTCGCAGTGGTAGCCACCTCAGATTTGGGAACATTGCGTGAAGACAGATAAACGTTACGATTCAAATCTTTGACAACCACCAAAGAACTCTTACCGTCTACGTTCAGGTTTTTACGAATATTCACAAATTCCTTTGTTTTGGGTGCTTCCAACTGGAAATCTTCCACTACTACAATAGCATTGTTTTTTGCTTTGTAGGCAAGAGCAGATTTACGAGCCAGTTGCTTCAGCTTTTTATTCAGTTTGAAGCGGTAGTCACGCGGTTGGGGACCAAAAACCCGACCTCCACCACGAAATACGGGTGATTTAATACTACCGGCACGAGCGGTACCCGTTCCTTTTTGCTTCTTGATCTTTCTAGTACTCCCGGCAATTTCCGCACGTTCCTTAGATTTGTGAGTACCCTGACGGTTATTGGCCAGATATTGTTTCACGTCCAGATAGATGGCATGATCATTGGGCTCAATACCGAAAACAGCGTCAGGCAATTGCACTTTTCTGCCGGTTTCCTGTCCTTGTATGTTAACTACGTTCAGTTCCATTACTTTTCAATAATTAGATATGAACCCTTAGGTCCAGGAACAGACCCTTTAACCATCAACAGGTTACTTTCGGGAATTACTTTAATAACTCTCAGGTTTTCGACTTTTACTCTGTCACCGCCTGTACGGCCAGCCATTCTCATGCCTTTGAATACCCTGGATGGGTAGGAAGAAGCACCCAGAGAACCGGGAGCACGCAAACGGTTATGCTGACCATGGGTGCTATCACCCACACCGCCAAAACCGTGACGTTTTACAACTCCCTGAAACCCTTTTCCCTTAGAGATACCGGTAATGTCAACAAAAGTGTTTTCTCCGAAAAGATCCACTGTCACAACATCTCCGAGTTTCAGTTCTTCTTCAAATTCTTTCAATTCAACCAGCTTGGCCTTGGGAGAAGTTCCTGCCTTTTTGAAATGTCCTTTCAAAGGATTGGTAGTACTTTTCTCTCTTTTCTCGTCAAAAGCCAACTGAACGGCTTCATACCCATCGGTCTCCATTGTTTTGACCTGGGTGACGACGCAAGGACCAGCTTCGATAACAGTGCATGGAACATTCTTTCCCTCGGCACTGAAAACGGAAGTCATTCCGATTTTTTTTCCAATTAATCCTGGCATTGCTTAAAGATTTAAATAATTAGATCACACTTTGATTTCAACTTCCACACCACTGGGAAGTTCAAGCTTCATCAGCGCATCGATAGTTTTTGCAGTAGAACTGTAAATATCGATCAGACGCTTGTATGAAGACAACTCATACTGTTCACGTGACTTTTTGTTCACAAAAGTAGAACGAAGTACGGTGAAGATCCGCTTGTGTGTAGGCAGCGGAATAGGGCCGCTAACGACAGCCCCCGTGGTCTTAACGGTCTTGACGATCTTCTCGGCAGATTTGTCTACCAAATTGTGATCGTATGACTTAAGTTTGATTCTTATTTTTTGATTCATAATCGTTGATGAGAACTGTTTCTATAATAATTCGACATTACCTTTGGCCTCTTTCACCACTTCAGTTGCAATGCTTTTAGATACTTCTTCGAAGTGACTAAATTCCATAGATGAAGTTGCACGACCTGATGAGATAGTACGCAAAGCTGTTACATAACCGAACATTTCGGCCAGTGGCACCATCGCTTTAACAACGCGGGCTCCAGCTTTGGATTCCATACCTTCTACTTGTCCACGACGCTTATTAAAGTCAGAGATCACATCTCCCATGTATTCTTCAGGAGTTACCACCTCTACCTTCATAATAGGCTCGAGCAATACAGGCTTGGCTTTTCTACAGGCAGCTTTAAATGCCTGACGACCGGCAATCTCAAATGAAAGCTGGTCAGAGTCCACAGGGTGGAAAGATCCGTCTAGCAACTCTACTTTGAGGCTGTCCACATTAAATCCAGCCAAAACACCATTCTGCATGGCATCTTTAAAACCTTTCTGTACGGATGGGATAAACTCTTTAGGAATGTTACCTCCCTTAACCAGGTCGATAAACTGCAGTCCTTCTTCGCCCTCATCAGCAGGACCTACTTTCACGATTACATCAGCAAACTTACCACGACCACCAGTCTGCTTTTTAAATACTTCACGGTGATCAACAGTTTGAGTAATTGCCTCTTTATAGTTAACCTGAGGACGTCCCTGGTTACACTCAACTTTAAATTCACGTTTCAGACGATCAATGATAATCTCCAGGTGAAGTTCTCCCATACCACTAATAACAGTCTGACCACTCTCTTCATCCGTTTCAACGCGGAACGTGGGATCCTCTTCAGCCAACTTGGACAAACCAGTTCCCAGCTTATCCATGTCCTTCTGACTCTTTGGTTCGACCGCCACACCGATAACGGGATCAGGGAATTCCATTGATTCCAAAGAAATAGGATGCTTCTCGTCGCAGAGAGTATCTCCGGTACGAATATCTTTAAATCCAACTCCGGCACAAATATCACCTGCAGAGATTGACTCCTTGGGAAGCTGTTTGTTAGATTTCATCTGATATAAACGGGCAATACGCTCTTTCTTTTCGGTACGTGCATTCCAAACATAAGAACCTGCATCAATTTTACCGGAATAAACGCGCATAAAAGCCAGACGACCTACGAAAGGATCGGTAGCAATTTTAAATGCGAGAGCGGTAAATGGTGCATCTTCATCATGCGGACGAGCTTCCTCTTTCCCGGTTCGTGGATTTACTCCTTCAATCTCGGCTACATCTACCGGAGACGGCAGGAAGCCTACGATGGCATCAATTAATCTCTGAACACCTTTGTTTTTGAAAGCCGAACCACAAAGCATAGGAACGATTTTCATATCGATAGTTGCCTGACGCAATACGGCAATCATTTGCTCTTTGGTGATGGACTCAGGATCTTCGAAATACTTCTCCATCAATTCGTCATCGTACTCAGCAACTGATTCAATCAGTTTTCCGCGCCATTCTTCCACTTCGTCTGCCATTTCAGCAGGAACGTCCTGAAGTTCATAACGGGCACCAAGTACATCATCATCAAACCAGACAACAGCTTTGTTTTCGATCAGATCAACAACCCCGCGAAAATCCTCTTCAGCTCCGATAGGAATTTGAACAGGAACAGGGTTTGCACCCAATACTTCTTTCACCTGACGAACAACTTCGAAGAAGTTAGCGCCTGATCGGTCCATCTTGTTAACAAAACCCATCCGGGGCACGCCATATTTATTGGCCTGTCTCCAAACAGTTTCAGACTGGGGTTCTACACCACCTACAGCACAGAAAACAGCCACAGCACCATCGAGTACCCTGAGTGAACGCTCTACCTCTACGGTAAAGTCAACGTGACCTGGGGTATCAATAATATTGATCTTGTAATCTTCGTTGTTGTATTTCCAGTTGGTGGTAATTGCAGCAGAAGTAATGGTAATACCACGCTCCTGCTCCTGCTCCATCCAGTCCATAGTAGCGGAACCATCATGCGTCTCACCGATTTTATGCGTCATACCGGTATAAAACAGAATCCGCTCAGTGGCGGTTGTTTTACCGGCATCGATGTGCGCCATGATTCCGATATTTCTGGTATATTTTAAGTCTGCCTTTGCCATATTAAGGTTTCCTTTTTTTAATTAAGTTTAAAATCTGAAATGGGCAAATGCACGGTTGGCCTCGGCCATTTTATGCATGTCCTCTTTTCTCTTGAAGGCTCCGCCTTCCTGGTTATATGCAGCAACAATTTCCGCTCCCAGCTTCTCGGCCATAGACTTTCCGCTACGCTTACGTGCAAAAGCGATCAGGTTTTTCATACTCACCGATACTTTACGATCGGGACGTATTTCGGTAGGAACCTGAAAAGTAGCACCACCAACACGACGGCTTTTTACTTCTACGGCAGGAGTCACATTCTCCAATGCTTTTTTAAACATTTCGAGCGGTGATTTTCCCTCTTTTTCAGCTTTATCAGCGACACGATCCATGGCATCGTAAAAAATGGCATACGCAACAGATTTCTTTCCGTCGTACATCATGTTATTAACGAACTGAGTCACCAGGGTGTCATTAAACTTCGGATCGGGAAGAATAATCCTCTTCTTTGGTTTACTTTTTCTCATCTCTTCTTTTTGTTTATTAGCTTTTTTATTGGCTGTATCCGTGTCTTCAACGGTCTGTCGACCATTTACTCAACCTTTGTTTACAAACCAATAAACAAAGACCAAACAGTGAAACTAAAATTACTTCTTCGGACGCTTTGTTCCGTACTTGGAACGACGCTGTGTGCGTCCCTCAACTCCTGAAGCATCAAGTGCTCCGCGCACCAGGTGATAACGCACACCAGGCAAATCTTTAACCCGGCCACCGCGCACCAATACGATGGAGTGCTCCTGCAGGTTGTGACCTTCTCCTGGAATGTAGGCATTCACCTCTTTTCCGTTGGTCAATCTTACCCTGGCCACTTTACGCATGGCTGAGTTTGGTTTCTTAGGTGTTGTGGTATAAACCCTTACACAAACACCGCGTCTTTGCGGACATGCATTCAAAGCAGGGGATTTACTTTTCTCCACCTGTTTCTTCCGTCCCTTCTTTACTAACTGATGAATTGTTGGCATATAAACAATTGTTTTAAACTTAAAATACTCTCTTAAAACGGGTTGCAAAGGTAGTCTTTTTACATTAAAAATCTATCTGATTTTCAACATTTTTCACACCTATGCACAAAAAAGCGGTGCAAAAGTACTAATTTCCAATTGAAAATACATAATATAAGGCGAAAAAATCTTGTAATTATTTGGTTAAAAATGCTTTTAATGAGATTTATTACTGCTATTACACATCACTCACTTCATAATATTGTATATTTGCCCCCTGTAAATAGTAAATTCATCAAAACCAACAAAAAATGAAGGCATACGTATTTCCCGGGCAGGGCGCCCAATACGTTGGAATGGGGAAAGATGTTTATGAAAACAGCCCCATGGCCAAGGAATTATTTGAGAAAGCCAATGAAATTCTGGGTTTCCGTATTACCGATCTCATGTTTGAAGGGACTGACGAAGACCTGAAACAAACAAAGGTAACCCAACCGGCCATCTTCTTACATTCAGTTATTCTGGCCAAAAATCTGGGCGATGATTTCAAACCTGAAATGGTTGCCGGACATTCACTTGGAGAATTCTCAGCACTGGTAGCTGCCGGAGCACTCTCTTTCGAAGACGGATTGAAACTTGTTTACCAGAGAGCCCTGGCGATGCAAAAAGCATGTGAAATAAAGCCCTCTACCATGGCAGCTATTGTGGGGCTGGAAGACAATGTGGTTGAAGAAGTCTGCAACGCAATTGACGATATCGTGGTAGCGGCCAACTATAATTGCCCGGGTCAGCTCGTTATTTCAGGAACATTTGAAGGAATAGATAAAGCCTGTGAATTACTGAAAGAAAAAGGAGCCAAACGTGCACTCAAACTTCCGGTGGGAGGTGCCTTCCACTCTCCGTTGATGGAACCTGCAAGAGCTGAACTGGCAGAAGCGATCGAAAATACCAGGTTTGAAATTCCGGTTTGTCCCGTATACCAAAATGTGGATGCGAAACCGCAGACAGATCCTGAATCCATCAAGGCTAACCTGGTTTCTCAGCTGACAGCCCCTGTAAAATGGACCCAAACAGTACAAAATATGCTGGCAGATGGCGCTAATCACTTTACAGAAATCGGCCCCGGCAAAGTACTACAGGGATTGATCAAAAAAGTAGACAGATCCGCTCAGACTGCAGGAATCAGTCAACTGTAAAAGAAAATAATGATAGTCCGCCGGTTTCTCTGGCGGACTTTTTTTTTAATTCCACATCACCACAGCTTTCTGGCTTTTTCCATCCATCAGAACCGTAAGCGGTTTTTTAAAACGAACGACTTTAAAATAGCCGGTGTCCTCCCGGACTTCCTGCTGATTGAGAAAATCCAAATCCACAAACTCATCAGCTGATTTACGATGGACTGAGAAATACCCCACATTCATAGACGTCACATTATGGAAGAAGTGCGATCCCAGTGAGGCATCTAAAGGAAAATCGGGAAGCCCCATTTCAACAACCACACGTGCCTGGGATATCTGAGACCAAAAAACCGGAATTCCGGTAGAAGGATCACGTGTTCCCCAACGTCCCGGACCAATCAGGACATACTCTCGCCCCTCCTGCTCCATCTGTTTATTAAGGCTGGCCATTTCAGCAGCCATATCCCGGGTTTTTGTACGATCAAATTTAGTCACATCCATAAACACCAAATCATGAATATTCTCGTAGCGGCCGTTGCCCATACCCTTAGCGGACTTAAGGATTACCTGTGCTTCTTTGACCTCATCAAAATCCACATCAATATGGTTTTCCAATCTTATAAGCGGCTTAATCTGCAGAAGTGATAACGTAGGATTCCCGTTAAATCCGGAATCCAAATCCAAGGCAAATTCAATCTCGACAGGTGCTCCCATTGCCTCCCGAAAATAACGCAACAAGATATCAAGCGATCGGGCCAGAGGAACCAGATCATATTTAAGTATATTGGCAAAATTGACCACACGGGGCCCGCGCAAAGAAAAATCAGTGGTCAGTCTGTCGTTATTGATATCATAGACCATTGCGCAATGCTTGAGATTTCCGTCCTCTTCTGCCTCGGAGATATCCAGCTTACGGATAAAGGCATCTTCCCCTCCTTCAGACAAGGACAAGTTATTGTCCTCCAGGTCTACCGCATAGAAATAATCCTGCGAATCCTTGATTTGATCTCCCAAAGCACTCAATTCCAGATTGGGAAAACGGGGACAAAAGCGCCAGGCTTTCTCTCCTCCTACCACATATTTCCCCAACCCCACTCCAATCACAGCAAAGCCATCCTCAGGCTTCATATACGAAAAGGGATAATAATTGAATGACTGTGCCACACCACTAACATGAGGATAAAACCTTTCATGAGTTTTTTGCCCCACCAGCTTTTGAATAATCACGGCCATTTTCTCCTCATCTATTTTATAATGAACAGCATCGAAATATGCACGTGCGGTTGGACTAAAAATAGATGCATAAACCAATTTAACGGCTGATGCCAATTGATTGAAGCGCACTTCGGGATTGGGATCATTATTAGGCAACACATAGGTGGAAAAAACACCGGCAAAGGGCTGTAAAAGGCTGTCTTCGAACAGACCCGAAGACCGGACGGCCAATGGCATATCCATACATTCTACATACTGTCGAAGTTTTCTGTCTACTTCATCACTAAGGCGGGCAGACAAAAAAGTTTTTTTCACCTTTTCAAAATCCTTTTCGTCATAAACCGATTTCTGAAAATTATTTTTCTCCAGGAAAGCCGTAAACTCACCCGCACCAATTATCGTAGTGGGCGGTATTTTGATATTCAGGTCAGGTACAATAGAATGAAAATCAATATTCTCAATAAAATTACTCAAAAAAGCAAGACCTCTCCCTTTCCCTCCAAACGATCCATCTCCAATGCGCATCACAAACCTGTCCAGATTCACCATTGCCGGATCAAACTGCACCACTCTTCCTCTCAGACGCTCCATCCGGGCCTCTTCGAAAATATCCAGGATCTTTCTTCTGAGTTTGGTGGTACTGTCAAAATCTTCGATACGGTAAGGTCTCAGCCGCTTGGCAATGGATATTTCTCCACGTGCCATCAACCAGGTGGAAATACCGTTTCGTTGTGCATGATAAAGTAGAGATTCAGGAGGAACTTCCTGAAGGCAATGAATAAACTCTTTAAGGTTTTTGGCGTTAGCTAACGTAATCCCTCTTGAGTTGGTGAAAACAAAATTTCCAAAACCCAGTTTCTGATGGATAAAATTGTAAATATCCATACTGAGTGTTTCTGAGTTTTTGTCGATAAAATCAGCATCAACTTCAGCGGCCTTATCAGAATTGGAGGGATCCGAGGATTGCAATAAGGTAGGCAGGTTGGTTTTGGATTTCACATATTTAATGAGATCAACTCCTGCATTGCTGTCCAAAACTCCATTGCGAGAATATTTAACATCAGAAATTACACATATCAAATTGTCCAGATATTGATCAACGATCTCCACTGCCTCTTCATACGAACTGACCAACAACACCTTAGGCCGAACCCTCATTTTCAATATCTTGTGCGTCTGATCAGCGGTTTCTTCAGTAAGGATATTTTGAGTCTGCGTCATTATAATGGAGTAGAGCAAAGGCAGATAACGGGTATAATATCGCTGTGAGTCTTCCACCAACAATATGATACGCACATCTCCTACTGCCACATCATTGGCGACATTTTTTTTGTCTTCCACATACTTAATCATGGCCAGAAAAACCCTTGAGTCCCCATTCCAAACAAAAACCTTATCAATACTTCCACCAGGCGAGGAAGGCTCATCAAAATACTTAAGATCTTCATTATTGTTGACCATCAAAAGAATAGGAAGATCAGGATATAAGCGACGGATTTCCTGACTCAAAGAAACCGGCATTTGTTTGTCAAGACCAGCCATCAGGATTACCATATCAAACCTGCGCTCCGACATATTGCACAAGGCTTCATCGTAGGTAGCAACACTGGTAATACGGGGGGCAGAAAAAAGATTAAGCTGAAGATATTCGCCAAAGATCTTATCGAAAAACCGACCTTCGCGAACAATTGAATAAGAATCGTAATAAGTGGCAACCAACAACACTTCGGTCACCTTGAAAGACATCAGTTCCTGAAATATATCCTGATCCGATTTTTTTCTCCTAAAAATTTTTGACAATTCAACGTATTCTTCTGATCCGGCCATACCTTGTAAAATTTGGTTTCAATCACCAAAACAAGGTATATTTAATTTGGAAAATAACAAAGAACAACTATCAGGAATACCTCAAAATATAGAAGATGTAAAAACAAGGATACACAGATTACAAGTCAGCTAATTTCGACTTCAGCTCCGTGCTAAGTTCGTCCCTCAAGACCTTGATGTCATCCCCGGAAAAACCGATAACAAATTTGTCGAACCAGGTAAGGTGGATGGTACCATTGAATGGATCCTCAATAACAAAACTGCCTTCCGTTGGTTCTACTGTCTTTTTCCCTGCAAATTCAAGGTATTTCTCCAAAAGCGCCTTCACCTCTTCATCCGACTCACGCTGCATGACAAACATGGTAAGTTCCCCATGCTCATTTTGATAACGAGCCCTGAAAGCACTCCCCAGGAATTCAAGCCCCATAAATGTGTTGGAAATAAATTGCCGTGAATTGAGCACTCTGCTTTCATCCGGAAAAAGAGTAACAATTTCGGGCAAATCATGGGAATCCGATAAATTTCGGGAAACTAAATTTGCTGTATTCAACAGCACACCACTACCTGCGCCTGGCTCACGGTAAGAATTCATTTTCACATAATAACGATCAATGACAAAATTGAGAATGGCATCTTCATAATACCCCTGGGCACCAATATCTTTAACATCTGCTTCGGGAGGACGCTCCATACTGTAAATACCAAAAGCATGAGCCAAGTCTCCATGATCATACACTTCCAGAGTCAACTCTGCATCACCCTTTTTGTATCGGGTCACCCACACTTTCTGAAAGTTATAACTAAAGTAAAATTCTGAAGCTCCATTAATGTGATTAAACAGATTGGTTCGCTCAAAAACCTCCACCTCTCCATCCTGTTCCCAACCATCAATGTCAGGAGGGAGAAACTCAGCAGCGCTTATTGACAATGAACTAAGAAATGGAAGAAGAAAAAATAGTAGTTTCATTCGTTTAAGATTTATCTAAGTTATTGGTTCCCATAGCTTCAGGGGAACTCATCCCGAACAATCGGAACTCGTTTCATTCGTAAATCCGAGGGGGACTAAACCAGGAATTCACGCGGGATCCCCTGAATTCGTGCAATATTAGTCACTTTGGTCTTCACATCAAACCCTGCTTTACACTGAACCAAACATTCATCACATCCTGCACAGGGATCCTCAGGAATATTAAGCGCAACAACCGTCTCTCTCGCTTTGGCAGGATATGTATAGGCGTAATTGTACATATATGATCGCATAAGATCGGAGATTGGCAAGTCTCTTGGGCATTGGCCCTTACAAGAACTACATCCGGTACAAAACATACCTGTTTCATTGGATGCCAGTTGTAAATCCATTTCTTCAACAGGCGTAAGCGCAGCATCTGATGCCACGGACCAGTTCTCCATAAGCATTTCAAAAGAAACAATTCCGGGAATACAAGTATGGATATGTGGATTGGAAAGAGCAAATTTCAGAGCAGCCTTACAATTTACAGGTTTGGTTTTGTCTTCATCAAGCCAGCCACCAGCCATATTTTTCATTCCAATAATACCAAGTCCGGAATCATGGGCATTTTTCAGTGCATTGTTCATCTCTTCATCTTTGGCATAACGAAAATTGTAGGTCGTTAGCACTACCTCATAAAATTCTTTTCCCGTAGCAGAATTTATTAGCCGGGCCATATTTCTATGAGTGGAAAATCCTACATGCTTCACTTTGCCCTGTTCTTTGGCACTTTTCATGGCTTCTAAAAAAACAGGATTGTGCAGGTACTCTTCATCATCAACTGCATGCAGGTACAAAATATCTACAAAATCGAGTTGCAATCTTTGAAGACTGATATCCAGCATCTCCAGAAAATCTTTCTTTGAAGCTTCCCGTGAAGGTTTCACTTTAGTGGCAATAACAAAGGTATCACGGGGTTTATCCTTAAAAAATTCACCACACATTTCTTCATTTCTTCCTTCCTGATAGACATGTGCAGTGTCAAAATGCTTGAATCCCATATTGTAAGCGGCACGCAAAACATTGGGATTATCAGCACGCATCACCCCCATACTCACTATTGGCAGACTAATTCCAGTATTTCCAAGAGGTCGATAAATGATTTCATCTTGAGAACCAGATCTTGACTGGGCAGCTATGCTGACATTCCCACTTGAAGCCACAATTCCGGCTGTAGCTGCTGCTCCAAGCCGCAAAAAACTCCGTCGGTTTATCGTTGCTCTATCCATAAAGTAAAGTATTGAAAGGGATTACAACAAAAATACAAAGTTTTAAATATAAGCATGAAAACATCAAAAAACAAAAAAAGGTCGACCTCAGCTGAGATCGACCTTTTTATTATTTTGATCAAAAAACTTGTATTCTAAAAATGCAAGAGAGTCGGAGGGTCGCACCTTAATGCCAAATCCCAAGTCAAATTTCCATCTCAATATTTGAGATGGGAATCCTTTCTTCAGGTAGGCATAAATATAAGGATGCACCCACAGGGTCAAATTCTTCAATTTATGCTCTTGCACAACAAACCGGAGTTGATTATCTAATGTATCAACGAATAAAACAGACGGGGTGATTTCGCCGGATCCCTTACAAACAGGGCATTTTTCGGCAGTTTTAATATGCATTTCAGGCCGGACACGCTGCCGGGTAATTTGCATAAGGCCAAATTTACTCAGTGGCAGGATATTGTGCTTTGTCCTGTCTGAATCCATGGCCTCTTTCATTTTTTCAAACACACGTTGACGGTGTTCTGCCGTTTGCATATCAATAAAATCAACGACAATAATTCCTCCCATATCTCTGAGCCGCAACTGCCGGGCAATTTCCTCTGCAGCAGCCACATTCACTTCAACTGCATTGGTTTCCTGATCGGAAGCTGATCTCGACCGGTTACCACTGTTAACATCGATGACATGAAGGGCCTCCGTGTGTTCAATAATGAGGTAAGCTCCACTCTTGAACGAAACAGTACGTCCAAAAAGAGCTTTCACTTGTTTTTCAATTCCAAACTGGTCGAACAGAGGAGCATCTCCCCTGTAAAGTTTTACAATTTTTTCTCTTCCGGGGGCAATTAATTCAACGTATTCTTTAACTTCCCTGAAGATTTCGGTATCATTGATGAATACCGATTGAAAAGAAGGATTAAGAAGATCTCTCAAGATGGCAGAGGTACGTCCAACTTCACCCAGAACCAGTCCGGGGGCTTTAACATCGCGCACTCTGGCGACAGAATCTTCCCATCTTTTAACGAGGGTACGAAGCTCTTTGTCCAACTCAGCGACTCTTTTGCCTTCGGCTACGGTACGAATGATAATTCCGTAGTTTTTTGGCTTAATACTGAGCAAGAGTCTTTTTAGACGACTTCGTTCTTCTGGAGAATCAATTTTCTGACTCACCGACACTCGGTCAGAGAAAGGAATGAGTATGAGATTTCGACCAGCAATTGAAACTTCTGATGTAAGCCTGGGACCTTTGGTTGAGATAGGCTCCTTGGCAACTTGCACAAGGACTTCCTGCCCTCCGGTCAATACATCAGAAATAGTCCCGTTCTTATTAATATCGTTTTCCGGTTTGAACTTGTGCAATGAAACACTCCCTTTTTTTGTCTTGGCCAGCTTAAGATATTTGTTAAGACTCTGAAACTGGGGTCCCAGATCCAGGTAATGCAAAAAAGCATCTTTTTCATAACCAACATCAACAAAAGCTGCATTTAATCCGGGCATAATTTTTTTCACTTTTCCCAGATAAATATCACCGACTGCAAATTTGACATTACTTTTTTCGCGTCTTAATTCAACAAGACGCTTATCTTCGAGCAAAGCAATAACAAGTTCGCTGGGAGTTACATCTACAAATAGTTCTGCACTCACAATACGAATTAAGTTAAATAAATATTATTTCAAAGAGCGATTTGATAATTATAACAAAAGAACAAACACCACCAAGGGCCGTTTGTTCTTTTAAAACTTATAGGGTCAAAAGATTACTTTCTTTTCTTGTGACGGTTTTTCCGTAATCTTTTCCTCCTCTTGTGCGTTGACATCTTATGCCGTTTTCTTTTTTTTCCGCTTGGCATAGCATTTCCATTTAACAGTTAAACATCTTTACTGAACATTGTTTTTCACTTTCGTTACAAAGCTTTTTGAGGGCTTGAACGAAGGAATAAAGTGCTCGGGAATGATAATGGTTGTGTTTTTGGAAATATTACGGGCAGTTTTCTCTGCACGTCTTTTCACCACAAAACTACCAAAACCTCTAAGGTACACATTCTTACCTTTTACCAGGTTACCTTTTACAGTCTCCATGAAGGCTTCAACAGTCTTCTGAACTGTAACCTTCTCAATTCCAGTATTCTTTGAAATTTCGTTAACAATATCAGCCTTTGTCATCTCCTTATAAAATTATTTAATTATCAACTAATTAGACGTTATTTTTCGAATTTCAGAATGCAAAGATAAAGGAATTCCATAAGAAAAAAAACAAAACCCTTATTTTTGCATAAAATTTTAATAATGACCAATTTCCCAAAAATAATAAGAGAATGGTACTTTCAACATGGCCGAAGACTTCCATGGCGCGAAACCAAGGATCCATACAAAATATGGATTTCAGAGATTATTCTTCAGCAAACACGGGTAGATCAAGGTCTGGCATATTATCACAGGTTCATAAAAGCATTCCCCAATGTCAAAGCACTGGCCGATGCTCATGAAACTCGTTTGATGCAGCTATGGCAGGGGCTGGGGTATTATTCCAGAGCCAGAAATCTTCACCATGCAGCACAATCCATTGTTAACGAACACAATGGAACAATGCCACAAACATACGAAAAAATAAAGACTTTAAAAGGCATAGGCCCATATACTTCCGCAGCTATCGCTTCTTTTGCCTTTGGGCTTCCCCATGCGGTAGTTGATGGCAATGTCTACAGAGTATTATCCCGATACTTTGCCAAACCCATTCCCATCGACTCAGGAGAGGGCAAGAAGTTCTTTAATTCACTGGCCAACAATCTTCTGGACAAAAAGGATCCGGCAACGCATAATCAGGCAATCATGGATCTGGGAGCTATGGTATGCAAGCCGGCAAACCCCAATTGCTTCGAGTGTCCGCTACACCAAAGTTGTGCTGCCTATGCAACCGGAACCCAAACAGAATACCCGGTAAAAACAAAACGGATAAAAAAGAAAAAGAGGTATTTGCATTTTCTGATTGTAAAAAACAACACGCACATTCTTACGGAGCGAAGAAACAATAAAGACATCTGGGAAGGACTGTTCCAATTTCCTTTAATAGAAACTCCGAAGCTCACGGAAAATCATGAGATAACAAAAATGGCATCATCGCTTTTCAAAACTTCTATTACCACAAAGGAAATTCTAAGAAAAAAGCACCAGCTAACCCATCAGGAATTGCATGCCACATTTTACAATACAGAAATACCCAAAGAAAGCAACTTAGCAGAACTTGTTAATACAACTTCTTATGACATCACCCCTGTCAACAAGCTTCATGAAGTCCCGTTTCCACAATTAATACAAAAGAATCTGGATGAATTGTTAAACCCGACATAAAAAGCCCAATCTTCTTTTTGTTTTGCCCGGATCAAACAAACAATCACTAAAAATCCACAAAAAATAATGAAGCGGAGCGAAAAGTTTAGTACTTTAGCTGTTTAAATCCAAAAGCTCAAAAGAATGATAAATAAAGTAATTTTAGTAGGCAATGTAGGCAAAGACCCGGATGTACGCTATTTCGATAACAATGAAGGCGTGGCCAATTTCCCGCTGGCAACAACGGAAAGAGGCTTTACCACACGCGACGGAAAGGAGATTCCGGAGCGCACGGAATGGCACAACATTACCGCTTGGCGCGGGCTGGCAAAAGTGGCCGAATCCTACATTCGCAAAGGAACTCAGCTCTATATCGAAGGGAAATTACGCACCCGCTCCTACGAACAGGACGGCGTCACCAAATACATTACCGAAGTGATCGCCGATACCATTAAAATGCTGGGGCGAAAGTCGGACAATCCTGCAGCAGGAGACAACTCTTATTCCGCTGCTACCACATCAGCACCACAAACATCTTCTGACAACACAGCGGCTCAAAGTCAGCCATCAGGAAATGAAGGCTTTAGTGCAGGCGACAACAGTAGTGAGCAGGAAGACGATCTTCCATTTTAATATAATCAGGAAAACGTATTGATCATTGGAAACAGAACCTCTTCTGTCGGGAATTTTTCTTTGGGCACTTGACTTTACATTGCAACCCCTGACCACAAGTCTGATGGTCGCAATACTAGCCACTCTATTTTTACTTGCAGGCTCAGCCCTGGTATCAGGATCTGAAGTGGCTTTTTTTTCGCTCAAGCCCGGCGATATTGACCATCTGAAAATAAAGAATTCACTTAGGAGCATTCAGGTTCTAAAACACCTTGAAAAGCCTGAACAGCTGCTGGCTACAATACTCATTCTTAACAATTTTATCAATGTAGGCATTGTAATTTTGTCGGCATTCATCTCTTCAGGTCTTATCTCATTTGGATCCAGCCCAACCCTGAAGTTTATTTTTGATGTCATCATTATCACAGCCATCATTTTGTTTTTTGGCGAGATACTGCCTAAAGTATTTGCAGGACAGTCTCCGGCAAAATTTGCCATGCGCATGGCTTTCCCGCTGAAAACAGCCAGTAATTTATTAAAACCTTTGAGTCATTTGCTGGTTAAATCTTCGGAATATGTAAAAAACAAGGCTGCCCAAAAAGCCCGGAACATTTCTCTTGATGACCTGTCGGATGCCCTGGATCTTACAGGTGACGAAGTTTTCGAAGAAAAAGAAATCCTAAAAAGCATTGTCACATTTGGCAATATCAATGCAGGAGAAATCATGACTTCCAGAGTAGATGTGACAGATCTGGATGTAAAAAGTGATTTTAACAAGGTACTCTCGGTGATTGTGGAATCCGGTTATTCCCGCATTCCTGTTTTTGAAGAAACTCCTGATAATGTAAAAGGAATTCTTTATGTAAAAGATTTGCTTCCTCACCTGGGAAAAGACAACACTTTCAGATGGCAAAACCTGATTCGTCCGGCTTTTTACGTACCTGAAACCAAGCGAATCAATGATCTTTTATCTGAATTTCAGACCAACAAAATACACATGGCCATTGTTGTTGACGAATACGGGGGCACATCAGGAATAGTAACCCTTGAAGATATATTGGAAGAAATCGTTGGCGAGATAAGTGACGAACTGGATGAGGAGGAAGATTTCTTCTCTGTTCAACCCGATGGTTCACTTGTATTTGAGGGTAAAACCATGCTCAAGGACTTTGCAAAAATCACAGAAATTGATGAAACTGTTTTTGATCCATACAAAGGAGAAGCAGAAACGCTTGCAGGGCTTTTGCTGGAAGTGAAAGGAGTAATCCCCGAAAAGCATGAAATAATAGAAATCGGGCCATTCAAATTTACAATTCTCGCTGCCGACAAACGCCGTATTAAGAAAGTTAAATTTAATCAGAGGCAGAAAATATGATAAAAGAGCAGTTGATAATCAGGATTTCGGCAATAACATTCATTGTGTTTCTTTTGTCGTGCAGCAATAATTATGCGCCTAAGCCAAGGGGATATTTCAGAATCTCCTTCCCGGAAAAAAACTATTCGGCAACCGACACAACGCTGCCATACGTTTTTGAAATACCTCAATACGCCAGACTAAAACCTGACAATACGGGAGCAAACGAACCTTACTGGACCAACCTCGACTTTCCGCAATACGGCGCACGAATTCACATCAGCTACAAACCGGTAGAGAACAATCTTTACCAATTGCTGGAAGACAACCGGGAGCTGGCCTTTAAACATACAGTCAAAGCGGATGCCATCAAAGAACAACTGTTCGGGAATCCGGAAAATAATGTATATGGCATCTTATACGAAATACAGGGCAACACGGCATCTCCTGCTCAATTTTTTGTTACCGACAGCACCGATCATTTTCTTAGAGGTTCTTTGTACTTCAACACAGTCCCAAACAAGGATTCCATAGCACCGGTGCTTGATTTTATAAAACAGGACATTATTCATTTAATGGAAACCCTCAACTGGAAATCCCTTTAAAAAATGCCTGCTTTATTTGAAAAAAGAGTGAAACCCGGCCTGCGCGTAGCAGTATGGGAAATAAAAGAGACAGAGCAGGAGTTGCTCAAACTCCTGCCACCACTTCGAACAGAAGAAAAGACCTTTCTTGAGCGCATCAGTTTTGGCCCCAGAAAACTGGAATGGCTGGCATCCAGAGCTTTAATATTCCAACAAACAGGCATCTACCCGGCATCACGCTACAAGGACAATGGGCAGCCCTTTTTGACCGAATGCAATGAGAAGATCAGCATCTCACACACCAGAGGTTTTGCCGCAACAGCCCTTTCCACTGAGGAGACACCCGGAATCGATATTGAATATCCTTCCCCAAGAATAGAAAAAGTTTCCGAACGTTTTCTTCACTCAAACGAAAGTAACTTTATTGCTGCATCCAATCTCAGACAACATCAACTTGGTCTTATCTGGTGTTTGAAAGAAGCGATTTTCAAACAAGTGGGAATTCCCGGATTAAACTTCAAGGATCAAATTATTACACACCCATTCAATCCCGAAACCCGGGAGGGTAAAATAACTGCATCGGTACAAATATCTGAAAATCAAAAAAGAACAATCACATTAAATTACATCATCCATGAAGATTTTTATCTGACCTGGACTGAATGAACGATTGAACAACTCCGCCAACTTAGTTCACAAAATAATAAGAACTATTGTATATTTGTTTGAAACAAGCATCAACAAAAAAAAAGAAACTGTGACCATATACGCTCAGATACAAGAAACTATTGCTCAGAAAAAAAAAACACTTGCACTGCTGATTGACCCCGACAAGTGCAGAGATCAGGATCTGGTTAAACAAACAGCGCTTATCAATACCTACAGACCTGGGATCATCTTGGTAGGAGGCAGCCTCACAAGCCATCCTGTGGATCCGGTGGTTGAGTATCTAAAAAAAAACACTGATATTCCTGTTGTTTTATATCCCGGTCATCCAACGCAACTCTCCTTCAAAGCCGATGCCCTTCTTTTCCTGTCCATGATATCCGGACGCAATCCGGAATTACTTATCGGGGCTCATGTAACAGCAGCACCTTCAATCCACCACCACAAACTGGAATCCATCCCCACCGGATACATGCTCATAGACGGTGGTTCTCCCACTTCTGTTGAATACATCAGTCAGACACGCCCCATTCCTTCGGAGAAATCAGACATCGCTGTAGCCACCGCCATGGCAGGCGAATTATTGGGATTAAAAATGATCTACATGGATGCCGGAAGTGGTGCTAAAAACGAAATTCCTGCTGAAATGATCAGCAAAGTAAAAGCAAAGCTGGAGATACCGCTAATGATTGGCGGCGGCATCAATACTCCTGAGAAATTAGAAACCGCATTCACCAACGGAGCAGACATTGTTGTAATAGGCAATGCACTTGAAAAAGATCCAGAACTATTGGAAGAATTTATCCAAATCACCAATCAGTCGTAATACTCTCCATAACGAAGCACCTCCACATCTTCAAGCGTCATCAACCCACTTGCTTTGGCTTTATCCATCAGCCGGTTGATTATCAAAGAAAAGTCCCGCAACCGATCACTCACGTCTACAAGACTAATGACAACCGGAACGTCTTCGGAAAGTGGAAAAATCTTACTACTGTGCGCCAGACTCTTCTCTCCGAAAGAGAGGGATCCATTGACTACGGTCGCACCAGCAATCTTGTATTTTTTGGCAGCATAAACGATGGCTTCAAAAAGAGGGCGCTGATAGACTTTATCGGATTCCCCAACAACAATCACCAGCTTCTTAACCTTACCGGAGAGGTTCATAACATATCATTTGATAAAACAGATAATCAATTTACAGATTCCTTTTGAATAATTCAATTAAACCTGGCAAACTCATAAATAAATGAGAACAATCCCCAAATTCATAGAAGAACATGTACTTATAAACTCCCGGTAAAATTTAATAACATCAATTCGCCACAACACATCATGGCAAACAATATCATTTTTTAACTTTTATCAAACAGAATTATCACACCTTTACTTGTATCTTTTCAAGGATTTACTAATTTTACAGTCAACCCTTTTTTTAACGTATATTATTAACCTTTTATTAAATTTATACCACTATGAAAGTATATCAGGCCGATCAAATCAAAAACATATCTCTGCTCGGAAGTAGCGGCTCGGGTAAAACCACCCTTGCTGAAGCAATGCTTTTCGAGGGTGGTGTTGTCAACCGCAGAGGAAATGTAGAAAACAAAAGTACGATATCTGATTATCACCGGGTAGAGCATGAATATGGCTACTCGGTTTTTTCATCGGTTCTATTCACTGAATGGCAGGAAAAGAAGCTGAATTTCATTGATGCTCCGGGGGCTGATGACTTTATCAGTGGCGCCATCACAGCATTAAATGTAACAGACACTGCCCTGATGGTATTAAATTCGGCACAGGGGGTAGAAGTAGGCACCGAAAACCTTTTCCGCTACACAGACACCTACCACAAGCCGGTGATTTTTGTTGTCAACCAGCTGGATCATGAAAAAGCCAACTTCGAGAACACCATGGACACGGCCCGGGAAGCCTTTGGCCGGAAAGTAGTGATTGTGCAATATCCGATAAATGCAGGTTCCGGATTTGACGCCCTGGTAGATGTTCTGAAAATGAAAATGTACAAATGGGGCCCTGATGGGGGTGAACCAGAGATCCTTGACATTCCTGATTCCGAAAAAGCCAGGGCCGACGAATTGCATAATGAACTGGTAGAAGCTGCCGCAGAGAATGATGAAGATCTTATGGAACTTTTCTTCGAAAAAGGTTCTCTGGATGAAGAAGAAATGCGACGGGGAATCCGTAAGGGGCTTGTAGCTCGTGACCTCTTCCCTGTTTTCTGTGTTTCTGCCATCAAAGACATGGGAGTTCGCAGATTGATGGAGTTTCTTGGGAATATCATTCCTCTGGTATCACAAATGCCACCCAAGAAGAACAGCAAAGGAGAAGAAGTATCTTGTGACCCCAATGGACCGGCTTCCATTTTCGTTTTTAAAACCAGCATTGAGCCACACCTCGGCGAGGTAAGTTTCTTTAAGGTTATGAGTGGTAAAGTGTCTGAAGGAATGGATCTCTACAATATGACCAAGGAAAGCAAAGAAAGGCTTTCGCAACTATACTGTGTGGCAGGAAACACCCGTCATAAAGTAGGGGAATTGCAGGCAGGTGACATTGGCGCAACGGTCAAACTTAAAGAGACAAAAACCAACCATACCCTCAATGAAAAGGGATGCAACTATGTCTTCGATCCCATCAAATATCCTGATCCCAAGTACCGGACAGCGGTAAGACCAGTCAATGAAAGTGATGACGAGCGACTGGGGGAAATATTCCAGCGGATGCACGAGGAGGATCCCACCATTATAGTGGAATATTCGAAAGAGCTAAAACAAATCATAGTCCACGGCCAGGGAGAATTCCATCTTAATACCATGAAATGGCGGATTGAGAACAATGACAAACTCCCCATTGAATTTCTTACGCCCAAAATTCCTTACCGCGAAACAATTACCAAACAAGCACGTGCTGATTACCGACATAAAAAACAATCGGGAGGTGCCGGACAATTTGGAGAAGTTCACCTAATCATAGAGCCCTATTACGAAGGAATGCCCGATCCGACTGTTTACAAATTTAATGGGCAGGAATTCAAAGTAAATGTCAGAAACACAGAAGAAGTTGAACTTAACTGGGGAGGCAAGTTGGTTTTCTGTAATTGCATTGTGGGAGGTGCTATTGACAACCGCTTTATGCCGGCCATCATGAAAGGACTGATGGAAAAAATGGAAGAAGGCCCGTTGACAGGTTCGTATGCACGCGACATCAGGGTGTGTGTCTACGATGGGAAAATGCACCCTGTCGATTCAAACGAGATAAGTTTCAAGCTGGCAGGGCGTAATGCATTCAGCCAGGCTTTTAAAGATGCAGGCCCCAAAATCCTGGAACCCATTTACGATGTGGAGGTACGTGTTCCATCCGATCGAATGGGAGATGTAATGAGTGATCTGCAGGGACGCAGGGCCATCATAGAAGGAATGAACAGTGAGAAAGGGTTTGAAGTAATCAAAGCCAGAGTACCATTAAAAGAGATGAATAAATACTCCACCTCTTTGAGTTCGCTCACTGGCGGTCGGGCCTTCTACACAATGTCGTACAGCAAATATGAAAAGGTTCCTCCGGAAGTACAGGAACAGCTGCTGGCCGATTACGAGAAAGCATCCAAAAACAAAGAAGAATAAGCTTTTTCATTTTTTTTCGGAAAGGGTGTCTCTTGCAGAGGCGCCCTTTTTTATTTAACTTATCGAACATTAGCCCTCACAAAAGAGTTAGATGATTAAACCCTTAAAACCAAAAACTGCACTTTTATGAAAATTGCCTTTTTCAATACAAAATCTTATGACAAAGAGTATTTTGAGAACTTCAACAAAGGATCAGGCATTGAATTGACCTTCTTCGATGGCACCCTCAATTGCGAAACCACTGAGCTCACAAAAGGGCATCAGGGAGTTTGTGTTTTTGTAAACGACCAGTTGAATGCAGATGTCATCGAAAAAATTGCAGAACATGGAATTCGACTCATCGCCTTGCGCTGTGCCGGATTCAACAATGTGGATCTCGAAGCCGCCCAGAAGAAAAACATAAAAGTTGTACGGGTACCGGCTTATTCCCCCAGCGCTGTTGCAGAACACGCCCTGGCACTGATTCTCACGTTGAACCGTAAAACCCATAAAGCATACAACCGTGTTCGCGAAAGTAATTTCTCTCTGGAGCGTCTGACTGGTTTTAATTTGAAAGGAAAGACTGTCGGGGTTATAGGAACAGGTAAGATAGGTGCCGAGTTCTGCACCAATATGACAGGCCTTGGTTGCAGAGTCGTTGCTCAGGACCCTTACCCCAATGACGATTTGAAAAACAAAGGAGTAGAATATCTTGAAACGCCCCAACTGCTGGAACAATCCGATATCATATCATTGCACTGCCCGCTCACACCCGAATCAAAACATCTTATCAATAAGGAGACCATCAATCAGATGAAACCCGGGGTTATGCTAATAAACACCAGCCGTGGAGCACTGATAAAGACCAAAGATGCCATTAAGGGATTGAAAAAGGGCCGCATTGGCTATCTGGGTATTGATGTCTACGAACAGGAAGAAGGCTTATTCTTTCAGGATCTGTCTGAAAATATCATTCAGGATGAAGACATCATGCGACTGATGAGTTTCCCGAATGTGCTGATCACTTCCCATCAGGCCTTCTTTACCCGCGAAGCACTGGAACAAATTGCCACGACAACCGTCAGGAATATTCAGGACTTCGAAAACCACAAGCCCCTGGAAAACGAAGTAGTTCCCAAACATTAAAACGCAACATTATGGATACCTTATCTGAAGCAATAAACATGCTCAACAAAGAAGGATTCTCCGAAGATTTCAGAGCTACAGAAGAATATGTTGAAGCATTAATATCAAAGAAAAAGTTCGAACCGGAAGAGCTTAAAATCGTGAAATCATACAGATTTGAAGGGCCCACCGATCCGGCAGATGAGATGGTATGCTTTGCCATTGAAGCCTACGACGGAACCAAAGGAACACTGGTTATGTCTTACAGTTCCGATCACTCACAGGCCATCGAAACAGTAAGGAAAATCCCCATTAAAAAATAAAATTCCACTATCTTTGGTTATCAAAGACAAACCATTATGCTTAACCCGGAAGCACCCCTTAGAGACTAACTATGGAAAATCATTCAAAAAAAGTCAGACTCGGGATATTTATTCTGGCCGGGTCTGCTATGTTCATTTTTTTAATTGTCTACTTCACTGCCCGTGAACTTTTTGAAAAAACTGATACCTATTATGTAGCATTTCAGGACGTATCTGTTAGCGGCATGGAGGTGGGAAGCACCGTTAAATATCTGGGAATAAACGTAGGAACTATCTCCGACATTTCCATCAACCCCCAGGATGTCACAAGTATTGTGGTGGAATTATCACTAAAACCCGGAACTCCCGTTAAGGAAGACTCCCAGGCAGAGATTGTCTCGCTTGGCATCACGGGGATGAAAGCCATTGAAATAAGAGGAGGAACCAATGAAGCCAACCTTTTATCTCCTGGTTCTTATATCCAACCCGGAGGTTCTCTGTCCTCTGAAATCACGGGGAAAGCAGAAATCATCGCCACCAAGGTAGAGAATGTCCTCAACAATCTGCTGGTCGTTACCCATCCGGATACACTTTCGAAACTCACCAGGATGCTGAGTAATTTTGGAAAGCTTGCCAAAGATGCCGACCGGACGATCCTGCGGCTTGACACAATCATTGACAGCAATCAGCCGGAAGTGAGATCAACCATCCGGAATGCCAATAAAATCAGTGAAAACCTGCTCTCCTCAAGCGTTGCACTGGATAAAACACTGCAAAAGATCAATCATCTTATTGACAGCGACTCCATTGCTGATATAATTGGAAACACGAGAGCAATCTCTCAAAAAATCAATGAATCGGACATTACCCGCTTAATTGACGAACTTGCAGGAGTTATTGCCCGGACGCAAGAATTGCTCATTAAAGTGGATGACGACATTAATCAGGGAACAAGAGGATTCGTGGAAAGTCAGGAGTTACTTAAATCCACCCTGCGCAATCTTGACGAAGCTTCAAGAAAAATTAACAACAACCCTTCCCTGCTCATCCGCAAAAGCAAACCCAAAAACCTGCCTGACGAACAATTAAAAAACTGATATGAAATACCTTTTACTTACAAGCATTTTATGCGCAGTAATTTTGAGTAGTTGCGGAAGCCAAAAGGAGGTAATCAAGAAATACTATGTCATAGAATCTCCGGAAGACTCCCTTACAGTTTCTAATGACTCATCATCCATTATCAATGCATGGTGCGAAGTGGATGGAGTAGAAGTATACCCGGCTTTTGATACCCGGCGTATTGTACTTAGAGATGAGTCCCATCAGGTTCGCTATTTCGGAAATCATGAATGGGCTGTACCCCCGGCTGATTTCCTCACACCCATTATCATTGACTATCTGGCCAATAGAAATATCTTTGCCCGGGTAGCCAACCGTTTCTGGGAACGCACACCTGACTATCGGCTCCAAACTACCGTTTTCAATCTGGAAGTTGTTTCCTCAAAAAGAAAAGCCTTTGAAGCACATCTCAACCTAAGGTTTGATTTAATTGAAACGAAAACAGACGCAATCCTGCTCACCCATACTGCGGATATCAAATCAGAACTCAAGGAGCGGGACTTAAACCTTCTGGCAGCTGAAATAAGCAATATTTTCAACCAGGAACTGAATCATTTCTCCGACAAAATAGAACACAATCTTTCAAAGTAACCAGTTGGTGTGAAGCAAAAAACAACATTCAAATCAGACTTTTTCTCCATTGAGGGCAATGTCATTCACGTTGCGGGCACATTAAAAATCAACAATACTGCCGCTTTTTTGAATGACCTGGAAAATTATTTCCTGACTCATCGCGGAACTGATTTATCGATAGATTTATCCGGAGTAGAAGAAACCGACAGTTCCGGAGTACTGGCTCTCCACCTGATTCGACAAAAGGCCGTTGCCCATAACATCCAACTGGACATAATAGGTGCAACCGAAGAGGTCGCCAGCAAACTGGATTTGTTTCGACCGGTAAAAAACAAAACCTACAAACCAAAAAAAGAAGCACCGTTTATTTATTCCATCGGGGACAAAGCATCTGCTTTTTTATCTGAATACATTGCCACTTTTTTCTACTTGGTTTCCGACATTCTGTACTGGACGGTTCGTGACCTTTTCAATAAAAAACAAAGACGAAAAGGAGAATTTGTCAATCAGGCCGTCTCTATTGGAGTAAATGCATTGCCCATTGTAGCGTCTATGGCATTTATCATTGGTCTCGTTCTTGCACTTCAATCTTCTTCACAGCTGCGTAACTTCGGGGCCAACATATACATTGTTGACCTTACCGTGATCGCCATGATGGCTGAAATGGGGCCACTCATAACCGCTATTCTTGTTGCCGGTCGCAGTGGATCCGCCATTGCCGCCGAAATTGCCACCATGAAGGTCACCTCAGAAATAGACGCCCTGAAAACAATGGGGCTCAACCCTTTGCGATTCGTGGTTATTCCCAAGATATATGGCAGCCTGATTACACTGCCCTTCCTGACCATTTTGGCAAGTATGGCTGGCATAGCAGGAGGTGCTTTGGCCGCATATCTGTACCTTGACATTACTCCGGAGATATTTTTCAACCGGATGCCTGAAGCCCTTTACCAGAAAGACATACTCACCGGCCTGATCAAAAGCATCGTTTTCGCACTGATCATTGTAATTACAGGAACCTTCTTTGGTTTTAAAGTAAAAGAGGGAGCTGAAGGGGTCGGTCAGTCGACCACCAGCTCGGTAGTGGCAGCCATTACACTGGTAATTATTGCTGACAGCATTTTAGGGCTGATGTTTTATTAAACCTAAGATTTCCCTGAAGAAGATGACAAACAACAAAATCATAGAGGTCAATCACCTGAAAGTTTCCTTCGGCGAACGGAAAGTTCTGAAGGATGTCAGTTTTTCTGTTCAAAAGGGAGATATCACCGTGATTCTGGGTGGCAGTGGTTCAGGAAAAAGCACCATTCTGAAACATCTGCTGGGCCTCTATCCTGTAGAAAAAGATGTGGTGTCGCTGCTCAATCAGGATATAGCCACTTTGGACGAAAAAGATGAACTCGATTTCTACCTCAAGCTTGGAGTCTTTTACCAGAATGGAGCATTACTCAATTCTCTCACGGTAAGTGAGAATGTAGCGCTGCCGCTGGAGCAACACACCAACCTACCCCCATCACTCATTGAAGAGATGGTGCGCACCAAACTGAATCTGGTCAATTTGGAAGATGCTTTCTATCTATACCCATCCCAATTAAGTGGAGGAATGCTCAAAAGAGCCGCCCTGGCAAGAGCCATTATTCTGGATCCGCCTCTACTGTTTTGCGATGAACCTGGTGCGGGTCTCGACCCTGTTTCTCTTGCCGGTCTGGATGAACTAATCCTTAACCTAAGAGAGCAACTGGGAATGACAGTGGTAATGGTTACACATGAAGTTTCAAGCATTCTGAGGATTGCCGACAAAATTCTATTTGTGGAAGATGGCATTATCGCCTTTGACGGAACCCTTTCAGGGGCCAAAGAAGCAGAGCTTCCTTCTTTGAAAAACTTCTTCACTGTTGGAACCGGCGGAAAAAAAATTTAGCCCCAATCACTTCATCAGCCGGGGGTACAAGATCGTAAGAATGACTCCCCGTGCCATCATAAAAAGCAACATTCCAAGCCAAAGGGCGTGGTTTCCCAGTATGGGTGAAAAAACAAAAAACGGAATAAAGAAAAAGCCTCCGGCAGCAATGACCATACTATTACGCATAGGTACCGATGCTGTAGCTCCAATATAAACTCCATCCCAGATATAAGAAGAAAAACTTACCAAGGGCAGAAAAATCACCCAAAGCAGAAAATCACCTCCCCGGTCAATGACCTCCTGCTGATCAGTAAAAAAATGAAGCAACTGATTGCCGGCAATAGCATAGACCATTGTAAATAACAGCCCCATTCCGCCCCCCCAGCGAAAGAGATATCCAATGGTTTTTTTGAGCGTACGCTTATCGTTGGCCCCAAACCAACGCCCCACCATGGCCTCAGCAGCAAAAGCAAAACCATCCAGAAAATAGGAAAACAGAAGAGCAAACTGAAGCAAAGCACTGTTGGCTGCAAGCGTAACATCACCCATCCCTGCCGAACGAGAGGTAAAGAAGGTAAATACAGCAATAACACTCAGGGTTCTGACAAAAATATCTCCACCTACATTCATGAATTTCGCAAAGCCATTTTGCAAAAGTGCAAGGCGGGTTGTGAAAAATTTCCAGGCCCATCCATATTTTTTGAAAAACAGTCCGATGGCCATCGTCAGCCCCACATACTGACCAATTACTGATCCCAGTGCCACTCCGTCGGCCTGCATCCCCCAAACACGCACAAACAAAAAACTACAAAAAACATTCACAAGATTTACGCTTACAGATATCAACATGGGGAAAAATGCATTTTGCATCCCCAGAAACCACCCATAAAAAACCATCAGTGAAATTGCTGCAGGAGCCGCCCATATCCTGATTTGGTAATATTCACGGGCAATAGATTTCACCTCATCCGAACCTTCGAGCAACCAAAAGCTAAAATCGCCCACCTGCCCCTGAAATAACAACAAGAGCAAAGCTCCAACAAAAGCAACAAGCAATCCCCGCTCAAGCACAAGAGCCATTTCCTGACGGCTTCCGCGACCATAAGACTGTGCAGCCACTCCACTCATGCTCATACGCAGAAAAGCAAATCCCCAGTAAACGAAATTGAAGATCACGCCCCCCAATGCAACTGCCCCCATAAAAACGGAAGAATTGAGATGCCCCATCAGATACAGATCTACCATACTCAAAAGTGGAACCGTTAGATTGGTCAATATATTGGGAACTGCGAGCCGGAGTATTTCTCTATTCATTGTTTTTCGGAATTTAGGCTGCAAAGGTAGCAAAGCATGGAGAATGCAAAAAAAGAACATCCTCCATTAATCATTTACACTGAATTTTCAGAGTCTTATATAGAAACACCACTGAGAAAACCAATCTTTTTTTCTATAGCCTTGAGCATTACTCCCTCTTATTGCTGATCTCTATTTTGTTTAGCCAACCAATCCAAACATTTAACAATTTTTAATTCGCTTTATTTGGATTAATTCCAGATAAGCCTTAATTTTGGATAAGTTTATCTGAAATAAAAGAATGAATAGATTGTATAATCATAAAAACTTAAACATTATGGCATTTGAACTTCCAAAACTCGATTATGCTTACGATGCATTAGAACCTTATGTAGATGCTCGCACCATGGAAATCCACCACAGCAAACACCATGGGGGATACACAAGTAAACTCAACGCGGCTGTAGAAGGAACTGACCTCGCAGGCAAAAGCATTGAGGAAATCCTGGCAAATGTTTCAAAATACTCTACTGCTGTAAGGAACAATGGTGGTGGTTTTTACAACCACAACCTTTTCTGGAAAGTAATGGCTCCCAATGCCGGAGGAAAACCACAGGGCGAACTGCTAGAGGCTATAGAAAAAAAGTTTGGTACTTTTGATGATTTCAAAGAAACCTTCGACAACGCTGCTGCCACACGATTTGGATCTGGCTGGGCTTGGCTTGTAAAAAAAGACGATGGCACACTCGAAGTAGGCAGTACTCCTAATCAAGATAACCCCCTGATGGATCTCTCCGACTTGAAGGGAACCCCAATTTTGGGACTCGATGTTTGGGAGCATGCCTATTACCTTAAATATCAAAATAAGCGTCCGGAATACATTGATGCATTCTGGAATGTGGTCAATTGGGACGAAGTAGCCAAACGCTTCAAAGGATAAAAAGCATTTAACCATTTGTCAATCAACCAATATTTTTATCCGGGTTATAGGATTGCCCGCAAAGCCAAACTGCTTTGCGGGCTTTTTTATGAGTATCTATTCAACTATCAAAAAAACTTTTGCAACTTCATCTCAGCTAAAACAAACCTTAAAACCCTATATACCAGACATCAAACTCCAAACAGAAGAAAGCTGGAAGCAAGCCCCCGGAGCAGAATTTGCAGCACCTATTTTTAAAAATCTCAAGAAATTTCATTTAGTGGAAAAAAGCTGCCCACCCTTCCCATTTCGCTGCATACAAGAGGTTTTTCGGATGCCAACATTTCTCCATAATCAACCAATAGCTCCAGGAAAAGGGGATTGCTCCCATTCTATGGTAAAATGAATTGCACAAAAAACTCCCCCTACTGGCATAATACCAACAGAGGGAGTCATCAAAAAGAGTAACTCTAAAATAATTGAAAGCCAATTAAATGCCCATTATTTTATTTCAATCATACGGGCCGGCTTAGGCTTTACTTCTTCGCGCTTCTGCAACTTAATCTTCAGCAAGCCATCTTTGTAAGAGGCATCGATTTTCCCTTCATCTACCTCATTTTTGGGGATAGCAAATGAGCGATTGAATGAAGAATAGCAAAACTCACGGCGAGTATAACCTTTTTCATCATCCTTTTGCTCATCCCTCTCTTCCATTTCTGCAGAGATACTGAGAACGCCATTGTTTACCTCTACTTTGAAATCATCTTTCCTCATACCCGGAGCGGCAACCTCAATTACATACTCATCTTCATTCTCCATTACATTCACTGCAGGAGTAGAAGTTTTGCGCCCCTGACGAACGGGTGCTCCAAAAAAGTCACCACCAAAGAAATCGTCAAAAATGTTGGCAATGTCGGGTACCTGATTGTTAAATCTTCTTACAAGTGTCATAATTATATCCTCCTAAATTTTTGGTTTGACATGTTGTTTTTAAGTTTTTCTGATCAACATACATCAAAGCAAATGCCATCACCATAAAACTGTAATAATGACAGATTTAGGACATCCCAGGCGCCATATTGACACAATAAAAGAAGAATTTATGTCATATTGACACAAACGCCCTGCACGAAAATTACTCATCACTTTTGAACTCCAAAATATCAGCAGGTTGACACTTCAGCTCTCTACAAATTGCTTCAAGAGTACTGAACCGAATCGCCTTGGCCTTTCCGGTTTTTAGAATGGACAGATTGGCTTGTGTAATATCTATCCTTTTGGCCAACTCTCCCAAAGAGATTTTCCTCCTGGCCATAATCACATCCAAATTCACTACAATTGCCATCTCTTATCCATTTAAATTGTTAATCTACGATCCTCTTCAAGCAAGACGCCTCTTGCAAAAACTTCAGCCAACAACAGTGCAACAACACCAATAACCAACAAAACAGGGTCTGAACCACTCTGAACAATTTCATAATTCTCAAAATCGAACAAAGCCAAATTGATTCTCCACGACAAATACTTAAAAAAATAATCACCCAAATACACTGCTAGCATTATGAAGCCAATTTGCCGAATCAACTTTACATTTTGACGATCAAAAAAATGCCCCTTTTGCAGCAAAGAAATCATTTTAAAGAAACGAAAAGGCAATACAACATAGAGTAGGAACATAATAAAAACAATAACACCACTCATCCTCTCCATTGTTTTTATGTGCGCATTTTCAAAAGAACTCTCAGGCAATACAATTTTCATTTTTGAAAATCGAGTGTCAACAGCTTCTCTTTTCTCTGTCTCCATCTTTTCCGGGAAAAGAAAGAGATTTTCTTTAGGTGAAACCCTTAAATCAATTACTTCAAATGAAGCCTCACCAACCAGCCCATCCTGATTTTCGTATCCGTCAACACCCCATCCAAGCAGAAAACTCATTTTATGCGCCTTCCAGTCATCCCAAATGGGAAAAACAAGCATCCAAATATAAAGCCCCCCAGCAAGCACTGAGAGCAAAGCAATTTTTTTTCTTAAAAATAAATCTTTCATAAGTCAGAGTTTTATCGTTTATCAATAAACAAATATAAAACAATAATTTAATGAAAAGCAAATAATTTTTATTGAAAAACAATAATTTTAAATTGTTTTTCAATAAAACCACAAGAATTTAAAACACGGATAACATAGAGATAACATACAAAAGACAACAAAAGAAGATATTTGGAACTGGAAACATTTTTATTTCCTCCCAACAATTCCTGTGTGTAAAGGGTCGTTTCAAACGAGAAACGACCCTTTAATTTTATCAGAATACTTCAGAAATAGTAGACACCCAGACAAAAAATAGTTACAGTGGGCATTATATTATAGGCAATTGATAATTATTCCTCCCATCTCAGCCCCGGTAAAATAGTGCTTTAATAATATAGAAAGCCATGCGTGGATTTTCTTTCAACCTGCGAGTAGAATACCCAAACCACTGTTTTCCAAAAGGAACATACACACGCATCTGATGGCCTGCAGCAAGCAGCTCCTTCCTCAACTCCGGCGTAACGCCATACAACATCTGAAACTCGTAATCCTCATCAGTAAGCGAATAACGCTGAATTAGTTCCTGAGCCCCACTGGTTAGAGAACGATCATGCGTAGCAATCCCCACATAGATGCGGTTTTTAAACAAAAAATCGAGAGCCTCCATAAAATGAACATTAATCTCTTTACGGTCTTTTATGGCAATACTTTCCGGCTCCACGTAAATTCCCTTGCAGAGTCGAACATTCACCGGATGTTCTTTGGAATGAAGTTTTGCAAGCATTTCCAAATCCGAAGGTGTCCTATTAAGATAGGCCTGTATCACGATGCCCACATTAGCAGGATATAACTCGTGAAGCCGCCGATACAGTTCCAACTCAGCATCTACACATGAACTGTCTTCCATGTCAATGCGGACAAAGGAATGACAGCCATGCACTTTTTCAACAATCTCCCGGACATGAGCAAAGCATACTTCGGAATCGATCTGCAGTCCAAAGCTGGATGGCTTAAGCGAATAAGTAGCCTGCAATCCTGCCTGCTCAAAACGGTCAATCATATCAATATATACTTCTTTGACACCCTTCGCCTGACTAAGGTCTGAAATGTATTCGCCAAGATGATCAATCGTCACACGGGTTCCTTCTTCCTTAAGCTGATACGCCACCCGCAACGCATCCCCGACAGATTCTCCTGAGATATAACGCTTTGAAAAAATCCACACGAATTTTTTAGGCAGGTAGGGCAATACCGATACAATGATTTTATTGATCATACGTTAGAGAGATAAAGACCTCGACCCTCGGGCCGCATGGTCGTGAAACTTTCACCTGATTTAGCTTTACAAGCACCCATCCAACGCAAAAAAACAAATCGGATAATAACATGGGGTTCGGTTTGATTTCATTGCGTTAAGTAAATTTTACATTTTAGGGTCAGAAAAAAAATGACACATCTCACGATTAAGCATTCAATTGACTTAGTCTGATAAAATTCATATTTTGTTATTTACGAAGAGGTTGAGAGGCGAGAGAAAGGGCCATACCAAAAAAATATGAACAGATACATATTCACAGGGTTATTTGTTGCCGCAGCATTATGGCTGACAACGGCAAAAACGGGTTATGCACAAGGCTGTAGCTATACTTCACAGGCCAACGACATCAATCAGAACAAGTTGTGTGCCCCGGTGGAAGCCACCTGGGAAGTCACCTATCGTGGTGTGATGGACGGAGGGACAGGCAATGTACGCATCATAATAGACTGGGGAGATGGTTCACCAGAGGAAAGCATTCCGGCCAATGAAGACCCTTCTGCCCCTGGCAACTGGAGCATTACAGCAAGTCACACTTACCCCGAAGACGGCGATTTATGCAACTATGAAGCTCAGGCATGGCTCTGGGTCGACGGACAAAGATGCACCAGCTCCATCCAGACACAGCTGGTCACCGTCTGGGCTGTAGATGATGAAAACGGCGGAGAATTAAGCATCAGTCCGGATGTTTTCCCAATATGTGTTGGCAATGACGGCACAGTTCGTTTCACCGACGTAAGCCAATGGAACTGCACCCCGCCTGATGAAAACGACACGCCAAACGACCGGAACCGCTGGACACAATGGATCTATGGCACCGGAGCAACCACTATCACAGATGCCACCGTTGACGGCACCAATTACAGCTGGCCTCGTTCCGCCACTGTCGAATACTATCCTTACCCTGCGGAAGCTCCGGCCCCACCTCCTTCTATCT
This sequence comes from Marinilabilia sp. UBA5340, assembly GCA_002411085.1. Classification (GTDB taxonomy): domain Bacteria; phylum Bacteroidota; class Bacteroidia; order Bacteroidales; family Marinilabiliaceae; genus Marinilabilia. Next base: position 5,946 of record DHQK01000127.1, on the reverse strand, counting down.
CCGAAGAAATTTACATCCCCGATTATTACAATGTTGGCGATTTTTTTGAAGTGACCATTCGCAACTGGAACACCTGTAATCCTTATAATGCAGATCTCAACACTCCCCCGGGAGATCCCGTCAATGGGGACAATGCTCCGGTAACGACTACCGCCATCGCATTAATCGTAGACCTCCCTGATGGAACGGCAAATCCAGCAGGCCCCTTCTGCGAGACTGATGCACCTTATACACTGGTACCAGCCACTCCGGGAGGGACATGGTCGGGCCCTGGCGTTGATCCCTCCACAGGAGAATTTACCCCTGTTGCTGCTGGTCCGGGCACACACACGATCAACTATTCCGTTTCAAATGCTTATGGCTGTTCAGCTACCGGAAGCGTAACCATCGAAGTACGCGAATCTCCCATCATTGATATTTCTCCGGGAACAGCCATTCACCTGTGCCCCGGACTGAATCTTCAGCTAAATGCGACCATCAGTGGAGGAACACCGCCGTATGACATTCAATGGACAGGGGACACAGGGCCTTTGAGCGCCACCGACATCACCAATCCCGACTTTAACACCTCTACCATAGGAAGCTATTCACTTACAGCTATCGTGACCGATGATACAGGCTGTAGTAACCAGGCAAACATTACCATCGATATCGAGGATGTCTCCATTGTTTTTGATCCCAATCCTGCTGAAGTCTGTGCTGGAGAAACAATCCAACTCTCGCCTGTGGTTGATGGAGGCTCCACTATCTTTGTGGACCACCAGTGGAGCGGCAGCGACACCGATAAACTGTCTGCCACTGATATTGCAACCCCCAAATTCACCTCATCGGAAACAGGGACCTTTACTTTCACCTATACCGTAACAGACGACCTGGGGTGTACCGACCAGACAGACATCAGCGTTATCGTAAAAGAGCAACCCATCGCCGAAGCCGGTCCCGACACACAGGCCTGTGCCACATCTTTCCAACTCAATGGCAACGCCCCCGGCGCAGGCTCCGGACTCTGGCAGGTAATTTCAGGACCCGGCAACCTCACTTTTAACGACCCTACGTTACCTGACGCAACCACATCTGTGGACACATACGGGACCTACGAACTCTCCTGGAGCCTGCAACAAAACGGCTGCACAGACACAGATGTCATCAATATTACCTTTGCTGAAACACCGACACCGCAAGCCGGAGAAGATTTTGAAATTTGCGGTTTAGCAGCCCAACTCGAAGCCATCCCGGACTTTGGCACCGGCAGCTGGTCGCTATCCTCAGGGGCAGGGAATGTTTCTTTCGATGATCCCACAGATACCAATACCTTCGTTTCTGCCGACACACCAGGAGAATACATATTTACATGGACGGAAATTTCTTCTGAAGGCTGCCCCGGAAGCATCAACCAAACAGTCAATTTCCTCCCTCAGGCGGTAGCCTCTATAGGTCCTTTTGAACCCGACGGCTGTTCGCCACTGGAAATTAATTTCGAAAACACTTCTCTCAATGCTGAAAGTTATCAGTGGAATTTTGGAGACGGCACCGCCAGCACCCAGCAAAATCCCAACCATATTTTTCAGGCCAACAATGGCTCACAGACCACCTTCAATATCATTTTGGAAGCCAAAAACAGCAACAACTGCAATGACACACTTAATTTTCAGGTTACCGTAAATCCCAATCCGGATGCTCTCTTCGAAGCCTCCGAGCTTGCGGGTTGCTCACCACTGGAGGTAACCCTCAATAATCAATCCACGGGTGCCACTTCCTACACATGGGAGTTTGGAGACAGCACATCTGACAGTCAGGAGGAATCGCCGGTGCATATTTTCTCCAACACCGAAGCATTCGTACAATCTTTCCTGACCCGCCTTACAGCAGAAAACAGTTATGGGTGTCAGGATCAACACAGTGCTTATATAACCGTGTACCCGGTGAGAGAAATTGATTTAAGCGCCAGTCCCGCCGAAGGCTGTGCTCCTCTGACCACAGAGCTTTTAACACAGTCAGGAGCTAAAACTTACGAATGGGACTTTGGTGATGGAAACACCGAAACCGGCAACTATCAAACACCCCATACCTTTGAAAACGAAACCTTTGAAGACATCACCTACAAAGTATCAGTAACCGGAACCTCCTCCTTCGGGTGTCTGGAAGAGGCCACAACCACCATTCTGGTGCATCCATCTCCGGAGCCTGTTTTCATCCCCTCTCCCCGGGAGCAACAAATGCCCGACAGAACGGTAGCTATTGACAATCAAACACCAGGCAGCTGGAACTACAGCTGGACTTTCGGAGATGGCACCACTTCGGAAGAAGCTCAGCCGCAACCTCATGAGTATGAAGCCTCCGGGAATTATGAAATAGCATTGCGTGCTTACAGTGCCTTTTGCGAGGCCAGTTATTCGGAGATTATTTCCATCATCCCAATGCTACCGGCCATAGATTACGGTCAGAATGAAAGTGGATGCCCACCTCTGACAGTGTCCTTCTATAACAACACCCTGGATGCCACCTCCTATCTTTGGGAGTTTGGGGACGGCCAGTCATCAAATGAAGAAGCCCCCTCTCACACGTACCGGGTTCCAGGCACCTACACCGTCCGGCTCACAGCCTACGGCCCCGGTGGAACACTTACGGCGGAGGATGTCACAATAGAAATATACAACACTCCCACAGCTCTATTTGAGCCGGTTCCCAAGGTGGTATACATTCCTGATGATGAAGTTACTTTTCTGAATAAATCACAGGGAGCCACCTATTATCAATGGGCTTTTGGTGATGGAAACTCATCAGTGGAATTCTCCCCCACCCACAGCTATCAGAATACCGGAAGTTATGATGTAACACTGGAAGTGGAAAACGATGATGGCTGCACTGATGAGATCACCATTCCCAATGCGGTTAAAGCAGAACAAGGAGGTGAAATTGATTTCCCAAACGCTTTCACACCAAACAAAAACGGACCATCTGATGGCGAATATCAATATGGAGAACGCACCAACCATGTATTCTACCCCTTTGTGCAAAAAGGAATTGTAGAATACAAACTTCAAATCTTCTCCCGATGGGGCGAATTGATTTTTGAAACTACAGACATCCACCAGGGGTGGGATGGCTATTACCGCGAAGAACTCGCTCCGCAAGGTGTATATATCTGGCGGGTTACTGCCACATTCAGCGATGGACGAAGAATAGAAAAAGCAGGAGATGTTACACTGCTGCGCTAAAAAACAAGGGCCCTATATGCAACTTAGCAGATTCATACATAATATAATCTGGATTCTGATCTTCGGGATGTCTTTCACACCCAGTAAAGCTCAGGATCTACATTTTTCCCAGTTTTATGCTTCCCCCCTCTATCTGAGCCCCTCTTTTGCAGGGGCAACCGATGGAGGACGGCTGGTGATGAATTACCGAAATCAATGGCCGGGAATAGAAAAAGCCTTTTCTACTTATGCCGTTTCTTTTGACAATTATTTCCCCACCTTCAACAGCGGGCTTGGCATTCAACTGATTCAGGACAAAGCAGGCAGTGCGGGGCTTTCAACCACTCATGCAGCCCTGCAATACTCTTACAACATTCAGCTGACAGAGCAATGGCAGGTCGTTCCCGCAATTCAATTTGCTTATGGCAACCGAAGCATTGATTTCAGCAAACTCAGATTTGCCGATGAACAGATTGGAGGAGGAGCTTCCGGGTCCTGGGATCAGTTGACCAACGAACAGGTAGAATATGTGGATTTTGCTTCTTCTGTATTGTTTTACAGTCCCGCTATATGGATAGGAATGACAGCCGATCACCTGGCCACCCCCAACTACTCCTTTCTGGGAGAACAGATGCAGCTGCCCCGAAAATTTGTATTTTTCGGTGGTATCAACTTCTGGAGCGAGCGGCGACGCAGAATAAAAGGTGACCGCTCATTCAGTGGCACATTCAGGATTCAACATCAGCAAAACTTCAACCAGGCCGACATTGGAGCCTACTGGTTTAATGACCCACTGGAAATAGGGCTATGGTACCGGGGGCTGCCGGTTTTTGGAAATGATACCGAATCCAAATTCAATCAGGATGCAATAGTCGTTTCTCTGTCGTATCGTCATGGCGCCCTGCGCTTTGGTTACAGCTACGACATTACAATTAGTAACCTGGGCTGGAACTCATCTGGAGCCCATGAGCTTTCGCTGATTTTTGAGTTTAATCAGAATTTCAAGTTGAGAAACGGAGGCCGGAGACCTGCGGTTCCCTGCCAAGCCTCCTCCAACCCACTGATAGATCAGGGAAACACAGGAAAATATCGTAACCAACGCAAACGGATTTTTTAGCACAATAGCGTCGGCCCATTCCACAACTGTTGTAAAACAGCCTGGGTTAATTCGAAAAAATACGGAAAAAATTCTTTAGTTTTTTTATATTTGTTAGGGACGTCAGACAAATAACTTCATCATTCCTGATTAACAGGTATTGATAAGGCCGTCTGGCCCATCAATAATTGCACAACTTCCTGCAACATTAATAATTTAAACTTCAAAAAAATAAAGAATTATGAACTTTTCACTTCCACAATTACCTTATGCTTTGGATGCGCTGGAGCCCAACATCTCAAAGAAAACCCTGGAATTCCACTATGGGAAACACCACCAGGCTTATGTCAATAATCTAAACAATCTGGTTCCCGGCACTAAGTTTGAAAATGCCGATCTGGAAACCATCATAAAGGAAGCTGATGGTGGAATTTACAACAATGGAGCCCAGGTGTGGAACCACACTTTTTACTTCTCATCCTTTTCTCCTAAAGGCGGAAATGCACCTAATGGCCCCCTGGCTCAAGCCATTGATGAGGCCTTTGGTTCCTTTGATCAATTCAAAGATGAATTCTCCAAAGCAGCAGCAACCCTTTTCGGTTCTGGCTGGGCCTGGCTGGTAAAGAACGGTGATGGCAAACTTGAAATCATCAAAGAAAGTAATGCAGGCAATCCCCTTCGCAACGGAATGACACCCATTCTCACCTGCGATGTATGGGAGCATGCTTATTACCTTGATTACCAAAACAAGCGCCCCGATTATATCCAGAAATTCTGGAACTGTATAGATTGGGACATCGTAGGGAAACGATTCTAAGCTCTTTTATTCAACTCCGGCCATGTGCCGGAGTTGATCTATCTTAAATTAACCAAACACATGAACAACCTAAAGGACTTGATCCGGCGAAACAGAAGTTATCGTCGGTTTTACGAGGAGGTAACCATTCCTCAATACATTTTAGAGGGGCTGGTTGATTTGGCACGCCTATCTCCATCGGCACGCAACGCCCAAACATTGAAGTATTTTATTTCATGTGATGCCGAAACCAATGAAAAAATTTTCCCTCACCTCTCCTGGGCCGGTTACTTAAAAGACTGGAATGGCCCGTCCAAAGGAGAAAGACCATCTGCCTACATCGTTGTGCTTAACGACACCAAAATCTCAGACAACTTTTTCTGCGATGATGGAATCGCGATTCAAAGTATTCTGTTGGGAGCTGTTGAACAGAACTTTGGCGGTTGCATTATCGGATCAGTTGATCGTCTCAAACTTTGCAAAGCGTTAAACCTTCCCGATCATTTAAAAATTGTGGAAGTCATTGCACTGGGCAAGCCACGCGAACAGGTAGTTATTGAAGATGTCAAAAACGAAGATATCCGTTACTGGCGAGATGGAGATCAAATACATCATGTACCCAAACGACCTTTGGATGAGATTATATTGAAATAATTAAGAGACTGTTTAAAAAGTTTTCTATCACAGAGAAATAAGCTAGATAAATAAAACCTATGAGTTTCTATGAAAAAACACAGAGATCACAGAGAACAAAATCGCAAAGCGATTTTTGACTCTGTGATCTCTGTAGTTACTCAACTGGTATGCTCACAATATGTAATGTACAACACTATATGAGTGAAAGACTATATATAAGC
>DHQK01000056.1 GCA_002411085.1 Marinilabilia sp. UBA5340 | reverse complement strand
AGTCGCAATAAAGAAACCAGAAAAATTCTCATAGATCCCTATAACGATATTTCCAGAAAAGACAATATTGACATTACCGGATACCAGGTTTCCAAAAACTCTGAGCTCCTGGCTTATCAATACAACCGCAACGGCAGTGACTGGCAGGAAATAGGTGTGGTAAGGCTGCCCTCCGGCAAACAACTGAAAGACCACCTGGAAGGAATCAAATTCTCCAAACTTTCCTGGCTGAATGACGGTTTTTTCTATTCAGTAATTGATCAGATGGGAAAATTTGGAAAAACAACAGGTCAGAAAGTCTATTATCATAAAATTGGCAACAGCCAGGAAATGGATGAATTGGTTTTTGAAAGGCCTGAAAGACCTTGGGTTCAACTAAACTTTATGACCACTTCGGATGAACGTTTTTTTGTGTTGACCGAAAAGGATGAAATAAATGGCAAAGCAAGCGTTTTTTATAAAGATTATCATTCACATCAGCCATTTCTGCGACCGCTAATCACCAACTTCGACAGGACCTTACGAATTATAGACAGTCGAAGTGGAAAACTTATCGGCCTTATTTCCGACAAAACAGGCAGTAACAGGGTGGTGCAAATAGACCCGGAAAATCCCCTTCAATGGAAAGAAATCATCCCCCCATTTTCTGATGGAGTACTAATGGATGTGGTACCCTACAAAGATCGTATGGTGCTTACAATACAGTCAGACAACCACCCCATAATTCTGGTGATGGGATATGACGGAACAGTTTTGCACCAGGCCGAATTTCCTTTCATCTCTTCCATACATGCCCTGGAAGGGGAACCAGAGGACAATCTGGTTCGCTTTGTGCTTACCTCCTGGACTGTACCACCGGTAGTATATGAATTCAACATCAAAAGTTTTGAAAAAGAAGTGGTGGAACGGACAGAAGTCCCCTTTGATTTTGACCAGTTTGAATACACAGAGTTAGAATACGAATCAAAAGAAGGGGATAAAGTACCACTGGTATTGGTTCATAAAAAAGGGATTACCACTGATGGCCAAAATCCCCTGCTGTTAAGCGCTTATGGAGGATTTGGTTCCATTTCAACGCCCTCTTATCGGTCAGAAATAATACATTTTATAGAGCACGGAGGCATTTATGCTTATGCCAACATAAGGGGAGGCGGAGACAAGGGCCCCCAATGGGCACGAGCAGGACGCGGCAAACATAAACAAAACTCATTTGACGATTTTATTGCTGCTGCCGAGTATCTGATTGACCAGAAATATACGAACTCTGAGAAGCTGGCAATTACCGGTGGTTCCAATGGCGGGCTTGTTGTTGCAGCAGCAGCGACTCAACGCCCTGAACTATTCAGGGCAGTAGTTCCCGTGGTCGCACCTACAGATATGATCAGATTTGAAAAATTCACTGTTGGCCACTGGCATATCGATGAGTATGGAACCGTTACGGACAGTGCAAGTTTCTGCAGACTAAAAAATTACTCCCCATATCATAACATTAAGGAGAACGTCAATTATCCCTCTATGCTTGTAGTTACATCTGAAAATGATGACAGGGTACCACCATTCCATAGCTACAAGTTTGTAGCCAAATTACAGGACAGGGAAATACAAACCAACCCCATTCTCTTAAAAGTGCAGGAAAATGCGGGCCACTATGGCGGACACACGTACTCTTCCAGATTACAAAACGGCACCGATATTTATTCTTTTATTATGCATGAATTGGAGATGGAATAATTGTCGGAGTAATACAAACGTTTCAATAGATCTTTAACTACCTCCAAATTCCCTATACCAAATTCTAAAGAGTTTTGTAAGATGCCAGGGTTTTGTATTATATTTTTTCGATAAATATACAATGAGCACTACATCGAAAAAAAGAAAAAGTAGAATAAATAATAATATTTCCATACCAATAGATTTAGCTCTCTCACGAAGGAGAGAGCTCTTTGATTATACATAAAACACACCCATATTGTAATATGTAGCAGCAACTGTTCGCCCCAAGTGCGCTCCAATTTGTAAAGGACCAAATCCCCACAAACCACCTTCAACCTTACCCAACTCCGTATCATTTAATTCGCTTAATCCAAAATTTTTAATATCCTTCATCATTTTATATTTTATTATCTCCATCAACCTTTTCCGGGCGTTGAACACCTCCCAATCTCAGAAACACTCTGATAGCCGGCATTTTGAATGTTTCTGATCATAGTGCTAAAATAGTCCCGCTCCGTGCACAAAAAAAGCACGAAAGAAATTAAATTTCAGAAAAAACAGGAGGCATTTGTTTTTGCCACATTTGAAAATATTTTTCCTGCTTTTCAAGCAAGCCAAAGTGGGGGCTCATTTGTCGTTATGGAATTGCATTCCACAAGATTTCCCATTTGGGCATTAACAATATTACGAAAAGATACGCCAACAAAGATGAAAAAGTAGTTAAATCCAACACAATAAGCAGGGATACATATTTTCTTTCAAATAATACTAAACCAATCATCCTGATAAGCTCCATTTTAAAAAAAGGGGCCAACTCAGTGCCGCTGCGACTTTGCATTTAGCGATTACAACTCTGCTTCCGCAACTGTGAAATAAGCAACCCCCCAATTACAATGGCAATTCCGGCAAACTTCTTAAGTGTAAGCGCCTCATCCAGTACCATCCAGGCAAAGATGGCAGTAAAAACCGGGATCATATTGGCAAACACATTGGCCCGGGTAACTCCGATGCTTGCAATGCCATAGGCAAAAAAGATAAAGGCAAAGGAAGATGCAAAAACGGCGAGTAAAAGCAGCGCGCCCAGAGCTTCGGTGGTAGGCGGAGTAGCTACAAAGCTTTCCCAGTCATTGAGGTAGAAAAAGGGAAAGAAAAAACCGATGCCAAACAGATTCTGCCAGGCGGTAAGATT
>DHQK01000075.1:10013-13312 GCA_002411085.1 Marinilabilia sp. UBA5340 | reverse complement strand
TGATAGAAAGCAAACAGGGAGTTTGTTATATGCCTTGCTTTTCTAATGCAAACCGGTGATGAGTGAGCAGTGATGGATTTATCGGTTGTTATTATGGTTTACCCGTTTCTGTGTTTCGATATTCGGGTTCCCGGGCTTTTAGCTAATCATTGCCCAGTTCATCTTTTGTTGGGCTAGTTTTTTGAGTTGACGGCGAAGGATGGAATTTGCCTGAGTCTCAAGCAGAGGGTCTTCTTTAAGGACGTCATGAGCCATATTTCTGGCCATTTGAAGAATGCGGGTATCTTTTGCCAGGTTGGCAATTTTCAGTTCAAAGGGGAGACCCGATTGCTGAGTTCCTTCCAGGTCTCCCGGGCCACGGAGTTTCATGTCGGCTTCAGCAATTTCAAAACCATCGTTGGTGTTGGTCATAATCTCCATGCGCTGACGTGTTTCGGAGGAAAGTTTATAGCCTGTCATTAAAATACAATAGCTCTGATCGGCTCCCCGACCTACGCGTCCACGAAGCTGATGTAACTGCGACAGTCCAAATCGTTCGGCGCTTTCAATAATCATCACAGAAGCATTGGGGACATTTACACCGACCTCTATTACGGTTGTGGAAACCAGAATTTGTGATTTTCCGGAGGCGAATTCCTGCATAGCAGCGTCTTTTTCAGTGGGTTTCATTTTTCCATGAACCATGGAAACCTTATTGTTGGGAAAAGCCTCCCTGATGTATTCAAATCCGTCGGTCAGATTTTGAAAGTCCATTTTTTCTGATTCCTCAATGAGGGGGTATACTACATATATCTGTCTGCCTGCATCTATTTGCTGTTTGACAAACTTGTTAATCCCCAGTCTTTTGTTGTGGTACGTGTGGGTGGTTTCCACAGGTTTTCTTCCGGGAGGGAGTTCATCTATTACCGAAACGTCCAGGTCGCCATAGGTGGTCATTGCCAGTGTGCGCGGTATAGGTGTAGCAGTCATCACCAATACATGAGGGGGCGTGAGATTTTTCTTCCATAATCTTGCCCGTTGCGCAACCCCAAAACGATGTTGTTCGTCAATGACCACCAGTCCCAGGTTGTGAAAACGAACGGTGTCTTCTATCAGAGCATGGGTGCCGATCAGTATATTCAGCTCCCCAGTCTGAAGTGCGGTATGTAATTTGTCCCGCTGAGTTTTTTTAGTGGAGCCTGTGAGTAATCCTACCTGGATATTGATACCTTCAAGCATTTGAGAAATGCTTTCGAAATGCTGAGTGGCCAATATCTCCGTTGGGGCCATGATACATGCCTGGTAGTTGTTGTCTATCGCAATGAGCATAATCATTAGGGCGACCAGAGTCTTCCCGCTTCCCACATCGCCTTGCAGCAATCTGTTCATTTGGTGCCCGCTTCCCATATCGCGGCGAATTTCTTTGATGACCCGTTTTTGAGCATTGGTTAATTCGAATGGAAGATTTTGAGAATAGAATTGATTGAAGAAACTACCAACTTTTGCAAAAACATGTCCCTTTTGATTGAAGGTTCGCTGGTTGCGCAAGCGAAGTATGTTAAGCTGAATATAAAAAAGTTCTTCAAATTTGAGGCGAAATGAGGCTTTGCGAAGGGTATCGGCTTCAGGAGGCATGTGTATGTTTCTCAAAGCCTGATTGAGATTCATTAGTTTCATCCGCTCAATGATGGCTGCCGGCAGTGTTTCGGGAATGACAGAATTGTACGACTGAAATACGTTTTGCACCATTTTAAAAATGGCGCGGGAGCCGAGATAGCTGTTTTTCATCTTCTCGGTGGTGTTGTAGAAGGGCTGCAGGCCGGCAAAAAACGGAACTTTTCTTGTCTGTTCTTTGTCTAGTTCCGGGTGGACTACATTGATGGTGTTGTTGAATCTTGATGGTTTTCCAAAGAGAATATATGTTTCATCAGGCTTGATTTGCTCTTTCAGGTATTTAAGACCTTTAAACCAGACCAGCTCAAGAATTCCTGTCCCGTCGCTAAATGTGCCGGTCATTCGTTTTCCGCGGCCTTCTCCCACCATCCGTAAAGAGGTGACTTTGCCTTTTACCTGAATGTATGGCATGTCACCTTTGATTTCCCGAATCTGAAAAATTCTGCTTCGATCCACATATCGATAGGGAAAATGATAGAGCAAGTCCTCAAATGAAACAATCTTAAGTTCCTTTTTCAGAATTTCTGCTTTTTTGGGGCCAACCCCTGGCAGATACATTATATTATGTGTAGAGAGATCTGACATAAGCCGTGTCAAAAATAGGAGAAACCTGTTTTGGAACCAAATGTATTCTGAAAGTGACAAAAAAAAAAGGCTGCCCTGAATCGGGCAACCTTAAAAATAGATAGGTGGATAGAGCTTACATTTCTTCAGCTTCGTCTTTTAGTTTGTCAGCACCTTCTTCTGCAGCATCAGCAGCATCTTCGGCAGTTTCTTCTATTTTATCAGCAGCATCTTCAGCCATATCGCCGGCTTCTTCCGTTGCTTCTTCCGCAGCATCTGCGGCATCTTCTGCTACTTCTTCAGCCTGGTCGGCCGCCTGCTCTACAGTTTCAGAAACTGATTCTTCAGATTGTTTGTCTTTTCCTGATTGTCCGGCGCAAGAGATTAATCCAAACACCATTGCGAAAAATAATAGCTTCTTCATAGCTTAATGTGAATTTTGGGTTTAAAAAAATGATAAACTGTAATGGTTTTACACCTTGTTTTGTGCAAGTTATAAAAAATATCAGGTAAAGAGGTGAAAATCGTTAAAAATATTTAATGAGTCGGGCTATGTCAGAATTTCTGCGAATCTTGATTAAATGAGTTCCTGTGTTGGTAGGCGGCTTTTTTAAGTCTGTCCATTATCGCAATGCCAATGCCTTTCTCGGGAACTGGTTCGGCAACAATAAACTCCACATCAGCAGCTTCCATGTTGTGGAGGGCATTGAATAGATTGATGGCTGCTTCCTCTACACGACTTTCTTTTGAAAGATATTCAACAAGTTTAAACTTACTTGCATAATCCGGGTTTCCCCAGGCAATCAGTCCTCCTTTGGACAGATCCTTTCCGGTTATATCGGGACTGCCGATGAAAAGTGGTTTTTGGGGACTGTAATGTGATTTTACCAGACCCGGTGCATGTAGCTTTTCTGATTCACAGGTGATTTTTGATTCGGGGATAATCTCCGCAATTTCGTTAATGCCAATGGCTCCCGGTCTGAGCATGACAAATCCGTCACGATGAAGCCTGATGACACTGCTTTCGATGCCCACAGCTGTCTGTCCGCCATCAATGATGTAGGGAACATCGGGTAGCTGGA
>DHQK01000075.1:754-9813 GCA_002411085.1 Marinilabilia sp. UBA5340 | reverse complement strand
ACATCGGGTAGCTGATTGGCTACATGTTGAGCTTTTGTCGGACTGATGCGTCCAAATTTATTTGCGCTGGGAGCGGCAATTGGTGTTCCGGCTTCCGATATGAGCTGAAGAGCCAGAGGATGGTTGGGCATTCGGATGCCGACGGTGTTTAACCCGGAAGTTACGATGTCCGGTATGTTCTCATTCTTTTCAACAACGATGGTCAGGGGGCCGGGCCAAAAACGTGCTGCTAATAGCCTGATTCTTTCATCCTGCTGCTTGCATAGCGATTCGATTTGGCTTAAATCGGATACATGTACGATTAAAGGGTCGAATGCAGGTCTTTCTTTGAGTTGGAAAATCTTCGCTACAGCCTGAGGGTTAAAAGCATTTGCGCCCAGCCCGTAAACTGTTTCGGTTGGAATAGCTACCAGTTCTCCTTTTTTGATTAGTTCTGCGGCAAGGGATATGTTTTGCCCGATCTGCATGTTGCTTAATTTTTGTAGTAAAAGTTTCGGATGCAAATATCGTACTTTTACCTCGTTATTTGGTTATTGAGGGCATGGTTAATTTTGGGAAAATATGAACAACCGGAAGAAGGGATGATGTAAAGCCGCCGGGAAAGCCTTGGGCGTAGAATAAAAAAAAACCATGAGGCAGATCCGGAATTAAGTTGTCCGGGTGCCTCATGGTGATAGTAAAGAAACACAATAATTGAATTCTTTTTGCTTAATCTGATGGGCTATCCCTGTCAGGTAAGTGAAGCATTGTCTTCTTTGAGCTTTGCTCTTTGTTGTTCCTGGAATTCCACAACCTTCTTCTGTACTTTTTCATTGGAGATGCCCAGGATTTTGGCAGCCGCCAGGGCTGCATTTTCCGGATTCAGAATCACCAACGGGGCGACGCCTGAAGGCATACGCAAACTGGAATAGATATCTGCACCACCAAATGAATTGCTGGAAGGAGGACAGGCAATCACAGGGCAATATGTCTGTGCATCGCTGAATCCGCTCAGGGCATTGCTTAATCCTGCAATGGTAATGAAAACAGGGTTTTCTTTTTCTTCCTCTTTGATGATATTGTAACATTCGAGCGGAACTTTGTGTGCCGAGGCAACTTTTAAAATTGCGTCCACTCCGAACTGCTCAAGTCTGTCGGAAATTCTTTTGGCCCATTCCAGGTCAGCTTTTGAGCCCATTATGATTACTACCTTACTCATGATCTTCTATTTTGTTAAAGGAATATCCGTATTCAAAGCTCATCGGTACAATTTCATTGTACTCTTCTACGCTTGCGTCGTTCAGGCAAGCTTCAATGATTTTGCGACCAGTGGGGTGCAATTCAGGTGTCAGATACTTTTGAAGCTCTTCTTTGAAGAAACTTTTTAACATCTCAGCACCGGCATCATATCCTTCAAAACCAACTTCAGGCTGATTGTATACTTTCAGGAACCTGGAGGGGATTTTAGAGCTTTCAATGGTCAGGTGATTTAACTCATATCCCAATAGCGGGCAGCGTGCTTCCTGGTATTGATCATCTCTGAAGCGGGCTGCTCCCCGACGGGTAAGATACTCCCGCATTAGCAATTGGGGTTTAAACCCAACGTCCCAGGCGCCAATATTCTGGTTTGGTACCAGGGTGAAAGTGGTTCGTGGAGTGTCGGTGATTTGTTTCAAGAGAAGGTTGGCGTGCGTTACCATACGACCAGTTGCAAAAGGCCAGTATGAACCAACACCTTCACTCTGCATTTTTCCGGTGCCCACGATACTTGGGTTCTTGAGTCCACGGGGAGCTACCAGACGCCACAGCCATGCAATAGCAGGAGGAAGAATGTGGAACATTCCTACGATACCAATACTCGGGTCTTCCTTGGTGCAACGTGTCGTTCTGAGGCCAAAACTACGAATGTCCACTGCGACCTCGCCGGGAATAGCATCCTCGACACTTTTGCGCGGCAAGATCACCCTTGGATTAGGACACTTTACACCTGGTTCGTCTTCTATGTGATCCCAAATCAATGCTGTTGATTCTGGCTGGGTATCAATGTTTAAAAACAATAGTGGCATTGAAGGATTGATGGTTTTTTCTTCCAAAAACGGATCATCGCCATACTTGTTTACACTGTCAACCCTGACAAACCAAGCGTTTTCAGCATCCACGATGCGCAGTTTTCCGTCATCCTTTTGAACATCTGGATGGCAAAATGCCATATCGTCAGCTACAGGGGTGAATGAGCAGAATCTTGGAATGGAGATATATCTTTTTTCTCCGGAGATGGTATTTGTTCCAATGAGCACACGGCCGTCATGTTCGCGTACAATATGCTGATGAAGTTCGCTTTTCCCACCTCCACTGGCTCCTTCGTGCATAAAGGTAGTGAGGTTGTCATAAGGGCTGATGGACTGGACGGCAGAGCAGTGAGCTGTCACCCATCCTTCTTTTTCTCCCTGTGTCAGCAATACGCCATAAAGACCTTTCTTGGCACTTGGGCCCGGGTATAGATTGTAGGAGTAAAGTTCATGTACTTCATCTGTCCGGTTGTGGACAACTACCTGCTTCCCATCGAAATGAGTGTGGCGAAAAACAGGAGCTACAAAAATGGATGATTTGATTTTGTCACCTGCTTTTAACTCTTCCAGGGAAACGTGTTCCTGAAGCATGGCGAGACCCAGTGCAAAAAAACCAGCGTTGGCCGGAGCTATAGCTATGCCGAGAGAGCCGATGCCCGCGCGGCCGGCAAAGTAGAAAAATACAGCAAGCTCCTGATCTTTCAACCAGTCAAAAGTCTCTTGCTGCAGTTTGGAAAACTCGTATCCATACTTGTCCTTGAACCGGGTTTTGTCGGTTTCTTTGTCGTCGGCAATGACCATTGTTCCGGGATCCCGACGTCTCATATATGCTTCTGTATAATTGGCCGATATTCCGTTTTTTACTTTTTGGACGACCGCTTCAGTATACTCCCCTTTGCCGGGAACTTCATACTTAACTTCATATTCTTTTTGTCCATTGGTGGCGGCTACTACCAGCTCATCAGTGGAGTTGAAGAATTTAACGCCTTTGCAATTCTCCAAAAGGGAAACCACATTTTCGGGCAACTCTACTTGCTTTTCTCTTAATTGTTTAATTAAGTCACTCATATTTGTTTGTTTTTGGTTTCTGTAATTTAAAGCAAAAAAACCGCAGTTTTGTTTTAATGTATAGTGAATAAATAATCTCAATGTTTTCACTATGCGGCTTATGGTATCTTTTTCATGCTTCCGGGTGCAATTATAGGAAAAAAAATGTTTAAAGAAATATATTTAGTATATTTTAACTATGATGTTTCCTTGTTTATGCGAAGATTAAGTGTGGTTCGATGATTGTATCCATTTAAATTAGGTAGTTAAAGAAGATTCGTGATGCTGTGTTCTGTAATTGTAATTTTGGAATTGTGTTTAGTAGGACTAAACTAATTTCTGTTAAGTTTTATTTATATGGAAAAATACTTTATTTTTGGCGGATTAGAAAAAGCGTTTTCTTATGGAGAAATTAGGTAAAAGAATAAAACAGCGGAGAGAGGCGATTGGGATGTCTCTAAGTGGTTTGAGTAAAGTATCCGGGGCCAGTCTTAGTTTATTGTCTCAAATAGAACATGGGAAAACTTTTCCTTCATTACATACATTAAAAAATATTGCTGTAGCATTAAACTCTTCTGTGGGGGCATTGATTGGTGAACAGGAGAATATCTCCCATACCCCTTTTATGAGCTTTAATGAACGGAAGTTGGTCAAGCAAACGGAATCTGGTGCCTCTCTTTACATGTTGACACATTACAGTCCCTCTCAGAGTATTGAGCCTTATATGGTTCGTCTTGAGAGGGGTGGAACCTGTAAGGGACTGGTAGAAGGGGCGCGTAAGGCTCAGGAATTTTGTCATGTGCTTACCGGGACTATTGAAATAGACCTTCGGGGCAAGCCATTTATTCTGAAGCAGGGAGACAGCATCATTTTTGATTCTTTTGAGTTGAATTCCATCGTCAACCTTGATAAGGGAATAAGCGACTTTTTATGGATTTTTGCCCCGGATAAGTATTGATCATTTTTGCCCTGTTTGTATTGGCAGTCAAAACTAACATAGCGGAGATGGATCAAGGCAATCAATCAGATTCCATGAGTTGCTGGTTTACTTCATTTGTTTTATGTTGCATAATTTGCAATCTTTGAATTCTTGTTCTCATCAACAATTATTCGGTTAAATTTTGGAAATAAAACTACTCTCTTTTCGGATAAAATCATGGATGCGGCATCAATTTCGTGCGCGACACAGAAAAGGATATGGAATTCATTCTCCGTTTGTGTTTTACTTTGTGCGTGAAGTGATGTATGAACGTTATCCTTTTTATGGTTTTGCCACCATTCAGGCAGTGCGGGAAATGTTGCAACGAAGTCGTCAGAAAATAAATATAAAAAGCATAGGCGCTCCATCGGTTTATCCTGCTAAAGAAAAAACCATTCGCCAGTTGGTAAAAGAAGGAAGTATGCCCGCCAGGTATGGAGAGTTGCTTTTCCGGATAATTGTTTGGCAGTCGTGCCAAAATATTGTCGAACTGGGTACCGGTACAGGTATTGGAAGTCTCTACCTTTCGTTGCCCGATTCCAGGAGTAAGGTAACTACCATCGAAGGAAATGAGGAATTGTGCCACGTGGCAAGTCATGTTTTTGAGAACGCCGGTGTGAGCAATGTCCGTGTTCTGAATGGAAAAATAGATGAGGTTCTTCCTGGATTCCTGAAAGAATCAGGGGATGTTGACTTCGTTTTGTTTGATGGTGATCATCAATATGAAAAAACGTTGCAGTATTTTGAGATGTGTCTTGCCCGATGCCATAACAATACAGTTCTTGTTTTTGATGATATTCACTGGTCACCGGAAATGGAAAAAGCCTGGATAGAGATAGTGAATCATCCTGAGGTTTCTGTTTCTATTGATTTGTTTCGGATGGGTATTGTGTTCTTAAAGAAAGAATGCACCAGACAGCACTATCTGGTACGATACTGATTCTTTTGCCTGATGAAGGAAATGCTTTATTTGGATAAAGCTCTGTTTTATTTGTTGTTGTACTTGCGTTTTGACTCAGCTGCATCTTTTTAATTAAACCATTTGGTTATTATTCCATCAAACGATACGATACCGAATTATTTGATGATTTTACCGGTAAGTCCGGTATTTATTTAATAAAATCCGTTGCAATGGATAAGACTGTTATTCATATAGAAAATCTGATGAAGCACTATGAGGTAGGTACTCAGGTGGTTAAAGCCCTGAATGGAGTAAGTATCTCTATTGAAAAAGGAGAATATGTAGCCATTATGGGGCCTTCAGGCTCCGGAAAGTCTACGTTAATGAACCTCATTGGAGCATTGGATACACCCACTTCCGGGAGATATATTCTTAACGGAACCGATGTCAGTCACATGACGGATGATCAGTTGGCTGAAATCCGGAACCGGGAGATTGGTTTTGTTTTTCAGACTTTTAATCTGTTGCCTCGATATTCAGCTTTGGATAATGTGGTATTGCCTCTTATTTATGGTGGTGTGAAAAAAGAAGAAAGAGATCAGCGTGGGGTGGAGGCCTTGCAGAATGTGGGACTGTCAGAGAGAATGACACACAAACCAAATGAGCTGTCAGGAGGTCAGCGTCAAAGAGTTGCGGTGGCCCGGGCCCTGGTGAATAAACCATCCCTAATCCTGGCTGATGAGCCTACCGGGAATCTGGATTCTAAAACTTCTGTGGATATTATGCGTCTTTTTGAAGAGATTCATGAAGCGGGAAACACTATTGTTTTGGTAACTCATGAGGAAGATATCGCTCAACATGCCAAAAGGATCGTGCGATTGCGCGACGGGGTGGTTGAAAGCGATGAACCCGTGGAGAAAGTTTTGACCTCTGAGTTTTGAGTTCCGGGTTTCTGGTTGAGGCGTGTGTGTTGGCTTCAACTGTTCATCCTTCACCTCCAGCTTTCAATCTTGATTGAAGTACTATCGCTGGTCGCTCAGGAACCCAAAATAAAAGGAACCAGAACAGGAACCAGAATCGAAAGAACTATTCCGCTAAAAATACTTACTACGGCATATTCTTTTCCGGTGGCTTTTACAATTACCGGTAATGTCGTGTCCATGGCTGTGGCTCCTCCTGAAGCAATGGCTCCAAGCTTTCCGAACCATTTGACCAAAGCGGGTGCCGCAATCAGGGTGATGATTTCTCTGAATATGTTGGCCAGTAGTGCTATAACGCCCATTTCGCTTCCGCTGATTTGCCCAATAAAAATAGCAGAAAGAGAGTAGTACCCAAATCCTGCTCCTACAGCCATTCCATTAGCAGCATTCACGTTTTCCAATAAAAATGAAACAGCCAGACTGCCTCCAATGCTTCCGATTACCACGATTGTTGGAACAATGAGAATTCTTATACTGGTGCGTTTTAAAATCTCCAATGCTCTGGGGTCAGCCCCCAGGCCGGCACCAACCAGAATCATCATGGCGTATAACGTTGCAGTGGCTACCACCGCATCCCCCCAGTGAGCAGGAAACAAATTCATACTTCCCCCTGCGGCTCCTCCAATGAAAAAGAGCAGAATCCACAGACTTTGGTTTTTTAATAGATTGATAATCCATTCACCCTTTTTTTGCTCAGCGTTTCCGGAAATTTCTTTAGGAGACTTGTCATTGTCTTCGTCGAAGAAGACGGTGACCAGTCTGGCCAGGATAAGGCTTCCGAATATAGCACCACTACTGAGGATTGTTGCCTGCCATCCCAACGAGGTGATGTTTTGAACCACCCGCGGATCTGTCCCGACTGAAATCCCCAGAAAAAAGAGTAAAGCAAAAATGGCCACTGTTACAAGTGGGTCAGTTATTTTTAGAAATCCTGGTTTCTTTCTGAACAAGAGGCCTGTTCCAATGCCCACGATGAATAATCCTATTACCGCAAATGATATCATTCAGATATTGGTTTCTTCTTATTAATGAACAAATGCTTTTGATCGTTTAGGGTGTCGGGCTGATTTTATGAATGATAATATGGCTGAGGCTAAAGTTTAGATTCCAGTCCGGTTGTTCTTTTTTACCATTTCGGTCCCTTTTCTTCAGGAAAACTTTCATTGTATTCTTTCCAGAAGCTTTTTACTTCCTGCTTCACTTCTTTGTGTAGGAAAAGAAGACCAATCAGGTTTGGAATAGTCATCAAAGCAATGGTTATCCCGGAGAAAATCCAAATAATAGTAGTATCGGTAAATGAGGCCAGGAAAAAGCCTGTGATATACACGGCTTTGTACCATATCACACCTTTGATGCCAAAAAGAAAAGTAACTGCCCGGCCACCATAATAGCTCCAGGAAATGGCCGTGGAAAAGGCAAACAGCAACAACCCGATGGAGACTATGTATTTGCCGTATTCTCCCAGCCAGCTTTTTGAAAAAGCCACGGTGGTTAGTGGGGCACTGTGCAAAAGCGATTTCCCCTCAAACGTATACTGATCCGGTTGGGCTGGTTGTCCGTTGGTTACCTGAATGATTCCATTGAAAGGATTTGTGTTTTTCAGAATCCGCACATCTTCTGCTACTGACCTGGCATGCAAAATCGTGATTCCTGATGCAGGCTGTCCATTGGTCACATTCAATTCTCCACTGAAAAGCGGAAGGGGTGTTTCGCCAGACAAGTGTTCCTTTAACAGAACCTGATTTTTATCTGTATAGTGGCCCCGGAGTATTTCCATATCTGCCATTTGAAAACGATTTTCATATTTTTCACTCCAAACTCCTGAAGCCATTAATGTCAATCCCGTAAGCATACATATTATAATAGTATCGATAAACGGTTCGAGTAATGCTACCAGTCCTTCGGATACCGGCTCGTGGGCGCGGGCTGCAGCATGCGCTATCGGCGCTGAGCCCTGACCTGCCTCATTGGAAAAAAGCCCGCGGTTTACTCCCCGGTTGAAGGCAAATGCCACGGAAGCCCCCAGGAAACCGCCGGTGGCAGAACTGCCTTTGAATACGCCTGCAGCGATGGATTCTATAGAGGGAATAATATTCTCATAATTGTAAAGGATTACCAGCAAGGCACCCACAAAATAGATGATGGCCATAACGGGAACCAATGTTTGGGTTACTTTGGCAATTCTTTTGATGCCTCCCAGAATGACAAAGGCCATCAGAACACTTAATATAGCACCGGTAAGAATATGGGGTATTTCAAATGTTTCGAACAGAGAGTTGGAAATACTGTTAATTTGTGGAAGATTTCCTGTTCCAAAAGAGGAGAAAATAGTGGCTATTGCAAAGATAATTGCCAACAAGCTACCCGTTTTTAATATTTTTCCTGATGGGAGCTTCAGATTGAGTCGTTTTTTCATGTAATACATGGGGCCGCCACTGATGGATCCATCGGAAGCTTTATCCCGGTACTTATGCGAGAGCGTAACCTCCACAAATTTAGTAGTCATTCCAATCATGGCCGTTACCAGCATCCAGAACAAGGCTGCCGGTCCACCCAGGTGAAGCGCAAGAGCCACGCCGGCAATGTTTCCGGTGCCTACGGTTCCCGATAGTGCAGTCGTAAGGGCCTGAAAATGGCTGGTGTCTCCTTCGTCTCCTTCCCTGTCAAACTTTCCGCGCACAATTTTTAGTGCATATTTGAAAAACCTTATCTGAGGAAATACCAGATAAATTGTAAAAAAAAGCCCAGTGCCCAATAAAAGATAGACAAACCAGGGAGATCCCCCGATCATCCCATCCAGTTTTGTGAGAATGTTAGTGAGTTCCTGCATAGTATGGTTGGTAATTGGTTGTTAAATGCAAAGATAGTGATTGAGGTGTAGCTGGAAACCCTTAGCCTGTTTTTTTCTGATTCAGTTAGAGGTGTCCGCCCGATGATACCTATCTTGAGCTGTATGAGGGAAACGATGTAGCACTTTGTATAGCGTTAAATCCGATATAGGAAATATTGGTCTTTCTCCATTCATTTATTGGAGACCTTGCATTTTCTTAATCTGTTGAGAGATAGTTGCTCTGCTCGGATTCGTCGTTTGCTTGCAAGAATTT
>DHQK01000075.1:0-468 GCA_002411085.1 Marinilabilia sp. UBA5340 | reverse complement strand
TTGTTCAGAAAACGGATCCGTTTAGTCTGCAATTGTTTGGTTACTTCTGGTAATTTTGTGTTGCTGTCTGCTGATAATAGAACTTACCATAAGGTTTTTCTATCAGTCTTTTAGCCGACAGATCTCACAGGGTTTTCCGGTTAATTTATCCCATTATTTTCCAAAATGGTTTATCTATAAATACCTTGTTTTCATGTTGTAATTATATGCCATTCATCAATATAATTTATTAATAAAATGAATAGGATAATTTTTTTGATAGTTTTACCGAATAATCCAGAATTATTAATCTGTGTTTAATTTTAATCAGTTATTCAAATGAAAAATTTAAAACTCCTGACCGGTACGGCTGTTTTGGCCGGACTTCTACTCACTACCGGATGTGTTAAGAATGAAGAGGCTGACGGTGTAAAAGCCCTCAGACAAGCCCAGGCAGGGCTATTGAATGCCGAAGCTACTGCTACAACT
>DHQK01000034.1:3210-7470 GCA_002411085.1 Marinilabilia sp. UBA5340 | reverse complement strand
TCATTCTAAACTCAGCTTAAATTCAATTATAATTGAATTTAAATTGAGTTTAATATGAATTTACTTCGACTTTAATATGTCTTTAAACAGTGGCAGGTACGTACTTGCTACGATGCAAGCAAAAAGAAATTATGAAATAATCCGGGTTGGAATATAGTATTCGTACGAAATAAAGTTAATTAATTGACCCCGATGAATTCGGGAGAACTCACGATGAACCTTCCCAATGCTTTGAGGTACTCTTTTGAGAATTTAGCACTTTAAAATTCATGTAGGTTTCAATAGAATGAATACCTTTAGATAAGGAATACCGCTGTTTTTAAAATAATTTATTGTGGATCCTGGGTAAAACTTCCTGACCCGGACACAAAACATGATAAAAGCTT
Organism: Marinilabilia sp. UBA5340; assembly: GCA_002411085.1. Lineage (GTDB taxonomy): Bacteria > Bacteroidota > Bacteroidia > Bacteroidales > Marinilabiliaceae > Marinilabilia. The sequence continues at coordinate 7,084 of DHQK01000034.1, read as the reverse complement.
GATTGTTATTAAAACTAACAGATCTAAAATTCATTTAGTCAGGCCATAAAAATCAAATTTCATAATCATGAAAAAACTAAAAATAGGAATACTCGGAACTTCTAACCACTTTCTCAAGCGCATTGTACTGCCCTTGCAGGACACTCAAAACTGCGAATCTTATGCAATAGGCTCACGCAACATCGAAAAAGCCGAAGCTATGGCACGTGAGTTTAATATCCCCATGTGGTACGGATCCTATCAGGCAGTGTTGGACGATCCGGATGTGGATATGATCTACATCCCCCTGCCCAATCATAAGCACAAAGAATGGGTAGAAAAAAGCATTGAGGCCGGAAAGCCGGTATTGTGTGAAAAACCGCTGGGCATGGATGCCAACGAAGCGAAAGGAATGATTGAAAAAGCTCAGGACGCCGGTATCCCCCTGATGGAAGGATTCATGTACATGTTTCACCCCATGTGGCAACATGCACGTGATATTATTCGGACCAAACAAATCGGCGACGTGCAATTCATTCACACCGCTTTTTCTTACAACAATCCGTCGCCTTCCAACATCCGGAACATCCCGGAATATGGCGGTGGAGCTCTGATGGACATCGGCTGTTACGCTATTTCTGTACCCCGATTTATATTTGGCGAAGAACCCAGTCAGGTGATGGCTCTTCAAACCGCACACCCCGATTTTGGTACCGATATGCACTCTTCGGCCATCTTGGATTTTGGAGGCCCCAGAGCTACTTATACCGTTTCCACTGCATCCCAGGCATTCCAGAAAGTAGATATCGTGACCAGCGGCGGGAGCATCACCCTCCATATACCTTTCAATACTTATGTGGATGTACCAGCTAAAATGACTGTCACCGACGGCATCGGAACACGCGACATTGAGTTCCCTCCTACCAACGCTTACGGATTGATGTTTGACGCTTTTGCAGATGCTGTTCGTAATAACAAACCTCTGCCAATCTCCGGACTGGATGCCATCAACAATATGAAAGTTATTGATGCAATTCGTAAATCAGCAGAAAACCATAATTGGCAAAAACCATAAACCTAAAAGGAGGCCCATATTTCACCCTGAGCCACCCGACCCGGGTCAGCCCAGAATAACATAAAGAACTCCTGAGGCACAGGCGGGAACGCTTAGGAAAAAAGCCAAAAAAGTAAACCCACTAAAAAAATGAATAGATGAAACGAGTCCCGATTGGTCGGGACGAGTTCCATCCGATCTTAATAATTTATTTTTATACGGATGAAAACTCTGTTAATCCCAATACTTATGGCTGTATTCCTGATATCAGCCTGTACAAAACAACCGACCACAATAGAAGTCATTTCGTTCAACATCCGTCTCGATCATGCAGGCGACGGGATCAATCAGTGGAAACACCGAATACCTTTGGTACAAAACTATCTGGAAGAAAAACAACCTGCCATCATCGGAATGCAGGAGGTGCTGCCCAAACAATTAAATGACCTCAAAAACATAATGAAAGATTACGACTTTGTAGCAGCTGGCAGAGAAGACGGAAGAAACACGGGGGAGGCATGTCCGGTTTTTTTCGATAAAAAACGATTTTCTCTCAAGAACTCCGGACATTTCTGGCTATCCGAAACACCTGACAAAGCCGGAAGCATGAGCTGGGGTACGCACTATCCCAGAATTGTTTCCTGGGTTGAGTTGACCAACAAAGAAAAAAGAAACACCCTCTTTTTCTTCAACACACATTTCAGTCACATCAGCGAAGAGGCCCGAATTAAAAGTGCAAAAATGTTACTAAAAGAGATAAAACGCATAGCCGGAGAAAAACCGGTTATCCTTACCGGTGATTTTAACACTCCTGCCGAAAGTGGGCCTTACAACACCATCATTAATTCAGCCGATGAAACTTTTAGCCTTATAAATGCTGAAGAAATTGCAGAAACAAAAAGCAATGGCAACATCACCTACAATGCTTTTGATCCAGGATACGAAGGAACACGCATCGATTTCATCTTCGTAAATAAGGAGTTTGGTGTAAAAAAACATACGGTTGACGAGATTAAGGAGGATAGTCTTTTTATCTCGGATCATTACCCGGTAAGAGCGACCCTGCAAATGCAATAAAGATCAAAAAGGAGAGGCCCCCGGACATCTCCGACAGGCCTCTCCCGACTTCAACAAACGGATATTTATATGCTTTAATTAAAACTTGTAGCTTAATCCAAGGCTAAAAGTACGCCCGGGATTAAAAATACTATACACCTGATCTTGGGCACCATACGAATGGTAATAACTTTCGCGACTCTGCCCCAGTACATTCGACATTTTAAAATCAATTTTGGTTCTCTGCTCTTCCCCAAACTTTTTGTTCAGGCTAAAATTTAAACTGTGAAATGGCGCCACATATACATCAGGAAATAAGCTGGTACCAACTATCGACAAGGTCTCCCCTTTTACATTGTAAAATAAGCCTGCGGCCCAACCTGTATCATAATTATTGTAACTGATGCCGGCATTGATCACGTAAGGCGACTGCCCCGCCATATCGCGGGTGTCATCAATAGCTTCTCCGGTTTTCTCATAAGCCTTTCTGGATTCAAACTCCGTATCTGTCATTTCAATTTCAGATTTCACCAAAGTAAGATTTCCATTAATGTTCAGATATTTCAATGAAGGAGAAAGAAAATCCAGGTTTTTAGAGAATTCAAATTCAAAACCATAAAGAGTACCATCGCCTACGTTTCTGGGCTGATATCCATTTCCGGTTTGCTGTGTTGCAATACGCACCAATTCGATAGGATCGGTAAACTGCTTGTAAAACAAACTGGCAGACACATTTTGGCCTTGATTGCCAAAGGCCTCCCAACGCAGGTCAATGTTGTTGATATACGTTTCAGTCAGGTTTCCATCCCAGTCGGGATAAGGAAACAAACCACCATTAAAGGTCTGGTCACTGATGGGATCCATAATCTGTGCAAAAGATAGCTCCTTGAAAGAGGGACGCGCAAGGGTACGCGACCAGGAGGCTCTGAGATTCTGATCATCCGACAATGAATAGATGAAATTGACAGAAGGGAAGAAATCCAGTGAGTTCAATACCTCCTCATTATCCAAATTATTACCGGTTTCTGTATTCCCATTGGCAAATTTCTGATCCCGACCGGTATGCGTCTGCACATAATTTTCCATGCGGACTCCCAGAATAGTTTTGAAATTGGGAAATGGTTCAAATTCATTGGAAATATATGCGGCAGTATTGTTTACAGTCGACTCGTAAGCATTGGGATTGGGATCGCTGTTTCCACTCATGTAATAAATGGAGTTGGGACGATTGGGAAAAATATTTTCCGGATCCAAAACAGCAGAAGCATCGGGCTCTTCCCAGTTCTGTCCACCCCAAAACTGAATGTTATAGAGCAAAATCTCGTAATCACGCTTTTTGTAGGTGTGTCCAAACCCAAATTTAAGTTTGGCATCATTGGTAAACAGGGCATAGTCTTTGGTGAAATCCACTTTGGCAGTAGCATTAATTTCATTGAGTTCACGCCAGCTGCGCGAAGGGTTCCCTCCCGCTCCGGCATTAAACATCACATCGCCATCAGATCGGAAAGTAAAAGCTGTCTTCCGAATATCCGGGTCATCGGAAGAGGAAAAAGTAGGCGAAAGCCTCCAGTCAATTTCCCAGCCGCGATCTTCAAATACGTGTGTTCCATTGAGAAAAATGTTGGTTAGCGAGCGTTGGGTGTATTCCAACACATCCGACTCGGCATAATATCCGGATTGCCCTACAGCATCGGGACTATTGTCAATAGCGAACTGTCCAGCCTGACTTTTACCATTTTGAAGATGCATGGCTGTCAACCTTATTTTATTGAAATTGTTCTTATA
>DHQK01000034.1:2734-2877 GCA_002411085.1 Marinilabilia sp. UBA5340 | reverse complement strand
GCATAAACCATTTCGTTCTCATCCGGGTCTTTGTCTTTTTGAAATTCCCCGTATTGGATGTCACTATCAAACTCATAATCTGTCTTATACGAGAGAGATAAGATATAACCGAGCTTTGAAGGATTTTTCTCGTTTTCGTTCAG
>DHQK01000034.1:1970-2368 GCA_002411085.1 Marinilabilia sp. UBA5340 | reverse complement strand
GGAGTTGGCATATTAGACTGACGAGCAGCAGCGGGAAGCCCACGGGAACCATCATCAAATCCGAGCCAATCGGTATTACCCCCATCATAGGTAAGGTATTCGGAGTTGAAATGTACATCCGGATTAAAAGCAGTACCCACTGAGAGTTTAAATATCTTTTTATCGGGAAAATCTTTAGTGGTAACATTCATCAGACCTCCGGTAAAATCCGCAGGAAGATCAGCAGTAAAGTTTTTACTCACCACCATATTGTCAATCAGATTTGTAGGAAAGATATCCATCTGCAAACTATTTCGGTCAGGATCCAATCCGGGAATATCGACATTGTTCAGAGTGGTTTTGGAATAGCGATCGCCCAATCCACGAACATAGACGTATTTCCCGTCTTCTACAGTAAC
>DHQK01000034.1:0-1631 GCA_002411085.1 Marinilabilia sp. UBA5340 | reverse complement strand
TCGCTCAGTTCCAGGTTGTTTAAAACCGTTACATCATCGGCTTTAACCTCCACCCCTTCCACTGTTAATGGCTGAAAGGAGATAAAAGAGAGTTGTAAATCATGGGTGCCTGGCTCAGCCTTCAATTCAAACTTGCCATCCAAATCGGTGGCGGTTCCTGTAAAAGAATCTTTAATGACAACACTCACTCCCACGAGCGTTTCGCCTGTAGATCCGTCATACACCGTTCCTCTGATGATTCCTTGTTGAGCATAAGATTGGGTGGTGAATAATAGCAGAAGTGAGAATAATATAAATCTTTTCATTGTTTTTATCCGTTTGTTTCAGCTTTTGTTGACAGGAAAAACAGACCTGTATTGTTGAAGAGCTACAGGTCTGTTTTTATGATTTGTTTTATTGAATCAGTATGCAAGTACTTCAGCGGCACTGGCCCAGGTCCATGCAAATACTGAAGCATCAATATCCGTAGAAGGAGCAGTTCCGGCACTGATTCCGGCAGGAACAGTTTCACTATCAGCAATATGATCAGCGAGATCGGCATCAGCCACATTCAGTACAATATTTGAGAAGGTTACAGTTCCGACAGAATGGCTGGTACGGTTAATTGCATTGGTACCAATTCCGGTGAAGAAAATATTATCGAAAGCAACACTGGTGTTATCATCGGTATTAATCAAATCTTCAGAAGAACGACTCTCGTTGTTGGCAATTACCACCCCGTTTTTAATGGTGTAACCGGTATTGGTCATTGAACCCTCTGGACCGTCCAGCTCGAAGCTATGTCCACTGACAGTAACGACCATAAAGTTATCAACAGTGCCGCTCCAGGCCTGATCAGCATCCAAACCATCGTCGCCAACATTCCAGACTACTGCGTTTTTTACGTTTACTGTTCCTCCAAACCATTCGATACCATCATCCTGGTTGGAGACAATCTCCACATTTTCGATCACTGTTCCTGAACCAACTCCACCCAGTGTCAGCCCATTGATCTCGTTGCCATCGCCAATATCGCTACCACCATGACGGATAGATACATATTTGATCACTCCTGAGTTGTCTTCAGGATCGTTGCCACCATAAAGGCCGTTGGGATCAGAAGAAGGAATTCCTTCAATATTGATTTCAGTAACATCGCCGGCATCATTGGATGCAGAAATGGGTGCATTACCCAGGATAAGTACCCCACCCCAAAGACCATTCACATCGGGTTGCAGATTGGGACTTACAAAGTTACCGGCTGCCACATCAGAAGGCATAATATCATCCCCTACAGAAGTAAAAATAATGGGTGCTTCAGCAGTACCTTCAGCCATGAGCTTTCCACCACGGGCAACCAACAAAGCTGTAGCACTTGCTCCGGTTCCGGATTCACCTTTAATTACTGTTCCGGGTTCAATCGTTAGTGTAGCTCCTGACTCAACAGCAATTCTACCTCCAAGAATGTAAACATTGTCATTGGTCCAGGTGGTATTCTCAGTGATATTCTCAGTAACGGTAACATTCACCGCTTCCTTATTCATATCTTCACCGGTATAGTTTGTAGCCCCGGCAATGGCAGCCCAGGTCCAGTCAAAAGCTGACATATCGATCGCTTTGGCAGGTTCTGTTCCGGCAACTATATTTTCAGG
>DHQK01000041.1 GCA_002411085.1 Marinilabilia sp. UBA5340 | reverse complement strand
CCTGCCATAAGTAATTGCTGTATCCCGAAGTCAGGGAAAATGTGTGATTTTCTCCCGGACAAACGGCAGCATCAGCAATGCTTGCGTCGGGAAGTGCATGAACAGTAAGGTTAATGGTTTTGTCGACATCACAATTGTCTTCGGTGATTACAGTAAGACTATAATCGCTCCCCGATTGGGTCGGGACAATATAGGGTTCGTTGTGGTTGGGAACCAGTGCCCCATCCACACTCCATTGATATTCGATAATAAGCTCTTCGCCTGAAATCACGACTGCCTTTAAGGTGTCTCCTAGGCAGATTTCCTGACCTGTAACACTCCAGTCCACTTCAGGAACGCTTCGGGCTGTGATGGATTGTGTCTCTTCTTTCACACACTGCTGTGATTCAGTAATGTTATATGTTGCCGTGAGAGAGATTTCCATTACTTCATTGGCAATAAGTCCGTTGGCAATAATGTAAGAATTGCCGGTACTTCCATCTGGCCAGCGGTAATCATAAGTGCCTGTGGGAGAAGCAGTAAACGTGAGGGGGTCCCCGGGACAAACTACGGTATCTCCTTCGATAGAGAAATCGGGAGTTACGGATAATATTTCCACCGTATCGGTCAATTCACATTGTGGATCGGCTAATGAAGTGGATGTTACCCAGTATTTCCCGGGTTCACTAACTTCTATGGATGGAACCCCTGAGGCGACTTCCTCGTGTTGAAATTCATCAAGAGCATGATACCATGTGTAGCTGTTCATAGGTTCCTGCGTTTCCAGGGTAATGTTGCCCTCTGTCTCACAAAAAATCTTCGGCCCTTTGATCCTCAGGGAACTGTAGGCGGAGAAATAACCAAAGCTCATACTTACTCCATTTTCATCAAGAATACTCATGTGAAAAAGACTGGAGTTAGTAATGGTATAGGGGTTATTGGTAGAGATGCCGGGAAGTCCGTCAATTGCACTCATTTTAACAACTGCTGTGACCCATGCAGGATCTCCATTTAGTCCTGTTCCGGGGACATCATGCCAAACAGCTTTGTCAAGATAGACGGAAGCATTGTTTCCACCCTCATCTGTTCCTGATATAGAGAAATCTCCTTCATTGCCTTTTTTGGTCATTAGTTGAACCCAGAAACGCTCGTTTAAGTTTCTGGTAAAAGAAACACTGGTAGATCCGGTACAGGTCAGACTGGGTAGAATAGCACTTCCTAATTCAGTTCCGTTGGGTGCATCGGGTTTACTTGCAGGGGGGACACCAGTTACCTGGTAAACATAAATGGGCTTGTCCGAGGAGATGTACGCAGCAGGTGCGCCTCCAAGATCTGTATCTCCATTGTTATTATAATCCCCAAGGGTGATTGAGTGTAATTCACCTTTGTTGAGTGTTACCTTGGGCTGGTCATTGATGTTAACAAAAGTGTTGTCCTCCGTTGCCAAGACATAAACCTTCTGATCCGATTTTATTCCGGCTCCAAATGTGGTGTTCATGGCAATGTATTCTGTTCCTATTACGTCAGTAGGAATGAGCTGATCTCCTATAAGATCCCAGTGTCCGGGGTTGCTAATTCGTTCTATTGAGTCATCAGAGATAGTGACAGCAATTGGGTTGCTGGACGATATGTACGTTCCCCCCAGGTGATGGGTGGCTGATTCTCCAGTGTTAGTTCCCCATATAGAATAAGATTGTCCCTTGTTAAGTGTGATGGAAATGGTTTCTCCTGCAGAATGGCCAATTACATCATCCGAGGGAATGATGGTTATTTCTGTCCCATTTTCGGTTGCTACGATGTCTATTCTTTCCCGGGCAGGGTTTTCATTTTCTGCATCACCATAATCATGATTGTCGAAATCATTTTGAGAAGGTACATAAAACTCTGTTCCCAGTGCATTTTCCCCTTTCAGGGTGAACTTATCCGGATTGTTACTATGTGTAATTTCGTAATAAACTGAAATGTCCTGATCTGAAGTGACAAAAATCCCCTTGTTGTTGATCGTGTTGGAAGGTTTGTTCTCTATGTTTTCTTTGTTTGCCTCATATTTTTGCTGAGTGCCTGCAGGGACGTTAAGTGTTGCAATCGGTGTTGTCTGGTTTGTGCCAAGATAAATATTCACATTGGCATCCTGATCAAAAGCTGTTATTCTAAAGACTACAGGTGAATCACCATGATCTGAGGTGACCTCCGGAGCTACAAACCAAAATTCCTGTCCTACCTGGGCCAGAGAATTACTTCCTGCCAAAAGGGTTAGCAGAAAAATCATGAATAATTTGCGTTGAGTAAAGTTCTTCATATGGGGTATTGTTAAAGATCTTTGAGTTAAAAGTTAAAGGCGCTTAAATGGCCATGAATTTTTTCTGTGATCGAAAAAAGAAAAGTGCTATGCGTACAAGCACGGGCTCTGAGGATTATGGGTCAGGTAAGGAGTTGTAATTTCCCCATAAATTTATACGCAAGGTCTTAAAAAATGTTATCCTTTTGTCCGAAAGAAAAAAAACCTGGCAGCAAAATTAGAAAAAAAGTGAAAAAGATAGAAAGTGTACCATGATCTAATAAGGGACAAGGAGTTGTTTGTCTAACAAAACGATTTGTTTGTCAAATAAACTAAACTATTCATCCCGATAAGCGTTTTATTTGGTTTGCTTAAAAAAACTTTTACTAAATTTTTTGGAAAAACCAAATTGGCCAAGGGGTAATTCATTTTTCTTTGGTCAAAGGTTAGAGACCAGACATTTTTGTTGGTCTGCTTTGGCTACTTCCATCAGGAAATTACGGAACTGTTGGAGGAAAATTGGCTTGCAGTAGCTGAATCAAGCAAGCCACTGCAAGCACTTCTATTTGTATATGAAACCTTATTTTTCTTTTTGATCCACTGACAATTTGAGCGGATTGATTTCCTCACCCCAGTATACAGTAGTGTGTGGGAATGGAATTTCGATATTTTGCTTATCGAAGGCGATTTTCAGTCTTCTCCGGTATTCCCGTCCGGTACTCCATTGCATAATTGGTTTGGTTTTAAGGCGGGCTTTAATCACCAGCGCACTGTCGCCAAACTTGTCCAGTCCGAAAATCTCGATAGGTTCTATAATGTTGGTGCCAAATTCCGGATCGTTTTGCAAATCATCTCCGACTTCTTTCATGATTTTCATGACATGATCCACATCTTCCTTGTAAGCCACGCCGATATCAAATACCATGGCTGACCACTCTTTGGTCATATTGGCCAGCGTACTGATTTTGCCGTTTTGGAAAATGTGAACGGTACCATTAAAGTCCCTCAGCGAAATGGTTCGGAGTTCAATTTTTTCCACCAGCCCCCCAGTCCCGTTAATAATGGCTACATCGCCTGTTCGCAATTGGTCTTCGAGCAACATGAAGAAACCGGAGATATAGTCGCGTACCAATTCTTGTGCACCGAAACCGATGGCCAGCCCCAAAATACCGGCACTGGCAATCAGCGGGCCAACATCAATGCCGAATTTACTTAACAACATGATGATAAATACCGTCATCAGTACGATGCGGGTAGCACCCAAGATGATTCCCGTGAGTGTGTTGATTCTTTTTTCAGCTTCCTGGGTATCCACAGACGGATCGTTTTCTGCTCTGCGAATAAGGATTTTTTTCATCCTGTTGATTGAGAATTTCACGACGCGAAGCATTATCAACAGGGCAATGATCAGAATGATTAAGCCTGGTAATTCATTGATTGCCCAGTCGATGGAGCTGTTGAGTAGTTTGGACCAAAAATCTGTTGTGAACAATTCCTGCATAGCTTAACTGTTTTTTGAATGATTTTTATCAATGCACTTGATTACTTTTTTGATGTGCTGTGTGTTGTCCGACAAAACGACCAGATTGTCTCCGGCCTCAATTACCGTAGAGCCATTGGGAGTAATAAACTTATCTCCCCTTTTGATCATGGCGATAATAGCGGATTGAGGAAAGTTAAGGTCTACAATCTTTTTTCCCACTGCAATTCCGTTTTCAGGTACTTTTAATTCGCGGATCATATTTTTGGTTTCTTCTGACATCAGCACTTCAAAAGCTCGTCGGCGGGCTTTCACTTTGTCGGGTAGGAGTACATGCAGCCATTTGGCCGAAAGTGTCAATGTAGTTCCCTGAATCAGCACGGAAGTAAGTGATACGAAGAATACAATGTGGAAAATAGTGCTGGCTTTGTCAATGCCGGCCATCAGGGGGTAAGTGGCAAAAACAATGGGGACTGCCCCACGCAGTCCAACCCAGCTGATGTAGAGCCTTCTTCGAAATTTCATCCTGAAAAATGCCAGGCTGATCATTACGCTAACCGGACGGGCTACGAAGATAAGGAATAATGAAATCAGTAGCCCAATGCCCATTACCGGAACAATCTGGCTGGGGAATACCAGCAGTCCCAGGGTAAGAAACAGCACGATTTGCATG
>DHQK01000171.1:4145-4341 GCA_002411085.1 Marinilabilia sp. UBA5340 | reverse complement strand
TTGGTGCTGAAGATCTGGAAAACACATCCAATAGCAGAGTGGAGCAAGCCCTGCAAGGGCGTACAGCCGGTGTTACGGTGCTGCCATCTTCAGGGTCACCTGGTGCTGGCGCAAAAGTAAGAATCCGTGGTACCGGATCCAATGAACAATCCGAACCGCTGTATATAGTGGATGGGATGAAAGTTGGAAGTATTGA
>DHQK01000171.1:1822-3902 GCA_002411085.1 Marinilabilia sp. UBA5340 | reverse complement strand
CTATTTACGGTTCTGAAGGGGGTAATGGTGTTGTTTTGATTACAACAAAAACAGGGAAAAAAGGTGCAGCCCAGATTTCGTACAATTTTCAGTATGGAGTTCAAAGTGTGCGAACCGATATGGAACTGATGAATGCAACGGAATATGTGCAATTTATGCAGGAGGCCGAAGAGAATATTACCGTACCTAATGGTGTTGGAAACGGGACTGACTGGTTGGATGAAGTATTTGAAGATGCGCCCATGCAGAGTCATCACCTGAATTTTTCGGGAGGCGGGGAAAGATCTAATTATCTGGCTTCAGTCTCTTACAATCAGCAAGATGGTGTTGTTGGGGGAAGTAAAGCTTCTTATGAGCGTCTGACTTTCCGCTTTAATGCTTCTTTCGATCTTAAAGATTGGTTGCAGGTGGGGAATACGCTCTCCTATTCGCATGCCAATCGTCAAACCGTTGGTGAGGACGATGAGTATCGTGGAGTATTGAACAATGCACTATTAATGGATCCGACGACTCCCGTATCCTATGCTCCGGGTCAGGAAACATCCAGAGAAAGAGATGCTTTGGATGCTGGCAATACGCTGCTTACAACTGATGATGGTGGTTATTATGCATTGGCGGTAAATGCTACAGGAGAGGTGGCCAACCCGGTTGCCAGACTTCAAACTTACAATAATAACAATACCAACGATCAATTGCTGGGAACGCTGTATGCGAATCTGAAGCCTTTGGATGGGTTAACGATAACCTCTCGCTTAGGACTTGATTTATCATACAATCAGTATCACCAGTGGAATAATAAATTCTATTTCTCTGCGGAGAGTGTGAATTCAACTAATTCAATTACAGATAATTTGGATAAGTACTTCAACTGGCTTTGGGAGAATTTTGCTTCCTATAATCTGAGAGCTAATGATCATGACTTTACTTTTCTTTTGGGGTATTCTGCAGAGAAAAGATTGCATCCTAACTGGGATCTTTTGTCAAGCCCTATGGCCAAAGAAGGTGATCGATTTGCTTATCACTCACATACAACCTCCAGGGCTAATGATGTAGTAGGTGGTGATTTAGAAGAAGAGACGATGAACTCTGTTTTTGGACGATTGTCGTATAATTATCTCAGCAAGTATATGTTAGAGGCTTCTGTTCGTCGAGATGCATCCAGTGTATTTCCTGAAGGAGATAAGGCAGCTGTTTTTCCTGCTGTTTCTGCTGGTTGGGTTGTTTCTGAAGAAGACTTCTGGGGTGGTGATTTTATGAACTTCCTGAAGTTGAGGTTTAGTTGGGGGCAAAATGGTAGTACTTCTATTCTTACTGGTACTGCCGGTCAGGAATTTTGGACTGTTTCCGGAATCTATTACCCTAATGCCAATGAGGATGGATATGTGTCAGGTGCTCAAATTGAGCAATTGACGAATGACGATCTGAAATGGGAGCGTTCGGAACAGATTTCTATTGGTGCCGATATGCGTTTCCTGAATCAGCGTTTGAGTTTCTCGGCTGACTACTATGATAAGCAGACCAAAGACCTTATTGTTAGAGGTATGTTCCCGCTTTCAGTTGGTAATGATGCGCCATTTGTGAATGGAGGTGATGTTTCTAACTCAGGTTTAGAATTGGAACTTGGTTATAATGATCAATTTGGGGATTTGAATTTTGGTGCCAGTGTGAATCTGTCTACCCTGAAGAATGAGGTGACTCGTTTGGATCAGGAAGCGCCGATTGCCGGAGCCAATGTTCGGGGATACGATATTACCTGGTTTGAAGAGGGTGAGCCTATTTGGTATTTCAATGGCTATAAGACCAACGGAATAAATCCCGAGACCGGGATGCCCAATATTGTAGATGTTAATAAGGATGGCAGTATTACTTCGGCTGACCAAACTCAAATTGGAGATCCTCACCCGGATCTGCTTTATGGAGCAAGTCTGAATCTTGAATATAAAGGTCTTGATTTCAGGATGTTCCTTCAGGGGTCTAAAGGCAATGATATTTATACGGCCTGGTATCGTCCCGACCGTCCAAAGTCTAATAAACCCAAGTATTTTTTTACCGACCGATGGACTCCAGATAATACCAACGC
>DHQK01000171.1:0-1553 GCA_002411085.1 Marinilabilia sp. UBA5340 | reverse complement strand
ACGCCTCAATGCCACGTGCTCCACGTGCCGGAGTTGATAATGAAGAATACATTTATCGCAGTGACCTGATGGTTCAGGATGGATCGTATATGCGGATTAAGCAACTGCAGCTGGGTTATTCCCTTCCACAATCTGTCATAGGACAGTTGGGACTGAGTAAAACCCGTGTTTTTGTTTCTTTTGACGACTACTTTACTTTTACCGATTATAAGGGGCTGGATCCCGAAGCCGGTAGTACCAATACCCAAAGTCAGGGTGTAGACCGGGGCGTTTATCCTATTCCTGGTAAAGTGTTGTTTGGTTTGTCAGTAAATTTCTAATTGCCTTAAATTCTGATAACTATGAAACGGTATAAATTATTTTTATTGTGGATACCGGCGTTGCTGATAATCTTAACGCCGGCATGTAAAGAAGATTTTCTGGAGGTGGAGCCTGCCGGAAAGTTATCAAGTGAGATTTTTCCTCAAACGGATGAGGAAGTGTTTTCCGCCATTATCGGGGGATATGCGAAAATGCAGTGGAACTATGGACGAGATTGGCAGAGTGCTTTCGTGGCAAAAGTACTGGCTGGTGATGAAGCCAATGCTGCCGGTGGAGGATCTGGTGACCAGCCACCCTATCAAAATATTGATGATTTTGTGAACGAAGCCGATAATCCTGTTACCACTGCCATTTGGGAAGGCTTCTATCAGACCATCAATCATAGCAATACTATAATAGAGCGGGTGGAACCTACCAATGCAATGCGAGAAAGGGTTATTGCAGAGGCCAAGGCTATGCGTGCCTGGAGCTATTTCGAATTGGTTACGCTCTACGGAGATGTTCCTCTTTATACGGTGAATCCTACTTCTGTAGCCGATTATCACAAGCCCCGGACTGCCAAAGCTGAGGTCTATGCTCAGATAGAGAAAGATTTGCAGGAAGCTGTTGATGACTTGCCTTTGAAATCGGAACTTGAAGAAAACCTTCGTTTCCGGTTGACAAAAGGAGCTGCTCAGGCGATGCTTGGGAAAGCTTATCTTTACCAGGGAAAATGGGCTGCTGCACATACAGAGCTCCAGAAGCTGATAGATTCTCCCGATTATGATTTGGAAGAGAATTTCTCAGATGTTTGGAAAAGGGTTTCTGAATACGGGGATGAGTCCGTTTTTGAGATTGCTTATACTTCGCATGAAGGCTATAACTGGGGGACTTTTGCCTGGGGAGGTCTGGATGAATCCAATATTCATGTGCAGTTGATGGGCCCTCGTGCACCATTCTTTTCCAATCTGGATGTACTGGGTATTATTCCTGGTTGGGGCTTTAATTTGCCAACAGAAAAAATAGGAGATGCATTTGCAGAAGCAGGTGATAATGGTCCTCGTTATCAGGCCACTATCATGAGTGAAGCTGAGTTTCTGGCTGCCGGCGGTACTATTGTGGCAGATACCAATGATGAGGGAGAGCAAATTCCTGCCTGGGACTATGAGAAGTATCTTCGTCTGAAATATGCCACTTATGCCACTGAAACCAATACAGGTGATGGTGTTACTGCTGAATTGAACTATACCACC
>DHQK01000025.1:3386-4075 GCA_002411085.1 Marinilabilia sp. UBA5340 | reverse complement strand
ATATCCACAGAATCATTAGCGTCATTTAATCCTGGGAAGCAGGGGCAACGCGTGCAACAGGTAAAACACGTTAATAGCAAGCCTAATGTGAAGTCAAAAAAAAGACACAACCACCGTTTTGTCTTGTCTGAGTCTTTAGCAACAGTATCTTAATCTTCATAATTTCTGTGAAAAGAGAGGGATAGTTAATTATGGCCAAATCCAGATACACCTGGGAAAAACTCAAACGTAATCTGGCAAATAAAGCAGGTGAGCCAGAGGCCCTTTGTCTGAAGATATGACGGAAACTCAGCCTGAATAGGATTTTAATGGCACCATCGCTGAGAATTCGATATAAAACTCTGGAAATCGGCCATGTGGATATCCATGTCCGGACACTGAGGGACCTGTGTCAATTTTTAGATGAAGATGCCGTAGCCAAAAAACTGGGTATCTCATCTGCTACATGGCCGATGTTTGGTGTGATCTGGCCATCGGCAAAAGTTCTTGCACATATCATGCTCGACTACAAAATAGAAGGTAAACGAATCCTGGAAGTCGGTTGTGGAATTGCATTGGCCAGCCTGATTCTGAATCATCGCTTGGCGGATATTACAGCTACGGATGTTCACCCTGAGGTCAAATCCTTCCTGGGCCACAATGTTGAACTTAACAATGGGGAAAAAATCCCCTTTGTCCGCACAGGATGG
>DHQK01000025.1:2095-3272 GCA_002411085.1 Marinilabilia sp. UBA5340 | reverse complement strand
ACAGGATGGAAAGATGATGATAACAAGCTGGGCACCTTTGATCTGATTATAGGCAGTGACCTTCTTTATGAAGAGGATCATGCCCACGCATTATCCAGATTTATAAATCTTCATGCCAGGCAACGGTGCGATGTGGTGATTGTAGATCCGGGTCGGGGTCACCAGGCCAAATTCACTAAAAAAATGGTAGGTATGGGGTACACTCATCGTCAGAAAAAGGTGGACACAAACTATTTAAAATCACCTTTTAAAGGCAGAGTATTATATTATTCACGTTAAACTTCTTTGCTGTCAATCTTTATGCAGAATCGTCTGCCATACCAAATGAAGGGCAGTATTATAAATAGCACAATTTGTAGGTATGGAAAGGGTGTTGTTTCATTGCATCCTATCTATCTTGCATGGATAGGATACTATGAATATACAAAATTATTACAACGGGCAGAATCCTCTTAAACAGATTTTATTTAAAACCATCCAGGATGAATTGCAGGTAAGCCCATTTGAAACTGCTATTTTACCTGCATATTCAAAGGTAATGGAATTTGCACAAGGCATTATTGAACAACTTGAAAATTCCGGACAAACGCCACCCATATCCTGTAAGGCCGGATGCAGTTACTGCTGCCATTCCCAGGTAAAAATCATCCCAATTGAAGCGCTGTCTATTCATACCCATATTACAAACACCTTTAATGATCTGGAGGTTTCTGATCTAAAAAAAAGAATCTCTTCTTTTCAGCTACTGAGTAAAGGAAAAACATTTGAGCAGCGGTTCTCGATGAAAGAAAAGCTTCCCTGTATTTTCCTGATGTCTGGAAAATGCAGTATTTATAAGTCTCGACCCAGTATTTGCCGATCCTGGAATTCTCTTGATCACCTGGATTGCAAAATCGCATATAATTCTGAAGATTCCCAAACCGAAATTCAATCATCCCCAGCCAGAAATTATGTGTACGGCTCGGCTAGAGAGTTATTTGAACTGATAGCCCGGCAACTGAGTCTTCAAACACAGATATCACATATGCATAAGGCCATAACCGATTGTTTCAACGCGACAGACCCTTTAAAGCAATGGTGCCTTGGTACCGAGATCTTTAATCTATAGCGTATCTCAAAAATAAATCTAGACTGCGGTGGTCCCCAGAATCCGAACAATGTGCTAAGCTCTGATTCA
>DHQK01000025.1:732-1789 GCA_002411085.1 Marinilabilia sp. UBA5340 | reverse complement strand
GCTGCCCTGAAAAATGAAAAAACAGTAGCCGAGCTGGCAGCGCAGTATGAGATCCACCCGACAATGATCAACACCTGGAAACGGAATCTGCTTAACGGCGCCGCAGATGTATTTGATACAAATCGAAATCAAAAAAAACATATGGATACCAAAGTAGATGAGCTTTACCGCCAAATTGGCAAATTAAAGGTGGAAAACGATTTTTTGTCGAAAAAGCTCAACTTTTAAGCAGATCAGAACGAAAAAAAATGATCGATTTCAATAATCCTCGGATCAGTATTGTTCAGCAATGTAAGTTGCTTAAGGTAAGCCGTACCTCGGTATATTACCATCCCCAAAAGATTCGTAGTCTGGATCTTGAGCAGATGAGACTGATTGATGAGCAATATTTAAAAACCCCGAATTATGGAAGTCGATCAATGCGTACTTTTCTTCAAAGGTTGGGCTATAAAATAAATCGTAAGCGTGTCCAGAGGCTGATGAGGGTAATGGGATTACGGGCCATATATCCAAGGCCGAAAACGAGTAAGAAGCACCCAAGACACAAGGTCTATCCCTATTTGCTTCGTAAACTGACAATAAACCGTCCGAATCAGGTTTGGTGTGCGGATATCACATACATTCATCTTGCCAAAGGATTTATGTATCTTGTGGCAATTATGGACTGGTATAGCCGAAAAGTATTATCCTGGCGGCTTTCCAATACCCTCGAAACAGCCTTCTGTATTGATGCTCTTGAAGATGCAATACAACAATATGGTTGTCCCGAAATATTCAATTCAGACCAGGGCAGCCAGTTCACCAGTGAGGCCTTCACTGGGGTTTTAAAGGAAAATGGCATCCAGATCAGCATGGATGGCCGCGGGCGTTTTCGTGACAATATTTTCATTGAACGGCTATGGTGGACTCTGAAGTATCATTATTTGTATTTGAGGGCATTCGAAGGGGGCCTGAAACTCCGTCAGGGGCTGACACAATGGTTTCAGTACTACAACCGGGAACGCTTTCATCAGTCACTGAACAACTGGACACCAGATGAAATTTACTATAATAACCA
>DHQK01000025.1:0-418 GCA_002411085.1 Marinilabilia sp. UBA5340 | reverse complement strand
GGGCGAATAAAAACCAGCCACCCACGGCGGGCTTTTCGATTTTTTAATTATTTTTTTTAAAGAATCAGAGCTTATTCAGGCACTCAGGTTGTTCAGACGTTGGGGTCCATCGCAATTATACTATAACCATTTAATATTTAAAGCTTTTTAGGCGATTCTATTCAAAGTTCCTTAAGGAAACGACATTGATATTCGGGTTAGCTTTTTATCAAGAAAAATTGCAGCCTGGCATTTTTTTCTCTATCACTATATTTTTCTTCTGTTAATTCCTGTTAAACCTAAAAGCCCGATGGCGAAGAGTATAAATGTCGTGGGTTCAGGCACTTCTAATAGTCCCAACTGAAAGTCAATTTTGTAGTCTACAATTTCGCCTGCCGGAGAAATGGTTCCCATATTAAACATTTCAACTTATTCAAGG
>DHQK01000162.1 GCA_002411085.1 Marinilabilia sp. UBA5340 | reverse complement strand
TTTGCTTACAACTGGCTGGTAGCAAGAGTGGAGAAGGTGGTTTTTAAAATGGAAGCCCGCACCATGGAGTTTATGGATTTGCTCAATGAGCCCGTGCGGTAGTGAAGGACGAACAGGCCTCAAAGGGCCTTATTGATTAATGGAAAGAAAATAAACACCATGGCTTTAAAGTCGAGAAGTAAAATAAATGCAACATTCAGTATGTCGTCAATGACTGATGTGGTTTTTCTGTTGCTGATCTTTTTTATGATCACCTCCACATTGGTACATCCTACGGCATTAAAATTGCTGTTGCCACAGAGTAAGAATCAGACAGCAGCCAAGCCCCTGACGACAGTTTCCATTACCCGAAATCTTGAGTTTTATGTGGAAGACCAGCGGGTGAGCTTCAGTCAGATTGAGCCTTTGCTGAGAGAAAAGGTGGGTCAGAACCCCGAGACCTATATCTCGTTGCATGTGGATGAGAATGTGCCCATGAAAGAGGTGGTGAGGGTGATGAATATTGCTAAACGAAATAAGTATAAATTGATTTTGGCGACCCGGGCAAAGTAGCAGGTAGTGAATGGTTTAAGAAAAAGATGACAAATTTGAAACCCACTTTCAATAAACAAAAGGTAATAAACTATTGGTTGAGTTGTGCGGAAGATGATTTTGAAACAATGTTTGTTATGTATGATGCCGGAAGGTATAGTTGGGCGTTGTTTATAGGTCATCTTGTTATTGAGAAATTGTTGAAAGCTTATTTTGTCCAAAAAAAAGGAGAACATCCACCCTTTGTTCATAACTTATTGAGGTTGGCTCTACATGCTGAGATTAGCGTAGATGATGATTTGAAACATAGGTTAGTTGCTATTTCTGCCTTCAATATAAATGCTCGATACGACGACTATAAAAGAAGTTTTCAGAAAACGTGTACACCAAAGTTTACTGAAGAGTGGATTGGGGTAATAAAAGATTTAAGGATATGGATGCTGGAACAAATAAAAAGATAAGGGACTTCATTGCTTTGGTCAAACAAAACAGAGATGATTTATGTGAGGTCTATCTTTTTGGTTCCTATGCAATAGGGAATGATAAGTTGGAAAGTGATATTGATCTGGCAATGGTTTTAGACAAATTATCTGATGATGATCGTTTTAATCTGCAGGTAGAACTGATGACCCTTGCTGCAAATTTTGATGTTCGAATTGAGCCCCATCCAATTGGAAAAAGAGACTTTAATTTCTCAAACCCCTTTGCTGCAGAGATAATAAAGACGGGTATTGAAATAACAGATAAAGATCCAAAATACTGGTTAAAGGGTTGTTCTAAAACGAATGTTTTGAATGACGATGGTGGTTTTAAATACAATGAAAAGGAAGAATAGTATAAATGGAAGATCGATCAAAAAAAGATAAGCGAGCCGGAGTAATAGGTAGTACCATTTTTCATGCAGTAATTTTTATATTGCTCATGATTCTGGGCCTTTCCAGTATTCCACGTGAGGAAGAGGGGATATTGGTCGATTTTGGCGATTCGGATACAGGTTGGGGGGCGTCCGAACCTGTTCGCAATAATCCTTCCGGAGAGCAAAATACACCCCCACCTGTCAGTCAGCCCGAACCAGTGAGTCCGCCGCCTGCAACAACCGAGGAAACTTCGGATGAAGCGGTAAATAGTCAGGATTTTGAAGAGGCTCCTGCAATTAGTGAAGAAGAGAAGGCTAAGCAGGAAGCTGAGAAAAATCGCCTGGAAGAGGAGCGTAAACGCCAGGAGGAGATTGAAAGACAAAAGCGGATTGAAGAAGAGCGTCAAAGGCAGGAAGAGCTTGAACGTCAGCGCCAACTGGAAGAGGAACGTCGGAAGCGGGAGGAACAGGAACGTCAGGCCCAGGAAGCCCGTAACAATGTTTCCAATGCATTTAGTAAGTCGGATGGAAGCAATTCATCACAGGGAGAAGCAGGTGGTTCCGGTAATCAGGGAGCCCTTGGTGGAGAACCCGGTGCAGGTACTTACAACGGAACCGGGAAAGGCGATAGTGGAACAGGATTTGACCTGAGTGGTCGAAGTCTGAGTGGAACTCTTCCCAAACCCGAGTACAATATCCAGGAAGAAGGGATTGTTGTGGTGGAGATTACTGTGGATCGCAACGGAAATGTGGTGAGTGCTGAGCCTATTCTTAAAGGAACTACCACCCAGAATTCCTACCTGTGGCGGGTAGCTCGTCAGGCTGCATTAAAAGCTCGTTTTAACAGTGATGGCGATGCACCAGCTTATCAAAAAGGAACTATTACCTATCACTTTAATCTGCAGTAAACGTTTTACAGGATAATGGACGCCCCGGTTTTTTGTTTTTAAATTCCCTGGTTTACATCTAAATAATAGATGATGGAGGTGCTGTAAATTCCTTGTAGGAAGTAAAACAAAGAATTATGGAAGTCAAAGGATTTTAAATCTAATGACAAAAGGCCATTTTTTTCAAGACTAAAGACCTCTTTTATCTGGCTAAAACTATAAACCCTTTACTACTGACTAATGCCTATAAGCTACTGGCTAACTTAGTTATATCTGTTGGCAATGATTTGAAAAATGACTGGAATAAACACCAAATATTTTACAAGCAGACATCATTGGAGAAAATGGCTCGAGGCTAATTATGAAACGAGAGATGATATTTGGTTGGAATATCCATTGAAGAAAACAGGTAAGGAAAGAATTCTCTATAATGACGCAGTTGAAGAAGCTTTATGTTTCGGATGGATTGACAGTACCGTCAAATCATTAAACAGCGAGACTAGCATTCAAAGATTTTGTAAACGAAGAAAAAACTCGTCTTTCTCACAACCTAATATAGAACGCCTGAAATGGCTTTTTGAAAACAATCTGATTCATAAATCATTGAGGAGTGAAGTTGAGGAAGTGATTCAACAGGAATTTAATTTTCCGGAAGACATAATCAGGGAGTTAAAATCGGAAAATGTTGTTTGGGAGAATTTTCAAAATTTTTCAGAACCTTACAAAAGAATTAGAATTGCATACATTGAAAGTGCAAGGAAAAGACCAGAAGAGTTTAAGAAACGCTTACTTCATTTCATGGACAAGACGAAAGACAATAAACTGATTAAGGGCTTTGGTGGCATCGACAAATACTATTAAGAATAGAAATGTTGTTTTTTTCGAAATCGGTCACTATTGTAAATAACTTAAAACACTCCCAATACTTTCAGCCCTGAGATCAAAACAACGGCCAGAAGGACATATCTGATTTTCTTTGCACCGATTTTACTGGCATTTTTAGAGGCAAACCATGCTCCGATGGCATTTCCGGTTGCCAGCAAAAGACCGTAACTCCAAACGATTTGTCCGGAATAGATGAAAACAATCAGTGCCACAAGGGTAAATGAGAGTACCATTAGAACCTTCACTGCGTTGGCCCGGATTAGGTTGTAACCAGCACTAAGTACCAGTCCTGCTAACAGGAACAGTCCCACCCCGGCCTGAATGAAACCTCCATAAACTCCGATGAGAAAGAAGATGAGGATATTGACAATGCGGGATTTGGTGGTTTTTACCTGTCCTGCATGTCCTTTTATCCATGCAGCAGGTTTCAATAAAATCACAAAAAACATAACCACCAACAATCCCCCAATAAAGTAGTTGAGTATGTCTTCCTGGATTTCAACCGCTATTAACGCCCCTAAAAGTGATCCAAAGAGGGTGGGAATAATCAGTGACCACTCTTTTTGTGGCTGAAGTTCCTTTTGATGGATAAAGTTGCGGGTTGCCACTAAGTTTTGAACCACCACTCCTATGCGATTGGTTCCGTTGGCCACCGCTGGGGGCAGGCCCATGAACATGAGCAGTGGAAGAGTGATTAAAGAACCGCTTCCGGCAAAGGTGTTGATGACTCCTGCAGCAATTCCGGCGACAATTAGAATTATGGCATCGGTGATTTCCATTTTGTTTTTGTGAGAAGATAATGCGTGGTATGCTTTCTTACTGGTTTATATACCAGACAAAGATAACTATTCGTCGGAATCATTTAAAATTATGTGTCCTGTCAGTAGGTGAACCTATGAAATATGCAGATTTAGGATAAATAATTTAAGCCAGTCAGATAAAGCAGATTGAACTTATTGCCGCAGATTATACCTGTGTTAAACAGCATGCCTGAGGTGTTAGTGGTTGAATATCGATTTTAAATTGAAAATAAATTAATCTTGCTATTTAGGCAGCCTCTTCCAATCATTATAGTGTATTTTTGCCCTCAGTAAAAATAAGCACAATGAGTAAGGCTGTTTCCCGTATATTAGCACAACATTCAGGACGTATTATTGCTACCCGGAGTTTAAAAAAGCGTTTGGGTGTTTTTGTTGATCCACCTGAAGAACTACATCCCGAACTCAAAAATTGGATGGAGCAAAACGGCTATGAAAAACTCTATTCGCATCAGGCCGAAATGTTTATGAAAGCGCATGTCGGAAAAAGTGTGGTGATAACAACCGGAACGGCCAGTGGAAAATCTTTATCATTTTACCTGCCGGTGATGCAGCGAATATTGGAAAATCCTGCTCGCCGTGCGCTTTTTATTTATCCTACCAAGGCATTGACGAAAGATCAATATCGCCACATCAAAGAGTTTGTAGCGTTTTTTGGTGAGAACCGCATTCAGGCTGGCGTATATGATGGTGATACTTCGCCTAATGAGCGAAGCAGAATCAGGGCGCAAGCCAATATTATTCTCACCAACCCAGATATGATCAATGCCGGTTTCCTGCCCAATCATAATAAATATGGTTTTCCGCACATGTTTGCTAATCTGGATACCATTGTAATTGATGAATTGCATGCTTACAGGGGGGCGTTTGGCTCCCATGTCTCCAATGTTTTTCGGAGATTGTTGAGAGTCTGTGACTATCATGGCAATAAGCCACGTTTTCTGTGTAGTTCGGCGACCATAGCTAATCCACAGGAGCTGGCTGAGAAAATTTGTCACCAACCGTTTGAAATTGTTGAGCAGGATGGTTCTCCTGCACCAGCGAAATACATTCATTTTTATCAGCCTGAATATCTGGAAGAAGCTCAGCGTAAGAGATCCGTCAGTGAAGAACTCAAAATGATTCTTCCGGAATTGGTTTTGTCAGGCGTTCGTTCTATAACTTTTTGCCAGTCAAGACGCGAGTCGGAAATTGTCACGAAAGAGAGCCGTGATATTTTGTCTTCCGATCCTATGCAATATGGTATAGACATGTCAGATAAGATATCTCCCTATCGGGGAGGGTATACTCCTGCTGAGCGGGCCAGGATCGAAAAAGATCTGGTGGATGGAACCTTGTTGGGTGTGGTATCCACCAACGCACTGGAGTTGGGCATCGATATTGGTACATTGGATGCAGTATTAATGGGTGGTTTTCCGGGTACCCGGGCAAGTTTCTGGCAGCAGATGGGACGTGCCGGACGAAAAGAGTCTGAGGCACATGCCATTGTTATGTTGAAAGAAAAACCGCTGGATCAATATGTGGGCAAACATCCCGACTGGCTTTTACAGTCCGGATCGGAGAATGCCATTATCGACAGAGACAATTTATATATTCAGCTTTCTCATATACGAGCAGCATCTGCCGAATTGCCGCTCTGTATTGATGATGTTGCCTCTTTTCCCGATTTGGGGGAGATAATTCCTCTCCTGGTGAAAGAGGGAGAGTTGCTGGAGCAAAATAATTCTTACCAGTGGAGTGGTGATATATCTCCTGCTCATGAAATAAGCCTTCGTAATATTACCGGAGATACCATCAAGGTTGTGGATGAGGAGAGGGAGGCGACCATTACCGTGGTGGATCTTATTCAAGCCAAGAAAGAGTTTTATCCCGGTGCCATCTATTTGCACGACAGTATTCAGTATAAATCTTTGAAGCTTGACCTGGAGACTAAAACGGCTTATGTAAAAGAGGTAAGTTCCAACTACTACACAGAGCCTCACAAACCCGGTAATATTGCAGTACTGGTTGAGCATGAGCATGAAAAGGAGTATCGCATCAACCGATTTTTTGGAGACGTCCGGGTAACTGTGTTGGTGACTGGATTTAAAATGGTGGAGTTTAGCACTCATCAAAACCTTGGCTATACTGAACTTCCGGAGATTTTGAGAACAAAAATGGAGACTGAAGCCTGCTGGGTTGAAATCCCTGATATTGTGGTGCGTACTTTTGTGGCAACAGGCAAGGCACCTTCGCTGGAAAAGGACGCCCAGTCAGAAAAGGTGCCCAGTTTCGATTACAGTCAGGGGTTAGTTCATTGCTTAAAAGCGGCAGCATCCATGCGCGTGATGGCTACCGACAGCGACCTGGGGGGCGACATCTTTTCGTTTGTGGATGCAGAATCCTCAAGAAACAAATATGCTGTGGTGCTTTATGATGGATATCCCGGTGGACTAGGTTTTTCAGAGAAAGTATTTGATTATATCGATGAGATTATCCGAAATGCTGGTAATCTATTGAAAGATTGTAGTTGTAAAAAAGGCTGTCCGGTTTGTGTGGGTGATCACCGGATTGATAAACATTTAATTCTTTGGGCGCTACGTAATTTTTACAAAGAGCTGCCTTCACCAATGCCCGGTGTTTTCAGTGATACCCTTCATCAGCCCGGAAGGCAAAATTCGCCCACAATGCCATGGATGGATGTGAAGAAAAACTGGAACGATCTGTTGGAGCGTTTCGACAATGAAAACCGTTTTGGAGCAAAATTTCTGAAAGAGGTAACCAATGTGGATCAAACCGCAGCAACCATCGTTTTACATTTGCCACCAGGGATTTTGAAAATTGCCAATACAGAAGCAGTCATAAAAGGATTGAAAACTGAGTTGGGTCAGGTTGTGGAAGTTCCTGAGTCATTTTCGTTGACATTTCGATCTGCAAGTGAGGTTGATCCGAAAAAAGAGATGAAAATCAGGCGGATGATGGGAGGTGATAAGGAGCCTAATTAGCCGATTTAACTTTTGTTAGAAGAACCTGTGCAAAAGCGCGGGTGAAGGATTTTTCACCAAAGGTTTCAAAAGTGCAGATCAGTTCTTTCTCATCAGCAAAAGAAATTTTTCCGATACCATACTTTTTATGTTTCACTGTCATACCCATTTGCCATTCATCGGTTTCATGTGGCGGTGTATGCTCTTCCTGATGGTTGGCAGGTATGCTTCGTTTTAGCAAGGCATCAGGGATGGCGTTTAAGAAGTAGGAGGGTTCGGCCAATACATTTCGACCTGATGCCTGGGCATGCCAGCCAATTTCTACCTGGTCTTTTCCCCTTGTTATGGCTACAAACAGCAAACGTTTTTCCTCTTTCAGGTTCTGACTTCCTTTTTGGTGTTGTTCCAGAGGAATGATGCCTGTGTTGGCTCCGGATATAAATACCCGATCGAACTCCAGCCCTTTGGATGCATGAATGGTAAGCAATTGAACGCCATTTCCTTCCTCTTTGATGCGGTCATTGATCATAAACGAACCTTCCAGAACTACCTGGTCAATAGCTGTCGGGAAAAAGGATCGTTGATTGCCCCAACCTTTTTCTTTAATGTATTGGGTTATCTGCTTCCAGGCATTTTTAATGGAAGCTATATACTCCTGATGATAAATTGAGGTGGGTTTTAAGATGTTTTTTAATTCCAGGAAATCAATTAACTGCTCTGTTGTTGCTTCTGTTTTATGAAAGAAATCGTCGGGGAATTTTTCTGCCTGCTCCAAAAGTCGGATGTGATTGACCGGAGGTTTTTTTCTCTTTTTTAAATATTGCAGAAGGGTTTGGAGTGCAGTTGTTTTTGCAGGCCGATGAAGGAATTCCCGTATCATTTGTTTGCGCTGCTTTATTGCTCCAAAGGTGGGATCGCAAATAAATGCCAGGCAGGCATCCACATCATTGGGGTTGAGGCAGACTTTAAAAACCCGGAGCAGGAAATGCTGAGCCGGATTTTCGTATAATTGTGTTCGTTTGACCAATTGGAAGGGAATACCTGCCTGCGATAAAACTGTCTCAACAATTTTTATTTGTTGATGAGTACGAAATAAAATGGCTACTTTTTCAAGAGCAACATTGTCTTTCTGCAAAGATGAAAGTTGTTCCCGCAGGTAATAGGCTTCCTGCTGGTCGTCGAAATGACGTACCAGTTTAATCGCATCACCCTTCTGTCTTATGGGAACAAGTGTCTCGCTTCCGCCACTTAGTAATGTTCCGGCAGCCGACAAAATGGAGCCTGTGCTGCGGTAGTTATGGGGAAGCTCCATCCATGTTGCATCCCATCGGGAGTAAACCTCTTCAAAAAGGTGGTCTTTGCTTCCGCGCCACCCATAGATACTTTGATTCTGATCTCCCACAACAAAAATGTCAGTATCTTTCTGGCGAAGGTTTTCTATGAGCTCCATCTGAGACTCATTACAGTCCTGAAATTCATCAACAATAACCCATTTGGGGGATACAGCAACAGAATCATTAAGCAGTTGATTGCATAATTTAATAAGGTCGTCAAAATCCATTGTATTGAGTACCCTTTTTTCAGCTTCTGCCATTACCATCAATTGTGAGAAATCATCGGGGGTTTTCATGTTTCCCATTATGATTTCACCCGATGACCGATATTTTTCCTGCCGCCGGGCCAGTTGGTTTTGATACTTTATATTCAGGTTGGCCTGAGAAATTAATCTTTGCATAAGTTCTTGTTTCCCTTGTTCATCCATGATCATAAAACCCGGTTTAAAACCCAATGATCTTAGATTCTGGTGCTCCTCCAGCAGTTGCCTGGCCACCGAATGAAAGGTGCCGAAATATCGGAGTTGTTTGTTCATTGCAGTATCGGCTTTTCCCATGAATGCTGTTATTCTTTCCTTAATTTCTCTGGCGGCCTTGTTGGTAAAGGTTAGAACAATCATCTTATCAAAGGGAACCTTCTGTATAAAATGCAGATAGAAAATTTTAGCTATCAAAACCGTGGTTTTTCCACTTCCCACCATGGCTGATAGAATGACATTCCGGGCCGGATTAAAAACAGCATGTCTCTGATGTTTGTTGAGTCTTTCGAAGGTTTTTCCAAGTTTGGAATCCTGATTTTTGATGGCTTCTATTTCTTTGTCATAATCTGAAGCAGGTTGACTGATCTTTGGTGAGAAAGATGGTTGTGCAGAACGTCCCTCAGCTTCAAAAGCATTGGCCAGCTGTTCGAAGGAGTTTTCTCCCGAACGCTTTAGTTTTGAACGAAGACGTCTGTAACTCATAGGTGTTAAACGGTTGTGTGTCCTCTCTGATAAAAATATCAGAAAATATACTGAAACTAAAAAGGGATGAACAGGTCTGCTATGACTGTTTCATCCCTTTTGAATGTTATTAGGATATTGATTCACTCCCTTGCTTAGTCAGCAAACATCGGGAAATCTTTCATCATTTTATTGACTCTTTCTTTTACTGATTTGAGTGTAGCCTCATTGTCAGGGTCACTTAGTACTTCATCGAGTAAGTCAACAACGGGTGCCATGTGTTCTTCCTTCAGTCCACGAGTGGTAAGAGCAGCTGTTCCTACACGAATGCCTGAAGTCTGGAAAGGAGAGCGATCATCGAAAGGCACCATGTTTTTGTTGATGGTGATGTCGGCCAAAACCAGAGTGTTTTCAGCTTTTTTGCCGGTCAGTTCTGGGAATTTGGTACGAAGATCAATCAGCATACTGTGATTATCGGTTCCACCCGAAATAATTTTATAGCCTTTTTCGATGAAGCACTCAGCCATCTTTGCGGCATTTTTTTGTACCTGTTTTTGGTATTCTTTGTATTCTGGTTGTAAGGCCTCAAAAAAAGAGACTGCTTTGGCAGCAATTACATGTTCCAGCGGTCCTCCCTGAATGCCGGGGAATACAGCAGAATCGAGCAATGAAGACATTTTTCGGATTTCACCTTTCTTGGTTTTAATGCCCATGGGATTGTCAAAATCTTTGCCCATCAGGATGATGCCACCACGGGGACCGCGAAGGGTTTTGTGCGTGGTGGAGGTGACAATGTGGGCATATTTTACCGGATTTTCGAGCAATCCTGCAGCAATTAAACCAGCCGGGTGGGCCATATCAATCATGAGGATGGCGCCCACTTTATCGGCAATTTCCCGCATACGTTTGTAATCCCAGTCACGTGAGTAAGCCGAGGCACCACCAATGATTAATTTTGGTTTGTGCTCCAGTGCCTGTTTTTCCATCATGTCATAATCCACACGACCGGTATCTTCTTTTACTCCGTAGGCAATGGGTTCGTAGAGACGACCAGAACTGTTGACGGGCGAACCGTGTGAAAGGTGACCACCATGAGCCAGGTCCAATCCAAGGAATTTGTCACCCGGATTCAAAACGGTCATCAGAACAGCCATGTTTGCCTGGGCACCACTATGTGGCTGAACGTTGGCCCACTCAGCTCCGAAAAGCTCTTTCAGGCGTTCGATGGCCAGTGTTTCGCTTTCATCTACCACCTCACAGCCACCGTAATATCGCTTTCCGGGAAGGCCTTCTGCATATTTGTTGGTCATGCAGCTGCCCATGGCGTTCATTACCTGTTCGCTGACAAAGTTTTCAGAAGCAATCAATTCGATGCCATTGAGCTGACGTTTGTGCTCTTTTTCAATCAGTTCGAAAATTTTCTCGTCTCTCTTCATTGTTTTGTAAAGTTAGGAGTCTTCGAAAAGACCATATATTACAGTTAATTTTTTCCAAAGGTAATAATTGATTGCCAGATTTTCTGTCTTTTATTCTACTGGCTTTTCTCTAAAAACTATTCACTTATTAATTACTCATCTGAAAAGTGAATCAAAACCCGACGGTAAACGGAGAATATTTTTGATTTGGAGACAAATCCCAGGTATCGTCCCTGATCGGTAACCGGGAGGTTCCAGGCACCCGTTTCTTCAAATTTTCGCATAACCTGATCCATGTTTTCGTTGGCTTCGATGAATGCCGGGGGCACTGTCATAAAGTTTTCTACCTTCATTTTGTTGTAGAGCTCATTGTTGAACATGATTTCCCGGATGTCGTCCAAGAGAACGATGCCCAGAAGTTTGCCATCTTCATGTACTACGGGAAAAAGATTTCTGCGTGCTTTGGCAATTACTTTTACCATCTCCCCGAGAGTCATGTTGGGATTTACAGTTTTGAAATCTGTTTCAATAACTTTGTTGAGACGCATAAGCGTTAAAACAGCTTTGTCCTTATGGTGGGTCAGCAATTCTCCCTTCTTGGCCAGGCGTTTGGTGTAAATGGAATGTGGCTCAAAGTACATGATGGTAAGGTATGATACCGTAGAGGTAAGAATCAGCGGAATGAACAAGGCATATCCGTTGGTGATTTCAGCAATGAGAAAAATGCCTGTAAGTGGGGCATGCATAACTCCGGCCATCAGGGCTGCCATTCCTGCAAGGGTGAAGTGTGAGCTTGGGAGACTGGCCCAGCCCAGATCTTTCAATAGTTTCGATAGCAGGAAGCCTGCAATTCCTCCGGTAAAAAGAGTTGGTGCAAAAATACCCCCAACGCCGCCACTTCCATTGGTTGCTGCTGTGGCGACTATTTTAAAAATGATTAGCAAAAGGAGAAAGCCAAGTATTACCAGATTGTTTTCCTTCAGCGAATAAAAGAATGTGTTTTCCACAATCACATCTGTGTTTCCACTTAGCAGGGCGGAAATGGTAGTGTAACCTTCTCCGTAAAGCGGGGGGAAGAGAAAAATCAGTAAACTCAGAATTAAGCCCCCCACCAGTAGCCGCGCAAAAGGATTTTTAATTTTGAGGATTTTCCCTTCCGCGTACATGCTTCCCCATGTCATGTAAAGTGATAAAAGCCCGCCAATAACACCCAGAACTACATACCAGGGAAGATTGTTAAGTACAAATTGTTCTTCGAGGTGAAATGCAAATTCGGCTCCTTCGCCCAGGAAAAAGGTGGCAATAGTGGTAGCAGTAACAGATGCAATGAGAAGAGGTACCACCGAAGCCATTGTCAAATCCAGCATCAACACTTCGAGAGTGAATACCATTCCCGCAATGGGGGCCTTGAAAATCCCGGCTACAGCACCTGCGGCTCCTGCTCCGACCAGTAGAGTGATGGTTTTTTGGTTGAGGTGAAACATCCGTCCCAGTGATGAACCAATGGAAGCTCCGGTCAGTACAATGGGGGACTCTGCTCCGACTGATCCCCCAAATCCGATGGTGAAGGTACTTCCGATGATGGAGGTGAAGGAGTTGTGTGGTTTCAGGTATCCGCCTTTGCGTGAGAATGCATGTAGTATTTTAGTGACACCATGACTGATGCTGTCCTTTACGAAATATTTTGAAAAAACTACAGTGAGAAAAATTCCGGCTAGGGGATAAGCCAGGTAGAGCCAGTTCTGGTGTTCAAGCACAAACCCTTCGGTCAGTAGCTGGTGTGTGTAGTGTATGGTGTTTTTTAATATCACCGCGGCCAGTCCGCTGCCCAGTCCGATGACGAAAGACAAAAACAGTGTGAAATGTTTTTGAGATACATTTTTAACCCGCCATATAAGAAAGCGTCCTAATAGTTTTGAAGCTGTTTCCATGAGGACTTCCCCAAAAAATTATTTGTGTGTAAAAAAATTGTAGGTGTCAGAAGATGAATGGTTCAGGCTTTTTTAGCCTGATTTTCATTCAATAGCGGTGCAAATGTAGGCCTTTAAATGATGATTTTCAAAAATGGGGTGTTAAATAGTGTTGGCAAGAGGCGACAGATGAGGCATAGAGCATAGAGCTTGGGTATATGGAAAGAGCGATGCTGGCATTACCAGGTAATTCCCAATCTATAAGTGAAGATGGATATTGTTTTAATTCTGCTTTTTTTTGATGAACCAGCCCCGGCAGGGTGACACTTTGATTAAATGGATGATGAATGGTATTTTGGTGTTTTGTTGGAGGCCTATAGGCAGCGGTTTTTAGTTGGAAAGCAGAAGGGAGAAGATTGAAGGCAGAATGGTTAAAAAATAAAAGCCCTCTTTGCTGCGAAATGGTTGGCAAAGAGAGCTTGTTATATGGTTTGGTGTTCTGCTTATTTAGCAGGGATGTTTTCCAGGGTTTCTACAAGAAAATCCCAGAATTTCTGAACCGTTTCTACATTTACTTTTTCATCGGGAGAATGCGGGAAATTAATGGTGGGGCCAAAAGAGATCATGTCCCAGTTGGGGTAGGCATTTCCTAAAATACCACACTCCAGCCCGGCGTGAATAGCTTTTATCTCAGGTGTTTTGCCCCATTTCTTTTGATAGACTGTTTGCATGGTTTGGAGAATCTCTGATTCCATATTGGGCTTCCACCCGGGATATTGTCCATCGAACCACACATGTGCACCTGCAAGCAAGAAGATGCTTTCGAGCGTGGATTCAACGTCTTCTTTGGCGGTATCCACGCTGGAGCGAATGAGAGCTTTTACTTCGACCTCTTTGTTGTGCGATTTTACAATGGCCAGATTCAGAGAGGTCTCCACCAGTCCGGGCATTTCTGTGCTCATGCGGATAACTCCGTTGGGACAACCCTGAATGGCATTTATCAGGTCGTCCTGGGTCATCTCGTCCATTACAAAATGTGGTACATCAGTATCTTCTAATTTGAGGGAGAGATCAGGTTCCACACTTTTCAGTTCGTTGATGAAAATGTCTTTAAATCCTTGCACAGCCTGTTCCACGTCGGAAATTTTGTTTTCAGGGATGGCAATGATTGCGAATGCTTCACGCGGGATGGCATTGCGTAAGCTGCCCCCTTCAATGGTGGAGAGCCGAACCTGTTCATGTGCTACCAGATGTTTCAGCAGTCTGAACAGGAGTTTATTTGCATTTCCCCGTTCCAGCACGATGTCCATGCCGGAGTGGCCTCCTTTCAAGCCGGTAAGACTGATCTTCCGGGCCACGTGATTTTCGGGGAACTCCTCTTCCATGTAGGTGAAGACGGCGTTGGCATCGGTTCCTCCGGCACATCCCACGTATAGTTCTCCTTCATCTTCAGAGTCCATATTGATCAGTATGTCTCCTTGAAGTATTCCGGGCTGCAGGGCGTTGGCTCCTGTCATGCCTGTCTCTTCGTCGATGGTGAACAGTGCTTCAACCGGGCCGTGTTTTAGGTTATTGCTGGCCAAAACTGCCAGGGCAGCAGCTACGCCGATGCCATTGTCTGCTCCAAGTGTAGTTCCATTGGCTTTGACCCAACCATCTTCCTCGAAAGCTTCGATGGGATCTTTGTCAAAGTCGTGTTGCTTGTCACTGTTTTTCTGAGGTACCATGTCGAGATGGCCTTGCAATACCACACCTTTAGCTTTCTCCATTCCCGGAGTGGCAGGCTTGCGGATGATTATATTTCCTGCTTCATCCCTGATGGTCTCCAGCCCCAGATCTTTACCTTCTTTTTCCACAAAACTGATGGCATTGCCTTCATTCTTTGAGGGTCTGGGTATTTGCGTCAACTTATGGAAATAAGACCACAAAAGCTGAGGTTCCAGATTGGCGATGTTCTTGTTCATTTTTTTATGTTTTAATGACCCCTGGATTCCCCCTAAGGGGGACTTGAAT
>DHQK01000045.1:49628-67671 GCA_002411085.1 Marinilabilia sp. UBA5340 | reverse complement strand
AAAAAATATTTTAGTGCAAAGCAGTTAGCTCTTCTAAATTAAAAGCCTCCTTCCCCGGCAGCAAATTGTTTTTGCAACGAAAGAACAGCCCTTGCGCACCCTTCACCTCCATCAGGAAAAGAAAACACAAGACTGTATACTTTAGTAGATCGGCAAATAAAACCAAAAGCACTATACATTTTGCCCTGAGCCTTATTGCTTACCAGTAATTTATCTCCATCAAAAAGCTGCATGTGCACTTTCTCAGAATTTCCAGGTGCATCCACAACATTAAATTTATACTGGCTACGGCTGTTTAGAATCACGGAGTATTTTACGGTACCGCTTTTCCCACCGCTCTTTTCATTTTTCAGGTCAACAATAAAGTCTTTGATATACTGACCATCTCCCATTTGACTGAGAGCATCTTTCAAAAGGGCTTCATGATTACATTGAGCATCTATTCCGGATATTCCAATGCTTACAAAAAGAAGAAATGCAAATATTATCTTTCTCATCGTTCAAAATTTTAATCGTACTGTGTTTAATACTGTAATTACAGATCAGGCATAACCATCATCTATTCAACAACATCAGCACGAATTTCCTTAATTTTATCAATTATTGTGCCAAGGGTTTCTGGTGAGATTTGCACGTTGCTTACCTCATCCTGAACAATAATCAGCATGCCATCTTGTTCAATGGTTTTCGGTTCACCAACTTCCTTCGTAATTTTTACTTCCTTATACATAGTCTTCAATTCAGACAAATGGTCAATCAGCATTTTAAAACTGCTGTTTTGTTCATAATTTTGAAGAATAATATAGAGAATATCAACAATTTCTTTTTGCTCACCTAAACGATTAATCAATTCTTCGTCGTCGGTTTTTTCAATAACACTGGAAGCAATATATAACCCTTCAATCCATGCACCTGCAATTACCAGGGCGCTAACATTACTCCTGTTTTGCTGACGAAGGTAAGAATCCATCTGATTAAAACTTGATACTGACATCTGCATCAAAGAATCAAGGTTGCTGGAGTTTGTGGCCATTCTCTTCAATGATTCAAAATCAAAAAACTGGCCTACCCTGATACCATCGGCAAGGTTTTTCACAGCCAATAAATAGGAAACCACAATATTGCTCTTATCGTAAGAATTAATGTACCCCAGATCGGCACTAAATACTCCAAGATTCAAGGCACGCTTAAAACTGGTACTATAATCGGAAATATTTTCGGGATTATTGAGAATCTGTTGAGAAAAATCAACTCCTGTGGATTTAATCAAGTTGGCCATTTCCACAGGGGAAGAGATATTCTGAATGACGTCTCCGATAATCTCTTCGGAAAGCTTAAGCGGAGCTTCTCCTGACAGAGAGTCTGGCAATGTAAGCTCATCCTCCTCCTGCCCGGCTGTTTTCTTCTCAGAATTTCCGGCACATGAAAACATTAAGTTAGCACCAGCTAATATTAACAGAGTAAAAAATAGATTCTTAATCATAACTTACAGATTTAGATTTAAACCTTAAATAATTCATTTAAAATATCTTATAGACAAATCACAGCTATTCTGAATGCGAAAACCATGATTGATTAATTCTATAGGAATGGCATTTAACAAACTTATACTGCAATGATAATAAAAAAGTTACTTAGTCTTCTTTCTTTTCCAGTTAATATTGCCTGCAAAATTCAAACCTTTTTTCAACAAATCAAAATATAAAACTACATATAAGAAAGCTGTCAGGATCCACACAACTGAAATATTGAACCAAAGCGTTTCAAAATAATGGCCCACAAAGTGCTTGGAGGGCGCAAAGAAGTGCGTCCTGAAGTCCAATGAATTAGATGGCTCAGGTTTTTGATAGATGGGATCAACCATCTGAATCAAATGGTTGTCTTCTCTCAGAATTTTATTCTTATCAAAAACTTTCCGCACAATATCATTTATACTTTCATTAAAATAGTCGTCTTTAATTCTTTCAAATTTCTCTCTGTTTGCCGAAATATTGCTGGTAAGAAACTGTTCCTTAACAGTGTTGGCTTTATAAAATTCATCCTGGTAGTAAGACAAAAGCTGATCAAGATAGTCATTAATAGCAGCTGCTATACTACTTGAAAACTGATCAGGAGATATCTGATCCATTTTTTGAAAAGCAATAGCAGGAACCCGATCCATCTCATTGCGAACTTCGTTGGCTATCAACTCAATATTGCTTAAATATTGGTCACGGCTGATATTAGAATCACCTTCTGCAAAACGTACTGATTCAGCAATTATGTCTCTCAGTTCAGGAATATAATAAACTTGTTTAAAGTCAGCAAAGCTTTCTTTCCTTTCAACTTCGAATATATTTTTCTTGAAATTATTGTTTTTATATTGATGCACCATCAGTCCCTCATAAACCCATCTGGATGGCATAAACTCAGCAATGGCCGGAACAACATCGGGACTGGTGAAGTCTTTGTTCAGTTTATCAAAAGTAAACATAGCTCCCCCAAGAACCATCTGGGGGATCATTAACAACGGAATTAAAATATAAATGGTAATGATGGAATTAAAGGAGGCGGAGATAATCAAACCAAGAATATTGGCAAAAGCAGATACAGAAAACAAGGCCAGCCAGAATTCGAAATACATATCCTTAATTCCCAAAACAGTGTTGGCCACACCCACAAAAAGTACCATTTGAATAGCAGAGATGGTAAACAGAATGAGAATTTTGGATACCAGATAACTCGATCGGCTCAAATTCAAAAAAGCTTCCCGCTTTAGAATTTTCGCATCTTTAAATATCTCCTCAGCACTGATAATCAAACCAAAAAACAATGCCACCACAATACCCATGAAAATATATGGAGGGATGTTTTCATTCTCTCTGAAAATATAAACACTGGAGGTGGGATCAGCAATATAGCGTACCAGATAAGCCAGGATAAACCCAAGCAAAGGAGCCTCCAACAGGTTCAAAAGTATGTACTGTTTATTGCTTATCTTGGAGAAGAAATCCCGCAGGGTATAAATCTTAAACTGATTGAACCACGAAGGAATATTCAGGCTTCTGGGCGGTGTATCTTCAACCGTCTTAACAGTCGGGATGGTAATATGCTCCTGATAATGTTCATGCCATTCTTCGGGAGACACTTTTCGCTTATCGGTATAATTTCCGTATTCGTCGATAACATTGGAATCGATGATATTAAAAATCAATTCCGGATTGAGGTTACCACAAGTAGGACATTCCCCCACATCACTATTGATCTGGGCATCCAGCCTTTTGAAATAGATTAATGACTCACTGGGGTTTCCATAATAAACAGGATAACCCCCTGTGTCCAGAATATACATTTTATCAAACATCTTGTAGATGTCTGAAGAAGGTTGGTGGATAACAACAAAAATCAATTTACCTTTCAAAGACAATTCCCTAAGCAGATTCATCACATTCTCCGAATCCCGGGAAGACAATCCGGAAGTAGGCTCATCCACAAAAAGGACGCCCGGCTCACGAATTAACTCCAAGGCAATGTTCAGTCTTTTCCGTTGTCCACCGCTGATCATTTTATTCAGAGGAGAACCCACTTTAAGCTGACGACGTTCATACAATCCCAGGCTCCGGAGTGTCTCATTTACAAGTTTCGTGATTTCCTCCTCCTCTTTGTCTTTAAAACAAAGCTTGGCATTATAATAGAGATTTTCAAAAACAGTAAGTTCCTCAATCAAAAGATCGTCCTGAGGAATTACTCCTATTACTCCTTCAAGCGCTTCCTTATCGTGATGCAGGTCATAGCCATTGATAAGCACTTGTCCTTTAGTAGGCGTTTCAATTCCTGACAGCACATTGAGCAGAGTGGTTTTTCCGGCACCGCTGGCTCCCATTATTCCGATGAGTTTACCCTGTTCCTCCGCCAACTGGATATTTCGAAGGCCGGTATCTCCGCTTTTGAACTGAAACCCTACATCCTTGACTTCATACGTAATGCGCGGGGAATCAGCATCGGTAAGGAAATGGCCTACAACATCGGTAAAATAAATGGGTTTTCCTTTGGGCACCCGGATAAAGCTACCGTTAGGGAAAAGATATATACGCCTGGTGTTAATCACCAACCCGTTGAGAAAAATCTCCTGATCTCCGGTGTAGCGCATAAAATAGAGATCGGCACTTTTCACCCGCAGGATAATGATAGATCCATTGAGTCCGGGGGCCTGTATAAAACGGCCATTTTGGAGTCCTGGATCCTCATCACATGCCATTAGCAGCCCTTCAAAATCAAGCTTTTCAGCTTCATTGTTGATCACAAAATTCTCAATATGTGTGATCTCGTTGCGCGGCAGCTTAAATACATCGGCCACCGTGTTAATGATGGCCATGCGTTGTTCGGTAAATTTGTGATCGGCATTCACCAATTCATACAAACGTACCAATACTACAACTTTTTGCTCACGATTGAGCTGCTTATTGATTTTTTTACAGATTCCAAGAATTCTAACAGAATCCTTCATGGAGGTAAGTTTAACCTTTCCCTCCTCTTCGTCTTTTCCGCCTTTTTTATCAGTTGAATGTTTCAGAAACAGTTTAAAATATTCCTCAACGGCCTCACTATTCAACTGTTGCCTGAGGAAAGTGCGCACATATTCTGTTTCATTAGATTCAACACCCCCGTCCTGCTTGGCAATCAGGCCAAACAGTTGCATTAACGCTTTTAGAATTTCTTCACTCATCGATCAGTATAAAAGGCGGGTTAGAAAACTGGAAAATTAATCGGTATAAAGCACGTAATCGAAAGGAATTTCAACAATGTCGGCATATTCCTCTCCAGCCTCAAGCATATCTTCTTCATCTTCATGGTAGTGCCACTTGATGACAACCTCCTTACCATCTTCGGCGAGTTCTTCGAATTTCAAAAGAATATCCAGAATCACCTTTGATGAGGCGGTATTGAAATACTCCAGCTTAAAATTAAATTCGGTATGGTCATTGGGATCGGTGGAATACTGATCAATCCAGTCGAGGATGGGCTCATAAAACATGTTTACGTCCTCGGGGAGTGAACGGCCGGAAATCTCAAATTGACCACTTGCTTTGTCCAGAATAACGTTTGGGGTATCGTCGGTTCCCTGTATGTTTATCACGTCCATATAGCTACTTTTTATCAGTTTCTTTTAATGGTAGAAGTCAGAATAAAGAAGGAAACTTCATCATTGAGTTCCTTGAACTGGTAGGAGAGTTTGCTCCCGGTTTTTTTGGCAATATCAATCAGGCCAAGCCCTGCACCTCCTTTTTCGGAAATTTTACTCTCCACAATTTGCTGTTTATAGAGTGAAGATAGTCCGGCTTTGTCCAGACTGTTAATGTGTTCAAGGCTCTCTTTGAGTCCGGGGATTTTCGCATTTTTTATTACATTACCGGTAATAATTTTG
This sequence comes from Marinilabilia sp. UBA5340, assembly GCA_002411085.1. Lineage (GTDB taxonomy): Bacteria > Bacteroidota > Bacteroidia > Bacteroidales > Marinilabiliaceae > Marinilabilia. Next base: position 62,267 of record DHQK01000045.1, on the reverse strand, counting down.
TAGCTGTCATCACCCCGACTAACCATCACAATGCCACGGCGCTCATCTTCATCATCATCGGAGAGCGTATCTGCATGCTTACTAATATTCTGCAAGCACTCTACCATAACATTAAAGACCTTCCTCTGCACCTGGTTGGATTCTTCCGATTTGGCCATATTTCTTTCGGTAAGAGAGGTAAAGGTTTTGGTAATGTCCTGTGTCACCTCCCCTTCATAAACCAGGTTAATCTCATTTGTTTTCATCGTTTTGTAAAGCTGGTATGCAAAATCCAGAAAACGATGGCTTTCAATTTCTCTGCTCATAGCGTATGAAGTCTTTAAAAGTGTAAAGATAATTACAATTCAATTCCTATCAATAAAACATCATCAACTTGTTTCTCATTCCCCATCCATTCATAGAATACTTTGGGGAAATAGCGGGCATAATGGGCCATGGTATAATTAGGATCCATGGTTAAAGCCTCACGCATCCTTCGCGGTTGGAATTTTTTCCGGTCGGGACCACCAAGCTGATCAGGCAAACCATCGGAGAAAATAAAAATTTTATCTCCTTCCTGATAGTCTATCAAATGATTTTCAAACTCTTTCTCTTTTTTTCTGGGCAGCGGAGCTCCTCCAATACCTTTCCTGGTCCCTTGGTATTCAAGCAATTCCCCTTCTCTCACCAGGAATAACGGACGATGAGCACCACAATAATCCAACGTATTTTTATCTTTCTCCACCTTACAAAATGCGATATCCATTCCATCGCGCCCTTTCGATCCTTCCTGATCCTGCTTCAAGGCTTTACGTACTTCCTGATGAAGTTGTTCCATAATTTCTGCAGCAGACAAATGAGGATCTGCACTGACTATATTGTTGAGCAGGAAATATCCTATAAATGACAGCAATGCTCCGGGGACTCCATGTCCAGTACAATCGACAGCAGCGACATAAAGAATGCCGTCTTTTTCGAGGAACCATGGAAAGTCTCCGCTAACCACATCTTTGGGACGGTAAAAAATAAACGATCTCGGGAAATAATTTTGCAGATAATTGGTATCGGGAATCAATGAACTCTGAATCCTTTGAGCGTAGTTTATACTATCCGAAATTTTCTTGTTTTTATCTTTAATATCTGCTTCAATCTTCTTGAATTCCGTCATGTCGTGCGACACAAACAAGACTGATTCCAGATCCCCTTCATCATTGAGCTCAGGAATCCCCTTGATCTCCATGATGCGTTCTTCTCCTCCGACTTCAACTTTTACCTCTGAGATAATTGTATCCTGCTGTGCCTTGATTGTATTCAGGGATTCCTCCACATAATCGACAAAACGGGGATCAATTTCCAGTTCACTGACCCTTTTCTTAATAATATCATTGGCAGAGATACCTACAAACCCGGCAACAGCGGGATTTACATAAACCAGTTTGGCCATCATATTAACGCGCATAATCATATCAGGACTGTTTTCCGACAGACTTTGCATACGCGATTTCATCTGCTCTTCCTTCTCGGCACGTTTACGTTCCGTAATATCCTGGGTGTTAAATATAATCCCCTTGATAGCAGGATCATGTAACAGGTTCTTCCCTTTTGTTTCCAGAAACAGCTTCTCTCCGTTTTTCCTCAGATAAGTATATTGGGCTGTTTGTTCACCTCCGGGTGTCTCAAGCAGATATTGGAATAAATTATTGATAGTTCGGTATCCACGAGGTGTAAGCAGGTCAGGATCCATCCCGGTGATTTCATCATCATCATCATATCCGAGGATTCGTTTCACCGATGGACTTTCGAATACCAATTCCTGATCTTCGTTGTAGATGGAAATAAACTCTGAAGCATTGGTAAGCAACGCCTCAAGTCTTTTTTGGGCATGGGCAACCTCCTGCACCTGGGTCTCAAGCATTTGATTGGACTTTTCAAGTTCCTCCTGAGTCTCAAGCATCTCACGGGCATTTTCCCGGAGTTGTTCCTCATTCTCCTGAAGCGTTTTCGTCAGGCTTTGGGACTCCTGAAGCAGCTTTTCTGTTCGCGCAGTAATCTTAAGGTTGTAAATGGTTTGACCAATAGTTTCCGCAACCTCTTCGGCATAAGCCAGATGTTTATTTTCCAGATGGTCTTTCAAAAAAGCTATTTCTACCACGCCCTGCAATTCTTCTTCCTGCAACAAAGGAATAACCAATAAAGCACGAGGCTTACGCTCTCCAAGTATTCCTGATGTTATCGACCAAAAATCATCAGGTATTTCGGTGCGGTAAATAATCTGTCTTTCATAAGCAGCAGCACCTACCAGGCCTTTACCTATTTTAAACTCATGATATTCATATCGCCTCCGATTATAGGCATACATAGCACTGCGCTTAAGCACATTGTCTTCCAGAAGATAAAAAGCACCTTGAATACCTCCCAAATATCCAATCAGCGCTTTCAGTACATCGGGGGTTAGTTCACTCAGTGTTTGATGCACCCGTAGCAGATCGGACATTTGTTCTTTCCCCTTGGAAATGTAGTTCTCCACATCCTCCCGAAAACGGGCACTTCGCAGATTTTTCCCCAAATCAAGTAATACAGAAGACAACTGATCTTCCCTGTTGTCCTGATCGGATACTTCACCACTATCCCTCAGTTTACCTGCAAGCGCTATGTTATGATCGATTTGTCCTTTAAGGTTATTGATTTCATTTCTGAAGAGTGAAGTTCGAACATTGATATAATTACGGACAAAAATAACAGAAAGCGGAATTGCAAAAATCAGTAAGTCCACAAACCAGACAAGCCACCAGGTGTGCAAAAACAACACATTGGTCAAACTAAAGGGTTGTTGTTGAATAGACAAAAAACCACTCCATGCCAAAAGCAAAAAAAGAAAAATAAAAACAAGCAGATACAATTGTTCCCTTACCGATAAAACACCGGTAAAAAACCATTTTCGGATTGCTTTTAGTACTTTTTTGTAGATATCCATTCGTCTTATTTCAGCTTGAACTGATTCGTTTTTATATAATTTCTTTCTTCACAAGTTGCTCCATTACAGAAGGCCATAAATCACTCACCTGACTTCTCTTAAAAGTAAGCAACTCTATCATACCGGTACAAACATTCTCCTTCACAATCGGCAAAAGATACAGATAATACTCATCACTCTTTCCCAAAGCTGTTTCTACCTCAATATAATCTTCGGGAACCGGCTCTACCAACAAAGGTTTCCCATCACTGGCAGCCTGTCCGTGGAGTCCTTCGCCCTCCTCAAAGCCAGAAACTTCAGCATCTTCCGGGATCCCGAAAGTAGCTTCTACGACAAAATGACCATCTTGTTCCTCTTTTTTGTAAAGAACAACAGCCATAGCGTGAAACAATTCACCAATGGAATATAAAAATTGGTGCTTATCCTTTCCGGCAGCATTACTATTAATCAACTTTTTCAAAACCTTTTCCTGATAAGAGGCAAACCTGGTTTGTTCATTTTCTTTGGCTTCGTAAGCAGCAATGATTTCATTCTGGCCATCAATCTTATGTTGAAATTGCCTGCGCTCTTCCCCGGTGGTTTGTTCCAGTTGGTTTATGCGCTCTCTTAACTTTTGATTATTGCGATCGCTCACGAAAATGGCGGCAAGAAAAAACATAAACGATAGAAATTCCATCATATAAAAAAGAGTTCCGGGATGTTGCTCAAGAAAAATGTTTTTGAGCAGCGACAACCCAAAAGCAATACCTCCTAAAAGAAATAAATACTTCTGAAAAGCATTATTATTTAATCTAAATCTGCTCATAAAACACAAATTTCTATATATTTAAACCACAAGGCTGTTCAACGCCTTCACAATTTCGTCAGGATTAAGAATCTGATCGGGTTCAAACAACCTCAGAGCTGCCTGAGGCATAGCATCCACATCGCAGGAAGCGGGTTCCTGTACAATGGTATATCCTTTTTTATCACAAATACTCTTCATTCCTCTTGCTCCGTCTTTATTCGCTCCTGTAAGAATAATTCCCAACGTTTTATCCCGGAACGAATAAGCAGCGGAAGAATACGCATAATCAATTGACGGACGACTATGATTGTGAACATCTTCTGTTGAGAGTGATATGGTACTATCAAACTCCACAAAAAGATGATAGTTTGAAGGTGCCAACATAGCTACTCCCGCCCGTAATTTTTCTTTATCGTAAGGCTCAACCACCGGTATCTTCGATTTCATATTCAGCCCTTCAACCAATCCGGATCGTACATGTTTCAACCGGTGAAGACAAAGAACAAGCGGCAACGGGAACCCGGGATCCAATTGAGACAATATTTTGGAAACAACTGAGAAGCTCCCTGCGGAACCTCCAATAACTACGACTTTAAACTTACGATCAGATAGTTTCATGTAACCTTTCACTTTTCACACCAGGCTTCCTATAAATACTCTCTTTCTGATCCACCACCACAAGGGCCTTTTTCAAATTATCAGGAACGGCTTCTTTCACACCGATAGCATAAAATCCCCCTGGTCTCAGATGGTTCAGGATTGTGCTATGCAAAGCCTCATGTTTGCTGTACGAGTAGTTAATTCCCGAATTTCTGAAGATAATAAAATCAAAAATCTCGTCTTCATGTTTATTTATCCCAGGCTCAGCGACTCTGAATATGCAGTTCCTCAACAGTCTTTTATCAAACCTCATCTGCCCATTCTTTTCAACAAAGTAATTGTCATAACAATCACTCTCTTCCAACCTTTTATAGTTACTGTAATTCAATTCAGTATTTTTTGCTTCCAGAACACCTTGAGCGATCTCTTCACACAATTTTTCGGAAGAATGCTGACAAACGATTTCCACACAATCAATCATGTTATTCTCTTCCAACAAAATTAAAAAAGAATAAAGTTCTTCTCCCGACGGTGTATCCGGAAACCAAACCTTAAACTTCGGCTCCAGTTCGGTAAGCAGATGCTGGCGAACATATCTCCAGAATCCCGGATCCCGAAACATCTCAGTAACCTTTACTGCCATGTGATATTTCACTTCGTCCCTGAATTCTTCCTCTTTCAGGCGCTCAAAGAAACCTGCCAGTTTTCTGATTTTCAGCTTTTCGAAAACATAAGCGAGCCTTCTTTTGAGGAAAGAAAATGAAAGACCGGTATAATCCATGTTTTTATACCGGGCCATCTCACTGGTAACTGCCTTTATATCATTAATTCCTAACGTAACCCCCATGTAAAAACATGTTTTGTTCAATATCGCAAATGAAATGTATTGCTCTTTCGGTAAATAGGTCCTTGTCTTTCAAACTTAGTTTTGAAAAATCCACTAAGTCCTTCATGGGCTCCAAGCACAAGTGACCCATTATTGTACAAGCCATCATAGAACCGCTGAACAATCCGGTTCTGAAGCTTCACATTGAAATAAATCAATACATTCCGGCAAAAAACAATATCTACTTTGTTGTAAAAAGGCATTTCATTTCGAACCAAATCATGCCGGATAAACTTAATTCTTTCCTTCAGAAATGGCTTAACACTTATCTTATCGTTCTTTTCATCTACATCAAAATACTTTGAAAAAGATAAAGAAGAAGAACCATGATTTTCAAATACAGTATTGAAATTATCCATGCATCCTCTGTCTATTTGATGCTGATAAACCCCTTTCTTGGCAATATCCAGTGCTTTTTGACTAATATCGGTAGCAAAGACACGCACTTTATCCAACAATCCCAGCTCACTAAAGATAATTAAGAGAGAATAAACTTCCTGCCCTGTTGAGCACCCGGCATGCCAGACATTAATAAAATTATTGCCCCGGTATACAGGAATATGCTTTTCGAAAAGGTATTTCCAGACTGCCGGATCACGAAACAATTCTGTGGTATTTACAGTAATGGCTTCGACCACCTCCTCCACAAAATATCGGTTTCCCTGAGTCTTTTCACAAAGTTCTTCGAGCGAAAGTTGATGATCTCGCATAACTTTCTGGATTCTCCTGAAAATTGAATTATCAGAATAATCTGAAAAATCATACGGTGAATGCTCTTTGAGCACCTGCAGATATTCTTTATATGTCATTACGCCACAACTATTCAACCCCATTCAATTTAAAAGAGTTCTACCTCCACATTCTGGATAAATGCAGTATAAGAATGGTCATCCCCGACTTCTGCATCCGAAAGTAAGAAAAGAACAGGAACTTCTTCCCCATACTTATTAAGGATAGGAACTTCTTTGCGTTCCCCAATCACTTTGCTTCCATTAGAATTGACAAAGGCAGAAACAAAAGGATCATTTTTAACGGCATCCTTAGAGAAAAGCATGGAAACATGTTGTCCCAAAACTTCTCCACGACCATAGCCCCATAATTTCTCGGCAGCGGCATTAAAGAACTCCAGCATACCATCTTTATTGGTGGTAATAATGGCGTCCAAAGCACCCTCCAGGGTTTTTTCGTTTCGGATTTTCACCGACTCGATCTCTTTAAAGTGCTCCTTCACCTCATCTCTGGCTTCTTCGAGCATCACACCCAACTCATCTTTAGACCGTTTGAGTGCTTCTTCCATTTGTACCTGTTCCGTAACATCATTCTCCAGACTGAGAATTTTCATAATCTCCCCATCGTTATCAACAACCGGAGAGTATGTCGTCAGCAGATATATTTCTTCACCAAGTTTGGTGCGTCGCCGAACACGCCCACGGAAGTTTTGTCCTTCTTGTAGCTGGGCAAGAATCTTATCGAGTTCACCTACATCTTCTTTGAAGAAGAAAATGCGCAAATTCTGATCTTCAATTTCTTCCGGCCTGTATTTAAATGTACTCAGAAAGTTATGGTTGACCGAAATCAGCGTTCCGTCAGTTTCAAACTCACAACTGATAGCAGCGTGGTCAATAGCATCAAGAATACCTTGCATTTCAAGGGCCTGTCGTTCGCTTTCTTCCTGGGTTGCTTTCATCTCCTCCAGGTTTTGGCGAAGCTCTTCTTCCTGCTGTGCCATTTTTTCGGCCTGAATCTGGGTCTCTTTAAGAAGTTTTGAGGTTTTGATATTGGTTTTGACAGTAGAAATCGTCAAAGCAATACTCTCGCCCAACTTCTCAACAAACTCAATTTCGAACTGCTCAAATGCACGGAAAGAGGCCAGTTCCATCACCCCGTAAATCTCCTCATTCGCTTTCAACGGAACCAGCAATATGGCTTTGGGGGTTGCCTCACCCAATCCGGAAGTAATATTTACATAATCTTCGGGAACATCAGTCATATAAATAGTACTTTTCTCTAAAGCACATCGCCCGACAAGTCCTTCACCCCATCCGATCACCTTATCGGCAAATTTCTTTCGCTCATAAGCCACGCAAGCTGTCATTTCGAAATACTTCTCATCGCCATTGGTCGGCAGATTAAGAAGGAAAAAGCCGCCCTGATTAATTTTCATGTAATTAACCAGATAGTGAATGATGTTGTAAGAGAGTTCTTCCAGATTATCATTGTTTTTCCTAAGCAACTCCGCAAACTGTGCAAGTCCCTGAGTCACCCAGGTACGTTGCTCTTCTTCCAGACGTCGCTGCTCCTGATCTTTTTTACTCTGTATCATAAACTCCCTCAACTTAATGAGGGCTTTGGTCAATGCGTCTTTTTTCTGGTTGTTGGGCAAAGTTTCTTCAAGTTTGCCCTGCCGCAAATTATCGATAAAGCCCAGTACCATCTTGGTTTTTCCGGCCTCCCTCTTTATCCGTTTATTCTGTTTTCGGATAGAACGTACAAATATATGAGCGATCTGGTACCCGATGATGGCAAAAAGAAACGGAAACAACAACACAACCCAAAGACCTGGCATGAGGTAAAGCAGACGACTGAATCCACCTCCATATTGCTGAACAACCTCAGCATCAAGACTCAACAGAAAAATAACAGCAGCAAGTATCAGCCCCAGCGCAAAGCCTCTAAGCGAATACTTTGATAATATACGTTTGTAATCGGTCTTCTTCATCTGAATAAATATTGTTTTCAGGGAACCCGGTTTTCTTAGGGTTATTAACGAATGACAAGTACAAAAGGTTATATCAAAAACCCAGAGCTTGATTTTTTCAATTTATCAAATAAAATTTTTCAACAGATATGGAGCCATTTTTTCGATGGCCATAACTTCTCTGGCAGCACCCAGCTTAATGGCTTCGCGTGGCATCCCAAAAACCACGGAAGATGCTTCATCCTGGGCAATGGTTGCAGCTCCGGACTCTTTCATTTCTAAAAGTCCTTTGGCTCCATCGTTACCCATGCCTGTGAGCAAAATTCCCATGGCATTCTGTCCGGCATATCGGGCAGCCGAACGAAAGAGTACATCCACAGATGGCCTGTGCCGATTGACCAGCGGTCCTTCCCGAACCTCCACAGAATATTCTTTACCAGTACGTTTCAACAGCATGTGATGATTTCCGGGAGCAATCAATACACGTCCCTGATAAAGCTTATCTCCATTTTCTGCCTCTTTTACCTCAAGATCGCATAATGAGTTGAGACTATTGGCAAAAGATCGGGTAAAACCTTCGGGCATGTGTTGCACAATAGCAATTCCCGGCATTTTCCCGGGCAGGCTTTTCAGGAATAAACGAATGGCTTCTGTGCCTCCGGTGGAGGCTCCCAGAACAATAATTTTTTCGGTACTGATAATTTTTTTATACGATGTGCTTTTTTGCAATATGACATCAGCCGAAAATTTAGGGGCCACCCAATCAACCTGAGGTGTGTGACTTATTTTGAGTCTGGTAAGTTTGGCCTGCGAAGCAGCTTTTACCGCATCGCACAACATAATCTGAGATTCATTGATAAACTGGGCAGCATTCATCGCTGGTTTACCAATAATCTCGGAGGCTCCATATTCAAGGGCCTTCATAGCTGTTTCAGTTCCTTCGGTAGTAAGTGACGAAATGACCACCACGGGAATGGGATGTTGCGACATGATTTTTCGCAGAAAAGTCAATCCGTCCATCCGCGGCATTTCAATATCCAGGGTAATGACGTCAGGCACCTCTTTCATGATCTTCTTAACGGCAATAAGAGGATCAGCTGCAGTGCCCATCACTTCAATATGCGGATCGGATTCCAGGATCGCTGAGAGACTTTGACGAACCACAGCAGAATCATCCACAATAAGTACCCTGATATTCTTACTCATAGAACTAAAACAAAGAAAATATTATTGTGCCTTTTTATCCAGAAATTTGTGCCTTACTTCGCCTGAATCAGTAAAGAAGAGGATTTTTCTCCCCTTTTTTCCTCCAGTACTGGAGGCGATAACAGGAATTTTTTTCTCTTCCAGAATCAGTCTGGCCACCCTTATATTCCTCTCTCCAATCAGAGTTCCGTTGGCTCCGCTTTCGATCAATTCTCCTCCGCCAAAAATTTTAGCTTTCAGATTCTCCCTGCGTGCCCCCAGCTGTCCCATTTTCTCCAATAACTTGTCGATGGCGATATTTCCGTATTTAGGGGATGCCAGATCATTACCGTTCCAGTTGGGAAGCATATAGTGATTAATGCCCCCAATTTTGGCAACCGGATCCCACAAACATATCGCCACACAAGATCCGAGAATGGTCTTTACCACATACGGCTCTTTACTGGCAAATAAGGTGGATGGATATAAAAAATGTTGTGAATATTGCTCCATTTAATAAAAACCTTAAAAAATCTCATCACCATCATCAAAAAAGATGTCATTACCTTCGCCACTAAAACCTTCAACAACATTCTTTGCTTCCGGCACATGAATGATAAAGGTAGAACCTTCACCTTTCTGGCTTTTGATATCAATCTCTCCACCCAATACATCCAACAAGGCCTTGGTAATTGAAAGACCCAGACCGTGTCCGCGATTAATAGAATTGATACCGGTATCCAAACGCTTAAAGCGTTCGAAGATGATTTTTTGGTTTTTATCTGAAATCCCTGTTCCAAAATCCTGAACCGAGAAACTAAGTTTCTCTTCATCGGCCCAAACTTTGATGATTACTTTACTGTCTTTATAGCTATACTTAAGCGCATTATTCAAGAGATTGCTGAGAATAAGCTTTATTTTTTCGCTGTCAGTTTTGAAATAGAAGTTCTTACCAAAACCATATTCTATCTGCCACTCAAACTCAATTTCGATCCCCATTTTTCGGGCCACCAGATTAAATGCATCGATAATGCTTTGGATAATCCCTCTGACATTTACCTTAGAGATATTGGGCACTACCTCACCTGCTTCAATTTTTGCGGCAACAAAGATGTTGCGCAACTGAAAGTCCAGGTTAAATGCCTCACTATGGATGAGCGCCACCATGGAAACCACTTTTTTCCAGTCGTTCTTTTCTACTGAAAGGATGGACTTGGATAACCCCAGGATAGAAGTAAACGGATTGACTATTTCATTGGAAATATTGGAAATAAAATGGCTCTTAAGCGATTCGGACTCCCGCAATTTTTTGGTAACATCCTGTAATTCACGAGTCAACATCTGAACCTCCTGTTCATACTTCTTGCGCTCGTTCATTTTGGCACGGATTTCCTTTAATAGCTGTCTGTCAGTAATGTTTGTCATAATGCGTTAATTATAGCTTCATCGTATATTATTATTCTTCTTTTCTTGAAATCAACACCGATTTGTTAAAAAAAACAAAAATCGGGACAAATATATTGAAATTCACCAAATTCCATAAGGAACAAGTTAGTGTCTTTTGATCAACGATGCTTAAAGATCGTTGGTTTTACATGTTCCAATGGCACATCCATACCCGACAAAGATTCGGAGTGACCAATAAAAAAATATCCGTCTGAACTTAAGTGCCGACACAGACGGTTTATCACCTTCTCTTGTGTTATTCTGTCGAAGTAGATTAAAACATTTCTACAGAAAATTACATCAAAGGTTTCAGAAATATCATAAACAGAGTCCATCAAATTAAGATATCTCAGTTTAAGATTGGATTGTAATTCAGGAATCACTCTAACTGTAGGGTTGTCGCGATCCTTGCTCTTTAAAAAATATCTACGTTTCAATTCAAGCGGCACCATATCAATTTTGGATTCCTTGTAAACCCCCCGGGCTGCCGTTTGCAGCATTTGGCTGCTGATATCCGTTCCCAGAATTTCATATCTAAACCGCGGATTAGACAGTTTAAATTCATTGAGTGCTATGGCAATGGTATATCCTTCCTCTCCACTTGAAGATCCGGCACTCCAAACCTTAAAAGGCCTATTGAAACCAGTTGATTCTGCAAAGGCAGGAAGCACATGATCTTTTAAAAATCCAAAATGAACCGGCTCTCTGTAGAAATCCGTTTTATTGGTTGTAACCACATTCAAGAAGTTCAGCAATTCTCTTTCCTGCCCTTCCTTACTAAAAAAATACTCCTTATACTCCGAATACGAGTTCATTTTAAGTTCCCGAATTCTCTTCAAAAGGCGTCCCTGCAACATTATACGCTTCACAGGAGGCATTTTTATTCCGTACTCGGTAAAAATATACCTGCTAAATGCCTGAAAATCTTTTTCAGACAATTCTGCCTTAAAACAGTCGAACCCCTTATTTTCAGTATTATTTTCCACTACGCCCGAATCCCTATTGCTCTTTTGCTGCAGATATTATTTTATCCATCTCAATTACTTCATTTTGAGTAAATACCTTATCCGGATCCAACACCAGGACAAAAGTATCGCCCTCACTATACGATCCTGCCACATACCCGGGTTTGTACTCATGATGGATGGCCTTCAATTGATTTTCCTCTACTTCGATCACATCCGAAACAGCATCAGCCAAAATGGCAACTCTATAGTCTTCAGCTTCCCCCTCTTTATTAAGATTAAGTACAACAATTACAGAGTTTTGAGAAGGCTCTACTGCTCCCAAATTAAATTTAAGACCTGTGTTAATCAAAGGAATTATCTCTTCCCGAAACTCAAGTAATCCGGAAACAAAATCGACTTTCTGAGGCACAGGCCGGGGTTTTTCATACTCCCTGATTTCCATCACATGAGCAACATGAACAGCAAAAACCTCGTCAACCACTTTAAATGTCAGATATGAATTCATTTATACCCTTTATTAATATTTTAATTCTTTAATTATAGAAATAAAGCCCGGCTCAACTCAAACTTCAGCAGCCAAAACAAGTTCTTCTATATCGATGATGTGCACAAAGTCATCATCAATAGCGAAGGTTCCATGGAAATTTCTGAGCATGCTCTCTTCTTTATCCACAACTGTCGGTTTGATTTCTATCCCATCGGCTTCCACGACTTCCTTTACCATATCAACCACAACTCCAAGGCTACTGTCCTGCTGATTGTCAGGATTAATAACCACAATGGCTGTATCATTGGTAAATTCGACTTTTTCAAATCCCATCATCACCCGAAGATCAACCACCGGAATGATATTTCCATGCAGATTGAGCACCCCTTTCATAAAATCAGGTGTATTGGGAATCCTTGTAATCTCGGGTACTTCAAGGATATGATTGACTTTCATTGCATCCATCGCAAAATACTCGTCATCCAATTTAAAAGATAAGAGTGTATTATAGTGATATTCCGACATAGTAGCAAAAATTAAGATTCTTCCTTTTTCTTTCCTTTAAATTTCCCTGACGAGTTTAGTTGCAATACCCGGTTGGTATCAATGACCAAAGAGATGGTTCCGTC
>DHQK01000045.1:20773-49456 GCA_002411085.1 Marinilabilia sp. UBA5340 | reverse complement strand
GGTATCAATGACCAAAGCGATGGTTCCGTCACCCAGGATGGAGGCCCCTGAAACGACCTCATGCGTTTTAAGATACCTTCCCAAGGGTTTTACAACCGTCTGATATTCGCCTAAAACCTCATCAACAAGCAGTCCCAGACGCTTTTCTTCGTGTCTTACCAGGATCATCTGTGGAACTTCCGCATCCACCGTTCCTTCTTTAAACACATTGCGCATATCCACATAAGGAATCTGTTCATTGTCGATGACCACCACTTTATTAAAAGAATTCTTTAACTGATCCTGATTCAAGGCAAAAATCTTTTCTATAGCAGAAATTGGTACTACATATTGGTTCTCTGCAACCTTCACCAACAACCCATCGATAATAGAAAGGGTCAGTGGCAAGCGCAAAGTAATGGTTGTACCCTGTCCGGCTTCTGAGTCGATCGTAACCTCACCTCTGATCTCAGATATTTTTTTTCGAACCACGTCCATCCCGACTCCACGGCCGGAAACATCTGAGACTGTCTCTCTGGTGGAAAACCCACTCATAAATATAAGGTTGAGAATCTCCTTGTCCGAGAGTTCGGTCGACTCATCAATAATACCTTTAGCAATAGCTTTTAACCGTATATCCTCAGCATTAATCCCTTTTCCGTCATCAGTAACCTCAATAAGCACACTGGCACCTGCATGGTAAGCTTTAAAATATATATTTCCTTTGGGAGCTTTTCCGGCAGCCACACGTTCATCAGGCATTTCAATTCCATGATCCACGGAGTTTCGAAGAATATGCAACAATGGGTCAGTCAAGTGCTCGATAATATTCTTATCCAGCTCAATATCTCCCCCCTCAATAACAAACTCGATCTCTTTCCCTAGCTCCTTGGACAAATCGCGCACCAAACGCTGAAAACGCATCAACTCGCTTTGCATGGGAATCAGACTGATTTCAAAAGCATTGTCACGCAGCTGGCGTGATAGTTTCTGAACGTTTTCGGCCAATCCCAATATATCAGTTTCACCCTTTTTTTCGGCATAAACGCTCAACTGAGCTTGTACGGTTACCAACTCACTGACCAGATTTACCAGCTCATCAATTTTCATGGAAGCCACACGAATACTGGAAATCTTGTGTTCTTTGAGCTGAGCTCTGCGCTTTTGTTCTTTCTCTTCCTGCTCTTCAACAGTAGGCTCTGCAGCAACAGGCTCTTCTTTTTTAAGTAAAATCCTCAGATCACCAACTTTCAACAAAGCGTTTGAATGCTTTGCATTACTAATTAGCTTTTCAATTTCGGGCGATAATTCAAAGCCACCGGAACAAACTTCTTCCACAGACAAATCGCATTCATCCTCCACAAAAATGAAAACATCCTTAATTTCATTCAGCGATTCGGTGGTGGTGAGCAAGATCTGCCAAAGACAGTAATTATTTTCAGGTTCCAGAGGTTCAAAAGAAGGGACTTTATGGGTAAACACAATGCTATACCCATGACCTAAAGCATGCAAGTCATCAAGCAAAAACAAAGGGTTGGTTCCGTTTTGTAAAAGCTCTTCCCGCGGAACAAAAGAAATCAGGTAGGTCTTGTCTCCATCATCTGTGGCAGAAGAAGGAGTTGGACTAACAGTAGTTGCCTGAGAAATCCCTCCTCCTTCGGAGAAATTCTGGATCTTCGCCATGAAGGTATGGTAAGCATCCAAATCCTCTTTTTCGGTGAGATCACCTTTGTCCAAAAGGAATTTTATTTCATCAACAGCTGAAAAGGTCAGTGAAATCAGATCAGGAGTAACCTCAAGTTTGTCGTTTCTGACTTTATCAAAAATATTCTCCAGATGGTGCGTAAAATCACTCAAATGGTTGAAGCCAAACATTGCTCCTCCTCCTTTGAGAGAATGCATTGCTCTGAAAATACGTTCAATGAGCTCTTTACTCTGCATATCATTTTCAAGAGCAAAAAGCGCTTCTTCCAGATCGTTGACATTATCCAGAGATTCTTCAACAAACTTGGCTTTAAATTTATCTATCATATTTTTTTGCCATTTCGCACAAAATATATTCCGTCAAATCCGGAAATATATCAAAGAGCAATTTTTTCGGAATAACACCTTAATTCTTCAACAATGGCATCAATCCCTCTGATTGTCTGGACTTTTATCGGCTCGGAGAAATCTTTTTCCCCTTTGCGGATCTTATCAAAAACAATCTCCAGTTTGCGTGACGCAGGTTCTAAAGAACCCAGTCCAACCATGGGGGCAGTGCCGGAAATACCATGCATGACCATAAATACATTATTGGCCAGATCATAATTCTCGGGGTCAGGATTGGACGAATGAGCATCGATGAACATTTTTTTCAGATTCAAAAGCTCATCCATACTGTTTTCTATAAACGTCTTTTTAATCTTTTCAAGTTGATCTGTCATAGGGCTGGGATTTAGTTAAATATCAGCTTTGCCTGAAACTTAAACATTCCTGCAATAACCATCCAAAGAAAGAATGGTAACGCAAAAGACGATAATTATCGCAAAACTCTGGAAATAGCACTTAATAATTTTGCGGGAACAAAAGGTTTAATTATCCACCCGGTAGCTCCGGCCTGTTTGGCTTCCATCTTTTTAGCGGCCTGTGACTCCGTGGTAAGAAACAAAATAGGAATATGTTTATACCCATCCATCTCTCTGACTTTGCGAATAAGTCCGAGACCATCAAGATTAGGCATGTGCAAGTCGGTGATAATAATATCGATAGGACGCCCATCCAAATACTGAAGTGCATCTTCTCCATCAACACCAACTAAAACATCATATCCTTCATTTTGAAGTGTAAAGTTCACTACTTCACGAATACTTTCGGAATCATCAACTATAAGAACTGTTTTTGCCATTTTATTAATTATTTACAGGGTTACTATTTAACAAATCGGAAAATCCGGAATTGGAAACAAGACTTTCCAATTCATTAGGTAATGTAGACCTGACTTCAAACTGCCGTTTATTTAACTCTGCAGTTTTTTTCAGAGACTGCAATAACTGCAGAAAAGTGATATCAAGATTGTCTGGATTGTCTACCACCACAGTAATATCCTTCGAAAAATCAACCTCACCGCTGACGGTATCTTTGATTTTTTGAATATAATTGATGGTCAACTGACCACTAAACACCATTTCGAGTGCGCTGTCAGATTTCTTTACCTGGATTTGGAAATTATCGTCTTTCATCAGTATAAAGTTATTCTAAATCACTGCCCGGATAGAACGTTCCTGGCTGAGGGTACGCTATTCTTTAGTAACATTCCCTGCCATGCCCGCTTCAACCGTATAAAATTTGTTTCTCAGAACCAATGAAACTTGTCCCGGATAATTGGAATTCATTTCATTGCTGTAAACTTTTTATGTTATCGGGTTCCGCATTTACTGAAAGAACCCACATGAAAAGACTGCCTTTGTTTGTTTTGGGGATTAGGGTTACAACTTTAAGCAACTATTCCTGTCGGGTTCCAAAATTAAAAGGAAGTTATCTTTTCCTTTTACCCAAAAACAGGAAACAATCAGGATGCCTAAAATTTTTCGTAATTATCAAGATCAAATTCCCGTCCCAGGTTTCCTAAATTAGGTTTTTGAGAACTTCCTTTATCTTCACCTTTAGAAGAAGAAGTTTCGGATTTACCGGCTGATTTAGGCTCCTTCTTTTTAACAGGTTGATCTTTGGTCTTTGGAGCTGCAGGAGCATTTTTACTTTTGCTCTTTAGATTAACATCTTCTCCAATATTGAAGATCTCAACAGCTTTTTGCAAATTGTTTGCAAGATCTGATAATTGCTCAGAACTTTGCGTCAGCATATCGGAAGATGAAGCGTTCTCCTGAGTAATCATATTAAGCTGTTGCATAGCTTGATTAATCTGATCAGCTCCGGTTTTTTGCTCCATACTGGCAGCTGCAATTTCCTTGATAAGCTGAGTAGTTTTCTCAATATCAGGAACAAGCATTTTAGATTTTTCTCCTGCCTCTTTAGACACTTTAAGGCCTTTGGAAACCAGATTTACAATATCATCAGCCGCGACCTTACTTTTCTCGGCAAGTTTACGAACTTCGGCCGCAACGACTGAAAACCCACGGCCATGTTCCCCTGCCCTTGCTGCTTCAACAGCAGCATTAAGCGCCAAAATATTGGTCTGAAAAGCGATATCACTAATAATAGATATACGTTCGGAAATGTCTTGCATGGCTTTAACTGCTTCAGCAGATAACTCATTGGCAACATTTACCTCTTTGGCAGTTTCAACTGTAATTTTCTCAGTTTGAATAGCATTATCGGTATTCTGATCGATATTTGCCACCATCTCCTCTATGGATGTGGAAACCTCCTCTGCAGAAGCAGCCTGATCTGCGGAACCACGGGATAGTCCCTGTGAACTATCACGTAGATTCTGACTGGAATGAACCAGATCCAACGCATTCTTCTTAATAGTAACCACTGTATTTTTAAGACTTAATGCCATTGAGCCCAATTCTTTGGCAAGAATTCCGATTTCATCATTCTGATCCACATCCACCCGGGCAGTAAGATCGCCCTTACCAAAAGCCTGAGCAAACGCAACACCTTTGGAAAGTGGTTTAACAATAGTGACATACAGTACGAATCCAATAATTAACGACGCGGCAATCAAAATGATGCTCATGAGCGCAGTAACCCAGGTAAATGACGTGAAGTTGTTGTTCATATCCTGAAGAGATTCCTCATACTGAGCCAGGTATTTGGTTCCCAGTGAAGAAACATCTTCAATAATCTGATCACTCAACTGAATGGCATCACCCCCCTCAACTACCATTGGCTCAACTTCGAAAGTCACCATAGGATCATCATAGGCTTCAAAGGTACTGAGAAGTCCCATAATGGTTTGGTGCATCGTAAACAAGGAGTCTATATCATGAAATGCAGTCTCTAACACCTCCTGATCTGCTTCATTATCCCACTCCTCGGAAAGTTCCAGCAACTCAGCTCTTAGCTTGGGCAACTCCTCATCATGAATTGCTTTAAGCCTGAGTTTGTCAGGAGTATCTGCCTGGCGATCGATGTACACCCAGTTTTTTATCAACATCTTGGTTTGGGTAACCATCATTTCCAAATCCCCAAGCATCTCGGTTGTAGGAGAATAAACACTTGTAACCCTGTTGGTAAGATTTTTACTCCGGGTCAGGGTACTTAGGGTCAGAACAGAATTAATCAGAATGACCACCAGGATCAGCCCAAAACCAAAGATTAGCTTTTGGGCAATGTTAAAATTATACTTCAGTTTCATGAATAAACCTTTTTCATAAACCCACAAAGGGAATTTTTAATTGACCAACAAAAATCCCCGGGCTGACAGCATTGTCAACCCTGGGTTTATTTTTAACAATTCAATAATATCTTATTACAACACAATAGCCGATGACATATTCTCAAGTCTTGAACTTATCTGCAGCCCTGCACTTGAAGCATTTCCCTTGTGAATTTCAAACTTAAGGACTTCATTCCTAACCACAAAATTGATCATAGCTCCGTTTTCAGTAGCTCCTTCACTTTCAGTCACGATCAATGAACTTTTCCCAAGCTTTTGCTTAATCTGACTGGCATTTCGAGCGAAATTGGAACGATCCGAGACGAAAAGAACCTGGCAATCTGTCATTTCGGCAACAGAGTTAAACTCTTTAACCACCACTGTTTGGAATCCAAATTTTTTCCCTCCTGTTTGCTGATCAATCCGCCTTGCAATGTCAGAATCCTGTAAAACCCCTATCACAAAATCTCCTTCCTTTGCGTCATCGGGCCACCCAATATAGCGAATAAAATTTAGAGTAAAAACTGCTTTGTACTTCGCCACCTGGCCTTGCATCAAAACTGGCATCGCAACAAGCAAAGCCAACATCAAGTAAAACTTTTTCATTTCGTGTTAATAATTTTAATTCAAAGTAACCCTTAGCCGTATCTACGGCCCCATTTCAAAAATATTGTAATCGTTCTTCAAGACAATCGGAATAGTCTAAATCTCAAAAAATAAAACAATTATATTTATATTCCCTTGCTACGTAATCCTATGACTTTGGTTTCTTTTTAAAACTCAATTTTTTACAATGAACATTAAAAAAAGCTTCCAGGCAAGATATCAACATATTGATATGGGGTATATTACAGATCCGGCTAATCAAGTTCCAATGTAATTCTATAACCAGAAAATCTGCGGATATTTAATACTTCCTGGCCTTCAAAGAAAAGATACTGTCCACGAATTCCTTTCAGCACCCCGGTCAGTTCATCTGACTTGTCAAAATTATGCTGTACGGGCTTTTGGGGCCATTTTTCAACGGGATAGTCAAAGTGAAAAACTTCCTCATCGCTGGTCGCATATTGTCGCAATTCGGCAGGCAACAAATTCAGTGCTTTTTTCTTTTGGTCAACAAGATCAATTGCCGGGAGGAGCTCATTGGTGACCATTTTTTTCCAGTTGGTCTTATCGTCGAAATATTTCATCAGATATTTTTCTACGACCCCGGCAATATGTCTGTTGGGCACCTGACATATACGAATTGCTTTTTCAGCACCCTGATCAATCCATCGGGTAGGAACCTGAGACAATCTGGTAACGCCCACTTTAAGCCCTCCACTCAGAGCGAGATAAACAATATGGGGTTGCAGACAATGTTCTTCGGACCAGTTCATATCGCGAGAAATTCCCAGATGAGCCATACATCGATCAGGACGAAGGATACACTCGTCCGCTTCGGGAGCAGTGGTAAAACACTGATAACAAAAACCCTGACCAAAAGACTTCCGAGTCTCCTTGCCACAGTTTATACAATTAATTTTATGCTGAAACCTCAGGCTGAGTTTTTTCCCAATGAGTCCGGATATATCTATTTCATTTTCACCCAGGCGAAGCAGGTAAGAAACCTTATGGCCTTCCTGGCGACTGTTCATTTTGACTAAATTGCCTTCAAAACTCATACAGTGTGATACTTAATTATTGATATGATTCTATTTAAAGTGTCTGACCTCTCCGGAAGATGCACTTACCCATTTAAATAATTTATCAGATCTACGGATCTTGGTGTTTACCGGAATAGAAAACCTTTCTCCTTTAGCTGCTTCTTCTACCGGCTTCAGGTCAACACGAATTTCGGGCACTTTCATCTCTACTACACCTGTTGTAGGGCCCGTAATAAGAATCTCATCACCCACTTTAAGGTTTTTGGTTTCCAAAACGAATTCAGCCACTCCGATTTTAGGAAAATAATTGGTTCCTTTTCCTATATAAACCTTTTTACGTGTAGCCAGTGATCCATAATTGGCACTCCATTCGCCGAGTTTCTGGCCCAAATAATATCCATCCCAGAAACCACGATTAAATACGGCTCCCAATCGTTTGTCCCAGGACTGGATTTTTTCCTGCGAATAGCTGCCTTCCAATACAGAGTTAATCGCTTCGCGATAACAGGAAACCACTGTTTTGACATATTCCGGGCCCCGCGCCCGACCTTCAATTTTAAAAACCCGCACACCGGCATCCATCATTTTATTCAAAAAATGAATGGTTTTCAAATCCTTGGGAGACATGATGTATTCATTATCCACTTCCAGCTCCTGCCCTGTTTCTTTTTCAGTAACAATGTAGCTCCGGCGGCAAGGTTGCAGACACCCTCCACGATTGGCCGAAGAATTCAATTGGTGAAGACTCAGATAACACTTTCCGGAAACAGCCATACATAAAGCACCATGAGAGAACATCTCAATACGAATCAGTTCTCCGGATGGCCCCTTGATTTGCTCCTCCTGAATGGTCTGATAGATTGCATTAACCTGCTCCATGTTAAGTTCACGGGCTAACACCACCACATCGGCAAAGTGGCTGTAAAATTTTAGCGCCTCCACATTAGAGATATTGACCTGTGTAGAAATATGCACCTCAACTCCAATGCTGTTGGCATAGTTGATGGCTGCCTGATCCGAAGCAATAACAGCGGAAATACCACTCTCTTTAGCTGCATCAATGAGGCTTCGCATCACAGAAAGATCGGAATCATACAATACAGTATTGACCGTCAAATAAGTTTTAACGTCATGACTGGATGCTATTTTAACAATTTCACGCAGATCATCAGTCGTAAAGTTGCTGGATGACCTGGATCTCATATTCAACTGTTCTGCTCCGAAATAGACAGAATCAGCCCCTCCCTGTATAGCTGCCATCAGCGACTCAAAAGAGCCCACGGGAGCCATCACCTCAAAATCACTTCTCTTCAATGTACTATTTTCCATTACTAATTCTCTCTTTAAAATCGGTTGCCAGTTTTTGCATAAACACTTTGGCTTTAAGACTATCAGACTTACTCCGGGCCCCTTCTAATACCAAAGGTTTAAGGGTGTTTTTATCAAATACCTGAAACTGGTCATTATCCACATATCCAAAACCATCCGGGTATTGAATAAACGCAAACCCATTTGATTCTTCATTCAAAATATTTTTACTAAAAATAAAATCATCACTCTCAATACCCAGCTGTGGAAGCAAAGTGGCTGCCAGGTCAGCCTGAGAGCCATACGTTTCAACTACCGTATCACGAACGGCCAGGGCTCCGCCTGTCCAAAGCATGGGAATCCGGT
This sequence comes from Marinilabilia sp. UBA5340, assembly GCA_002411085.1. Classification (GTDB taxonomy): domain Bacteria; phylum Bacteroidota; class Bacteroidia; order Bacteroidales; family Marinilabiliaceae; genus Marinilabilia. The sequence goes on along the minus strand of DHQK01000045.1, from coordinate 40,834 downwards.
AACGCCGCTCCTGAGTATAACCTAATTTTTCTGGCCCGGTAACACCATGATCAGCAATGAGCACCACAAGCGAATTATCCCATAATGATTTCTTTTTTAATGCATCGACAAAAACCCCGAGGCAACTATCGGTGTAATGCACTGAATTAAAATAATCATTTTCATACACCCTTTTCATGGGTACATCAAAAGGTTCATGGCTGCTAAGGGTAAACATAAAATTGAAAGAAGGTGATTGCGATTCTTCGATCATTGAAGCAAATCGATCAAAAGTATATTCATCATGAACTCCCCATTTTTCTCCTTTAAAATCGGCAGGAAAGTCATCAATATCTACCACATCATCAAACCCGGCCAGTGTTATCAGGGATTTCAAATTTTTAAACCCCATATCGCCGCCATAGATAAAGTTTAAATCTCGATAACCACTCTTCTTCAATTCCTTAGGAATAAAAGATAGTTTGCGCGACTTATCAGGATATTGCATAATAGAATACCCCGGTATGCCAGGATATCCTGCCATGGTACCTACCATCCCATAATCGGAACGAAAGCTGGTTGCAAAAACGTTTTTAAAAAAGATGCCCTCAGTCATCAGCTGATTCAATTGCGGAGTAACTGATTCACCTCCCAGTTGCTCTATAACCTGGGCCGAAAAACTCTCTAGTAAAACCACAATAACATTGGGATTACGTGTTTTCAAAACGGCAGAAAAGTCAGACGACTCCTTCATCATTTCAGAAAAGAGTAACTCATTTTCCTGACTTTCCATAAAGCGGTACTGACCATCTTCGATACCACTTCGTTTCATAGAATAAGCCAGGTTCCAGAGTGGATTCACCGCTGCATTATTGGCAAAAAGATAATTGGAGAAGTATGCAACACCGGTATTAATTGGGGCAACTCCAAAACTGCCACGAATAGGAACAATCATAAGTGCCGCCAGAAAAAGTGTCAGAAATATATTGACACCAGCCTTTTTCCAGGAAAACACATCAAGAAACCTATCCGTAACAATCCATCTCCTGAAAAGATAAATAAGACCAAATGAGACAGCCCCCAGGAGAAACACAAACAGCAAAACCTCACTCCAAGAAATGGAATTCAATACAATCCCCGGAGTTTTCAGGAAAGCCATTGCTTCGCTGTTCAGATGCCCTCCCCAATAACGAAAAAGGTTGATATCACCAAGAAGCAACCCTGTAAACAAAGGGATCAGCAGATAGTACATCCATAACAAACAATTCCTGCAAAACTGTCTTTGAATTAGCAAAGAAGCAACCTGGACAACTGCTGTAAGCAACATGAGATATCCCGAAAAAGAGAGATCCATTCGAAGTCCAGGACCAAAAGATGCCAAAGTCTCTAAGAAAGGGGTGTTGTCGGCATATCCATAGTTGACAAGGATAAACACCGCACGGAAAAAGGCAAAAAACAGCAGCCAGAAAAGCCAGATTCGCAGAAAGGTATATAAGAATTTCTTCATTTTGTAGTTAACGATAGTATGAATACAATCTGCAAAAATAAATAAAAAGCCTTTAGGAAAAGAATGATTTCTTTTGAACTTAACGATATGTCAGGCCCGGTTCAATAATATTCAATTCATTTCGATAACCCGTGAAAATTTGAAATTAACCACTATTATTGTCACATAATCTATTGCGAAGCCCAACTACCGATCCATCAATCCAGTCTTCAATAAAATTGAGAAAAGTTTACTATTTCCTGATTTAATTTTATTTGGGGTTGATTATATTTCCCAGAAATCTCATACCCGTAATTCATAAAATAATGCAGGTTAAAAAATCTAATCCTTCAATAAGGTAATATATTTCCACATAAAAATCTTATTTTTGTGTACATTGTGTATTTTAGATAAACCAAAGCTTTGCTATTTAGATTAAACTTTTTGGAATCCTGGAATCAGGTATTATTTAAATCGACCTGGCACCTCTGAGGCCCCCAAAAACCCTATAGCATAATTAGTTTCTGCAACGTTCATTTGTTTCCAGAAGGATCAACAATAAACATCAATGCAGTTCTAAAGGAAGAATGATCTGACACAGGTAAGAATGAAGCAAGCATTCCAATATTTCTGCAAGTACAGCGAGAAATATGAGCTATGCAAGTCGAATTCGAGATCAAAGACAAACTTATTTTGGTATGAAGAACAGAGCATCTGTAATATTTACTACATATAATCAACCGGAATGGCTAAGAAAGGCTTTGTGGGGATATGAATGCCAGACAGAAAAGGATTTTGAAGTCATTATTGCAGATGACGGTTCGGGGCAAGAGACACGGGATGTAATCGAAGAATTCAAATCGAACAGCAACCTTAATATTAAGCATGTATGGCACCCGGATGAAGGTTATCAAAAATGTCCGATATTAAATAAAGCAATTATTGCCACTGAGAGCGACTATCTTATTTTCACAGATGGAGACTGCATCCCCCGGAAAGACTTCATTAGCACACATTTAAAACATGCTGAGCCTGGCTATTTTTTGTCTGGTGGCACATTGAGGTTACCATTGAATCTTAGTCACCAGCTAACCCGTGAGGATGTAACAACACAAAAGGCGTTTTCTTTAAATTGGCTTTACCAAAATGGACTGAAACGATCCAATAAAAGCCTGAAGCTTGTTAAGTATCCTTGGTTTACAAGCTTTATGAATTTCATTACGCCCACCAACGCCTCCTGGAATGGGCACAATGCTTCGGGCTGGCGAAAAGATATTTTTGCAGTCAACGGTTTCAACGAAGATATGCACTACGGTGGTCAGGATCGGGAGTTTGGCGAACGACTCCAAAACTTTGGCATAAAATCCAAACAAATCAGATACTCAGCAGTTTGCGTTCACCTGGAACACGGAAGACCATACAAGACCAAAGAATCTATCAGGAAAAACCGCGAAATAAGAAACTACGTCAAAAAGAATAGAATTATTGAGACCCCTAACGGGATAAACAATCATCATAATGAAACCAAAAACTAGACGCTAATAGTATCTATTTACAAATATTCTTGTGCTTCATCTTCATGTATAAAGTAAAAATAACCACCGCCAAAAACAGTGACTACCTTTTAAGACAAACTCCTGGAGCTTCAGGAATTTCCAAATGCGGTAAATATCAGTTTTTCATAGATCAAGATGTGGAAGAACCTGATTTCTGGGTTGTCCGAAACAAATACATTAAGAAAAAAACAACCTGTAAAGTAGCCCCTGAGAATACCATACTCATGACCTCTGAGCCCCGATCCATTGTTAATTTTCCCAAAAAATACTGCAATCAGTTTGCTCATGTCTACTCATGCCAGGACACTTTAAAGCACAAAAGTGTTACTTTTGGGCCGGCCGCCCTGTCTTGGTTCATCGGACTGAAGTGGAAGAAAGGAAAAGTTTCACATTCCATTTCTTATGACGATTTAAAGAACAGGCCTCTTCCTCCAAAAAACAAACTAATATCAGTAATTACAAGCAATAAAGGATTCACCCGAGGGCATCAGGATCGGATTAAATTTGTGTCCAGATTAAAACAACATTATGGTGACAAAATTGATGTTTTTGGACGAGGAATTAACAGTTTTGAAGACAAATGGGATATACTGGCACCCTATAAATATCATATTGCTCTTGAGAACTCTTCTTCAAAGTTTTACTGGACAGAAAAAATCTCAGATTGTTTTCTCACAGGAACTTTTCCAATCTATTACGGCTGTACCAACATACAGGACTATTTCCCTGAAAAATCTTTCAAAACAATAGATATATATAATTGGAAAAAAGCGATTCAAACGATTGATTCCATCCTGGAACATGACATTTATGAGGAAAGAATGGATGCGCTGGAATCAAGCAAAGAGCTCGTGCTTGAAGACTACAATCTCTTTACAATAATATCCAGGCTTTGTGACACACTGGATCCCAGTCGTCCCAAAAGAGAAATCACCCTTAAACCGGCAATCACTGTATTAGACTGGCACAATTTCTATCTATACTTCGTAGAAAGGAATTACTACAAATTAAAATCCTTCTTCAGCAAACCCACATTTACAAAATCTGCAAAATAGGTTTTTGTGAAAAAAGGACAATCTCAGCCGGTGTTAACAGCATAATTTCAGGAAACTAAACATTGTCTTGTCTGAGAGAAGTACTTTCGAAGCACCAATAAGGAAATGATTCTTTCCCTTTCAGGATTTTTAAACTGTTCAACAAATTCGTGAGCGTTGGCTACAATTATTTCAGCTTTTTTAGGATGCTTTACGTAATAATTGATTTTCTCCTCCAGATCAGAGAAATCATCTTTTATCAATACATAATGGTAATCGGGGATTAAGGATGCCTCCATAAACCATGTTTCAAACCGGGGTCTCGGCATCACGGCAAGGGAGTTTGAAGACATTACCCATTTTAAATTTGTGGCGACATCTACACCTTCAAGGCAAAGTACAAATTTATATTTCAGCTGCTCATCAATACTCAATTTTTCTTTGGCCCAGTGTAGGTTTTTCCCCCAGTTATTGGTATAACCTATATTACACATAGGATGCCCAAAGTATTTGGTGAAAAAACGGACTCGCTGCTCTTTGGGATCGGTCACATTTCCCCTCCAAACTAACAAATCTTTCTTGTCGGGAAAACTCCATCTATCCTTCACAAATAAAAAATGCCTTATTTGATTAAGCTTCAAAAGCACAGAATTAGAATTATCCACATCAACAGGTCTGCTTTTTACAAATGAAGGAAATTCCGGCACATAAGTAATATCACCAAAAAGCGGATTAAACCGAAAATTGGGATTAAAATACCTGATATACTTCTGCGTATCAATAAAGTAAGTTGTTTTATGTTCTTTAAACCGGAAATCCTTGATGGTAACTGCATCATTTCCGATTTCTGTCTCAGACTCTAACTTATTGTAATACTTCACTCTACTTTGAATGTAGCCAATATCACTCCGGTTTTGAAGTGTTCCGAGACACTTGGGGAGGAGGATCCGAAAGATAAAATCAGGGATAAGATAGTAACGAAAAGCCCCTTTTAAATAATACAAGAACTTTAATCTTTTATGTCGAAGTGCAAATATCTTTTCGAAAAAAATCATAAAAAGGGAAAACTATTGCGTTTCTTGATCGCACAAAAGGTCGTTCAGGTTCTCCACCATTTTCTCCACAGCGAAGTGCTCGTCCACAAATATCCTTGCATTTTGCCCCAGTTTTTCCAATTCTTGTTCATTGGAAAAGACATACTCCAGGGCATCAAATAAGGATTCTGAATCTCCGGGGGGGACTGTGAGACCATTAACCCCCTCGGCAATCAATTCCTGTACGCCGTTAACATTGGTGGAGATAACGGGCATTCCATGAGCCATCGCTTCCAGTATGGAATTTGGCATTCCCTCATATAAAGAGGAGAAAACGAATACATCTGCATTTTTGAGCAAAGGATGGATATCCTCAATAAAGCCCAGCAGTATGAAATTATTCTCAATCCCGAAGCTTTCAATTTGTTTCTTCAGTTCAGACTCCAACTTTCCCTGACCTGCCAGAAAAAAATAGACATTCGGATGCTTCCGGATAATTTTGGCCGCAGCTTCAATCAGAAACTTAAACCCTTTTTGACGAGCCAGTCGACCTGTAGATAAAATAATAAAAGGATTCTGTTGTGATTCAGGAATATATTGAGAATAATCAAACCCGGAAAGATTGTCAGGAACTTTCTCAACTCCATTGAAAACGACTTTCACAAAGCCATTGTCAACAGGCAAAAAGGAGTCATAAAACTCTTTAATAGTATTGGTATTGGTTATAATGCCATCACTAAATACCCGAATGGTCCACTTATACCACCAACTATTTTTCAGAAGCTGCAACCCCTGTCGGGAATATACTTTAGCCTGAATTCCAGCGAACTTAAGAGCCATAGAAGCCACACGCCAATCTTTGTTTTGGCAGCCAATAACAACATGGGGCTTAAATTCTTTAAAAAGAGACTTAAATTTCCAACAAGCAAGAAAATCAAAATCAGAATTGGCTCCGATTTCTCTGACATCCAAACTTTCAGTTCTGGCTTTACCGGCAAGCAGGGAGTTTTTTCTACAAACGACTATCACATCATGCCCAAGAGACTTGAGGCCAATGGCTGCCATGATCATCCATTTTTCACCACCGCCCCATTTATTCTTCCCTATTGAGTTGATTAATGCGATATTCATTCGTATGAAATTTGTTTTTAGGGTTCCCGAAAAAACGGGATCTGATGCAACTCTCTGTTTCTACAATCAGCGACTAAAACACAGACTGACCTTTAAACAGCTAGCTATTAAAAACTCGGTTAATTACCATTGCAGGGGTGATGCTCTCCATACAAGCAAAATCACCACGATGACAAGGCTTATTTCCAAAAACGGAACACGGTCTGCAACTCAACTCCACCTGAACAGCATCCCCGGCCGCCTGTCCAAACCCATAAAAACCTGCGAAAGGATGGGTGGCACCCCAAATACTGACAACCCGTATACCAGCCAGACCCGCCAAATGCATGTTGGCCGAATCCATGGAAATCATTACATCTAGCTGTGTCATCAACGCCAACTCATCGGCCATTGAAAGCTTGCCTGCAAAGGTACGTCTATTTTTAGAACCTGATGCCCATCGTTCCAGTTTTTTCTGTTCCTCTCCGGGCCCGCCAAACAGAATAACCGTTGCTCCCTTTTCATCCAGAAGCCTCAGCAACTCCTCCATCTTTTCTTCAGGCCACATCTTCCAATGATGTTTGGCAAAAGGTGCGATTCCGATGATATTAGAGCCCCCTCCTAAATCTCCCCATGGGGAAATTGTTGGATCTGGTAACTTTTTGCCATATAAATTATGGCCGGGAAATTCCTGCAATTGAAAAGGAAAGCCAGCCTTTTCAAAAGTCTGCCGATACCGTTCAACAGTGGTTAGCAGTGGTTTAAAAACCTTATTCTCTTTCCTGGTCAGCTTCTTTTTTTCTTTTCGTCCTTTATCAATTTTGACAACTTTAGTTCCTGAGATGGCAAACAAGGATGTAAGGACGTGTGTCCGCAGAACGCTGTGCAGATCGACTACAGCATCCCAGGGCCCCTTACTTTTTAATTCTCTATACAGGCGAAAAAGTCCGGAGAAGCCTTTATGTTTCTGTTTTAAATCAACAGGAAAAAAACTAACTCCGGGCAATGGCGCCATAAGATCCGTTGCAAAGGGTCGAGAGACAAACAAGATTTCATGATCAGGATACTTGTCCAGTACCGACCACAAAACAGGTACTGTCATTGCAACATCGCCCAGAGCACTAAAACGAAAAACAAGAATTCTTTTTTTCAAAACCTATTTCTTGTTTTTATATAAAATGGGATTTAACGCAGGATCGTTGTACATCTTCATCTGCTTATAAGTCTTCATATATTTTTCCCCGGCTTCAATATCCGCAATAAGTTGATCGATGGCGATACTCAGATCTTCCCGTTGCTGAAGCAATACAGAAAGTTTCATGTTACACTTTTCCAAATGCTCGGCAGAAGCATCAGTTCGTTTCACCTCCTGCTCCATGTGATATATCTTCAATGCCAGAATAGAAAGCCGGTCAATAGCCCAGGCAGGACTTTCGGTATTGATGGTGGCATCGGAAGCAATTTCAACCTCTTTATATTTTTCCAGAAAAAAGTCATCGATGGATTCCACCAAGTCAGTCCGATCCTGATTGGAACTATCAATACGCCGTTTGATTTTCAAAGCCTCATCGGGCTGAATATCGGGATCACGGATAATGTCTTCCAGGTGCCACTGCACGGCATCGATCCAGTTTTTTCTAAAAAGTAAATCCTCAATGGTTCCCTCCTGAAAAGGATTTTTAGGGGTAGCATCTACATTATCAAACTCATGATAATGTTCTGTGGTCTGAATAAAAATCTTGTTACAGGTTTCGCTAAAAGTCATTATTCCTCCTTTTTGTGAAATCAATTTCCCGTTGCAAGCAGGCCACAGGAAAATATTTTCAATTAATACTCATTGATTATTGTTTTGACAAAAATAGGGAAACCATAGACAAAAAACAGGAAATATATCAGGAAAAAATGGAAAGATTCCCTGTTTTTCCTTTAACGGAACCAAATCCGCAGAAAAGAAAAAGCAGAACACTTTTTTAAGTGCGTTTGTTTTACAGCTTGTTCAGTCGGCATGGGAGAAAATAATAAGTGGATCAAAGCAGGTTAAAGATCCGCTTCGTTCTCACTAACCAATTCATCCATCAGAATCACTGTATGATTGTCGTGACATTCTAGTACCCCTTGCCTACATTGGAACTTGTGATCATATCCATCTTTCCCTATCACCCTGACACTTCCTCTCACAAGCGTTGAAATAATAGGAGCGTGATCTCGCAGCAAAACAAACCTCCCGCTGGCTCCGGGCACTTCGACAAGTCCTACAGGGCCATCGTACAATATTCTTTCAGGGGTGATTATTTCAAGATAGAGATCTTCCATTATTTCTGTTTAGCTTCTTTCAGCAATCTTTCACCTTTTTCTATGGCCTGCTCAATAGTTCCTACCAGGTTAAATGCTGCTTCCGGATATTTATCGGTTTCCCCATCCATGATCATATTAAAACCTTTGATGGTATCTTCGATGGAGACAAGCTCTCCCGGGATCCCGGTAAACTGCTCGGCCACATGAAATGGTTGAGACAAAAAGCGCTGCACACGGCGTGCACGTGAAACAATTAGTTTATCTTCTTCGGAAAGTTCCTCCATACCCAGGATAGCAATAATATCCTGAAGCTCTTTGTACCGCTGAAGGATTTCTTTAACCCTTTGGGCTGTCTTGTAATGCTCATTACCCACAATTTCGGGAGACAAAATACGGGAGGTAGAATCCAACGGATCGACAGCAGGATAAATTCCCAGTTCGGCAATTTTTCTACTTAAAACAGTAGTTGCATCCAGGTGTGTAAAAGTAGTCGCAGGAGCTGGGTCTGTCAGGTCATCGGCGGGTACATAAACCGCCTGCACAGAGGTAATAGAGCCTGTATTGGTAGAGGTAATCCGCTCCTGTAAGGCGCCCATTTCCGAAGAAAGCGTAGGCTGATAACCAACAGCAGAGGGCATACGTCCCAGAAGGGCCGAAACTTCTGAACCTGCCTGGGTAAACCGAAATATATTGTCAACAAATAACAACACATCGCTGCCACCACCTTCATTTTTCCCTCTGTCACGAAAGGTTTCAGCTATGGTAAGCGCTGAAAGGGCAACGCGCGCACGAGCTCCGGGCGGTTCATTCATCTGCCCGAAAACCATAGAAACCTGAGAGTTCTTCAAAGCTTCCTGATCTACTTTTTCGATATCCCAATGACCTGCTTCCAGACTCTTTTTAAATTCTTCACCATAATCTACAATACCTGCTTCTACCATTTCGCGTAACAAATCGTTCCCTTCGCGGGTTCGCTCGCCAACCCCGCCAAATACGGAGTAACCGCTGTATCCCTTCGCAATATTGTTGATCAACTCCTGAATCAACACTGTTTTTCCAACACCAGCACCTCCAAACAACCCGATCTTACCACCTTTGGCATAGGGCTCAATGAGATCGATCACTTTAATGCCGGTAAAGAGAATTTCTGTCTCCGTAGAAAGCGTTTCATATTCAGGAGCCGGTTTATGAATGGGACTGTATTCTTCAGCCTTTACTTCGGGTAAGCCATCAATAGACCGGCCAACAACATTCATCAACCGTCCTTTCACATTTTCTCCTGAGGGCATTGAGATAGCTTCGCCACGTGAAACCACGTCCATACCACGCCTCAACCCATCTGTAGAATCCATTGCAATGCAACGCACCGAATGCTCACCAATGTGTTGCTGACATTCAAGGATAAGTACATCCCCGGAATCTCTGACAATCTCCATTGCTTCATTAATTTTGGGGAGCTGTTCTGTTTGTTGCTCAAAGCTGACATCCACCACAGGTCCGATTACCTGTGCAATTTTACCTTTGATTTGCGACATGGTTAACACATTTATTTTCAACCGAATTTAATCAAAAAAGGCGGGATTACCTTGCACGTGCCATCAAATTATGGGCAAAATTCTGAAGTTCATTCTTTATATCTCTGTTTCCTCCTACTTTTTCGAGGTTCTCTATCGCTCTGAAAAAATAATCATCACGTTTCTTTTGAGTTATCTCAGAGACTCCAGCTTCATCAAAAAGACGGGTCACGGCAGCAATTTTTTCTTCCGCTACAAACTCTTTACGATCCAACCAATCCAAAAGTTCCTTTTTTGATTCATTTTCTAAACTATGCAGTGCAGTGATCAGCAAAAAAGTTTTTTTATTGGTAAGAATATCGTTCCCTATCTTTTTACCGAAAGATTCCTGGTTACCATAAACATCCAACCAGTCATCCTGAAGCTGGAACGCCATACCAATGTCCTGTCCGAATTTATAGAGCAAACTGCAGTCACGCAGGCTCCCTCCTCCGAGGATCCCTCCCATCTTCATGCTGGCACCCAGCAAAACAGCGGTCTTGAGACGAATCATGTCCAGATATCCGTCTTCAGTCACATCCAGCGTTTTTTCAAAATCCATATCAAACTGCTGCCCTTCGCATACCTCTGTAGCAGTTTTGTTAAAAACTTCGAGCACTTGCGGCAACACGCCTACCGGGCTCTTTGAAATCAATTCATAAGCTTTTATCAACATTACATCGCCTGAAAGAATAGCGGTGTTGTTATCCCACTTCTCATGAACAGTTGGCTGATTTCGTCGCACTGAAGACTGATCCATAATGTCATCGTGCAACAAAGTAAAATTATGAAATACTTCCAGACCAATGGCAGGAATAACTGCCGTAGAAAAATCGCCAAAAAGGGCAGCCGAGGTAAGACAAAGGGCAGGGCGAAGGCGCTTACCACCCAAAGACAATACATATTTAACAGGATCATATAGTCCCTCAGGTCTTACGGGACGTTCCAACATTCTGATCTGATCTTCAATAATCTGGCGAAATTCATCAATCTTCGACATGATCTCTTAGTTTACAGGCTCATCGGAAGGTTCTTTTCCCTTCTGACCACCGGGTTTCTGAAAAATTTTCAGTTCTTCATAGTCAATATCCTCCTCTTCGTTATAAATCGTAAGCATTGGCTCCTTAAACGATTCATTGGTAATCAATCGCTCTAAGCCAAGCAACAAAGAAGGAAGTAAAATAAGATTGGAAAACAGTGCAACCAAAAGAGTAAAAGCAACCAGGGCACCCAGCGCAACTGTTCCTCCAAAACTTGATACTGTAAATATACCAAATCCAAAGAAAAGAATAATAGATGTATAGATCATACTTCGCCCGGTTTCTTTCAGAGCCAGCACTGTTGCGGCCCGAATACTCCAGTTGGTTTCACTCAGTTCCTGACGGTACTTGGCCAGAAAATGAATGGTATCATCAACAGAAATACCAAAAGCAATACTAAAAACCAGTATGGTAGAGGGTTTGATAGGGATCTCAAAGAATCCCATCAAAGCAGCAGTTGTTATCAACGGCACCAGGTTGGGGAACAAAGACACAATCACCATTCTTTTGGAACGAAACATCCATGCCATAAAGGATGCAATCAGCAACACTGCAAGCCCCAAACTGATAAACAGGTTGCGAATCAGGTAATCGGTGCCTTTAAAAAACACGACACTTGATCCCGTAACTGAAGTTTCATACTTATCGGGAGGAAAAACAGAGTCCACTACGGCTCTGATCTCCTGATCCAGTTCCTGCATGTGCGTGGTTCCCACATCCTGCATTCGGAAACTAATCCGGGCTTTCTGCTGTGCAGAGTCAACAAAAGAGGACACTACCCCTTGTCCGCCAGTTCCTCCTCCGGGCAAATAAGACAGAATAAAATTGCGCTCCATGGAATTAGGGATGGAATAATAAGCCGCATTTCCATTGTAATAAGATTGCCGTGCAAATTTCACCACCTCAAGCATCGAGAGACCTTGTGACAATTCGGGAAATGCTTTCAGACTATCCTGCAACTGATCCATCTTTCGAAGGGTGCGCTGATTTAAAACAGCCTTGGGCCTTTTGGTGTCAATCATAATCTCCAGAGGCATCAAGCCGCTAAAATGTTGTTCAAAAAACTTCAGGTCACGGTACAACTGATGATCATGAGGAACATCGTCGAGCATAAACCCGGTCGTTTTCATTTTGGAAATTCCGGTTCCACCAACGACCAGAAGAAGTATGGTAGCAAGAAACACAACCTTTTTATTATTCAAAGAGATGTGAATCAGGCGTTGAATAATTTTTTCAAAAAACGGCCGATCCAGATGTTGTACATGTCGTTCCTCAGGATCCGGCAGAAAACTGAAAATAATAGGGATCATCAACAGGGATAGCACAAAAACCATCATGATATTGATGGCTGCCATAATTCCAAACTCAATGAGCAAATCACTACTGGTAAAAATAAAGGTGGCAAAACCACTGGCCGTAGTGAGATTTGTCAGAAAAGTAGCATTGCCAATTTTTCGGATTACCCGTTGAAGTGATTTTATTTTGTTTCCGTGGTTCCGAAATTCATGGTGAAACTTATTGAGCAGAAATACCGAATTAGGAATCCCGATTACAATAATAAGCGGTGGTATCATCCCGGTAAGGATGGTGACTTTAAATCCCATAATGCCCTGCCATCCCAAAGCCCAGATAACAGCAACACCCACGACCAGCATGGAAAAAATAACCACTTTAAAAGAACGGAAGAACAAGAAGATAATAATTGCCGTAATCCCCAGAGCGAGCCAAATAAACATGTTCAGCTCTTTTTTTATCATTTCTGCCGTTTCCACACGGATAAACGGAAGTCCTGAATAATGCAACTGATTGTCAGTAACCTCTTCATAAGCAAGTCCCTTCTCTTTGATCTCCTGCATTAATTCCACGCGTGCCGGACTCTCCAGAATTTCTTTGTCCAGAGTAATCCCCAAGAGATAAGTCTGCGTTTGCTCATTGTAAAGTAACCCTTTGTAAAAGGGAAGCGCCTCAAAGATTTTGCGCAGGGAGTCAATTTCATCCTGATTAATGGAAGAATCCCGAAAAACAGGTAAAACCTCAAACTGGCGTTTTTTATTATCACGGTTCAACTGATAAGCATCAGAAACAGAAATAACAGAGGTGACTCCCCTGATATTTTCAATATCATTTGATAGCTTTTGCCAGTACTGAAAATGCAAAGCATCAAAAAAAGAAGTGTCCTGAACACCCAGAACCATCAAATTTCCCTCGTTCCCAAACTCTTCTGCAAATCTCTCATATTCCTGATAAACAGGATCATCATCCGGCAGCAGGGGAGCATATTGGTAAGACATCTCTATTTTGCGTGACTGGAACCCCATAAACACTGTAAGCAGGCCCAAAACAATCAGAATAGGAAGCCGGTTTCGGAGAATAAAACTGGCGATACGAATCCACATAAATCAACAAATTACCCTAAGTATCCACTCAAAAATGATGCGAATTTAGGAAAAAAATAAGGATTTCTTATCCTCTGTCAAAACATCCGCTGCTCAAACAACCCTCTTTTGCGGCCCTGTTTGCGGCCAAAATAGAAGGAAATATCTACTACCGGCCAAAGCGATAAAAAGTTGGAACCAAAACTACCCATCCCAAGCAAGTAACCTCCTGATAAAGATAAATTAAGAAAGGGAAAATACTCTACCGTGCTTTGCTGCTCTATAGCCATACCGGAAGGAAAATTTCCAACCAGGCAGCGCAACTCACCCCGTCCATACAATACCGGATTGATACGCCAATCACCACGCAACCCAACAGTTCCCACGAGCCCATCTCCAACATAAGACCTACTTCTTGGAGTAATTACATGTCGCTCCTCAATATAAATCTTTTCATCCGAAAAAGCCATTCCGTAATCTATAGCCAGAAAGCCACTGAGCACCAGAAATGGTTGATGCGGATTACAATCCATTACATCAAAAAAAGGCTTACTCACAATCAGCTGATTTCTCACAGCTAACGTGAGTGGCACCCCGGTCAATGAGTCGGCCGGAAATGGTCCTCCTTTGGCATCCGCATACTTCAATCCGGGCCAGGAAGAATAAACACCATGCAAAGAAGAGATCCATAAATCCCCTCTGCTGATTTCTCTCTTCACAAAAATATTGGGAATCCAAAAATCCAGCCCAAGCCAGGTTTGTACCTCAAGCCCGGGAGTAAGCCCATACCTGGAAGCGGAAGTAAAACTAATATTTCCGGAATTCTGATAGGAAGTCCCGGCGCTGTTTGAGGACCAGATATGATCATCTCTCAAGTCTGTTTGATTTGGATCGTTGGTAAGCAGCCTATTAAAAAGATTTCCTTCCCCTGCCTGTTGTTTTCGTTCATTATACTCGGCGGTTGCCTTTTGTGCCTGACTGCGTTTTCTGAAAGGCCATATCTGGCCTTCAGCATTTTCTGCAATCACAAAAAACACCAGTAAAAAAAGTATTACAGTCTTTTGAATCATACCAATCGGGCGGAAAAAATTAATCAGACAGTCTTTAAACGACAAAAACGCTTCTAAAGTGCCCTAAATTCAACCAATTAGCCATATTCTTTTATGAATAGCCGAATTGTTATGACAGAACAACTCCATTTACCGGCATTTTTCGTGCATTCACAGGAAACTTAAAGTACATTCCGGGTGTTTACAGTTTATCGCGCGTAAGGGCAATATATCTTTGCGTGGAATACCTGAATTTACCAACAAAAAGAAACAACATTCATGATTTTGAAACAGCTTTCGAAATTGGCCCTTTGGAGTATAATAATTCTGTGGGGTATGGGGAATTCTGCTTTTGCAGTCACCAATGACACCCTCTATTTTTCAGTTGATGAAGCGATGGATTACGCTGCCGTTCATGCTTATCAAAAGATCAGCTCTGATTACGATGTAGCCTCAGCCAGGAAAAAAATTTGGGAAACTATTGCATCAGGTCTGCCACAGGTAGATTTTTCAACCCAGTACAATCACTCCATTGATGTACCTGTAAGTCTTTTACCTGCGGAGATTATACCAGAGGATATGCGCCCTCCCGGGGTGGAGTCAGGAGATAAGGTTCCGGTATCCTTTTCTACAGCTTATGACGGAAATTATTCCTTTTCAGTATCTCAGATGATCTTCAACGGATCATATTTTGTAGGACTTCAGGCAACACAGGTCTTTCTGGATCTAACCAGGCACCAGGCTACAAAAACAGAGATTGAAATTCGTGATGCAGCAGCCAAAGCATGTTTTTTAGTGCTTTCGGCCAGGGAAAACCTCAGAGCCTTTGAAGAGAATCTGGAAGTAAACAAAAGTCTGCTCAAGGAAACCGAAGCACTATTCAAAAACGGTTTCCGTGAATCGCTGGATGTTTCGCAATTGAAACTTATGGTACGTGAGGCAGAAAAACAGATTATTGCTGTGAAGCGAAACAAAGAAGTAGCGATGGCAGTTCTACGGTTCACCCTCGGGCTTGAAGAAAACCAGCCAGTAGTGCTTACCAATGAGGTTTTGTCACTGTCGGGTGAGGCCGTTTCAGGAAAAGCAAAAGAAAATGGTTGGTCACCCGAGGATCACATCGATTACAAAATAGCCCAAACCGATGTAGAAAGTCAGAAATTACAGTTGAAGAACTTAAGGGCTGGATATTTACCTAAGGTTAATGCTTTTTATACATACCAGAAAACAGGTTATGGAGATGAATGGAATATTTTTGGTGATGAATGGTACAAAGCACAGTTTGTGGGATTATCTGTATCTGTCCCCATCTTTTCATCGGGCATGCGACATGCACAGGCTCAGCAACAAAAACTGGCCTGGCAAAAAAGTAAGAATGTGAGAAATCAAACCATTCAAAATATAAAAACAACCGGACTAACAGCACTTACAGACTACAACAGCGCCATCGATCAGTATGAAATTGCCGTTGAAAGCAAAGAGCTGGCCAAAGATATTTATGACAAGACACGCACCAAATTTATCAACGGTATGTCAGGAAGCTTCGAACTCACTCAGCAACAGGGACAATACATTCAGGCACAAATCAGTCACATCCAGGCAGCATTGGCTGTCCTAAATTCCCGGATTGATTACATGAAAGCCACCGGAAAACTTTAATACAACTAAAAAAAACACACCACCATGATACGAACATTAATATTGATACTTCTGCCTGTGGCAGCACTTCTGATAGCAGGATGCAGCGCCAACAATCCGGCGGATGAAAAAGAAATAAAAAAGGAACAACTGGAGAATTACCGTCAGGAACTGAACGCGCTCAAAAAGAAAATTGCAACTCTGGAAGCCGAACTCAATACCGGTTCATCTTCCAATGCCGTCAATGTGGAAATAAGCACCTTACAACCTAAACTTTTTGAGCAGTTCATTGAGGCAATTGGCAATGTTGCTACAGACCAGAATATTGTCGTCAGCCCTGAGGTTCCCGGTGTAATTGAATCCATCCAGACAAAGGAAGGCAAAGAAGTTCATAAAGGACAGATTCTGGCCAAGCTGAACACTGAATCCATTGAACAAAATATTGAAGAAGTTAAAGTAAACCTGGAACTAGCCTCTACACTTTACAAACGCCGCAAAAACCTTTGGGAACAGAATATTGGCAGCGAAGTTGAATTACTGCAAGCCGAGTCTACTATGAAAGCCCTGCAGAAAAAACTTCAGGGACTGGAAGCACAACTTGAGATGGCTGTTATTAAAGCACCTATTAACGGAGTTATTGACCATTTAATGCAAAACCAGGGCGAAATGGCCGGACCTTCCATCCCTTTTGCCAGAATTGTGGATTTGGATGATGTTTACATCACCGCAGATGTATCGGAAGATTATCTGAACCAAATCAATGCAGGAGATAGCGTTTCCATCTATTTTCCTGTTTTGGATATGACCAAAAAGGCAAAGATTTTCAGAACTTCAGCGGTTATAGATCCGGATACCCGAACATTTTCGATCCGGGTAAATCTAAAAAACGCTGACAATTCCCTGCAGCCCAACCTCATGGGGGAACTAAAAATGAGAATCGCCAAAATCCCACAGGCACTTGTTATTCCGTCGTTATTAATCAAAAAGGATTTTAAGGGAGAATTTGTATTTGTGGCTACCCGGGATGACTCCGGCAATAAGGTGGCAGAAAAAAAATACATTTCGACAGGCATAAAAGACAACAACAGCACAGTCGTATCCAATGGACTTGAAGCCGGCATGGAAATAATCACCAAAGGTTACGCACAGGTAACCGACGGCACCCCGTTGAACATTCACCAGTAAAAAACAACCAAATGAAGGAGCATCCCGAAATAGATCAGCAAAAAGTGGTCGAACGCAAATTCGGCCCCACCGTTGCTGCCTTAAAAAACAAGAACACCATATTTATCCTCACCGTATTCCTTTTCGTTGCAGGCTTACTATCATACAATTCCATGCAGCGGGAGCTGTTTCCGGAGATCGTGGTGCCATATATAATGGTTTCCACACCCTATCCTGGTAACAGTCCGCTGGATATTGAGAACCTCATCACCCGTCCCATTGAAAAGGAATTAAAGGATCTTACCGGTGTCAAGCGAATGTCGTCTGCTTCCTATCAGGATATGAGTCTCATCCTGATAGAATTTGAAACAGATGTTGAGGTGCAGAAAGCACTGCAAGACACCAAAGATCAGGTAGACAAAGCACAAAGTGAGTTGCCGGAAGATCTGGAAACTGATCCGATAACCGAAGACATCGATTTCTCGGAATTTCCGGTGCTCAACATCAATTTATCGGGTGACTACAGCATATACGAACTAAAAAAATATGCTGAAGACTTACAGGAAGACTTTGAAGGACTGAAAGAAGTAAGAGAAGCCGATATTAAAGGAGTGGATGAACGGGAAATAAAAGTACATGTAGACCCCAACAAACTGGAAAATACGGATCTTCAGTTTTCAGATATTGAGTTTGCCCTGATGGCAGAAAATATTACCATTGGTGCAGGCGAGATTATTGTGGATGGTACCCGGCGCTCTGTCCGCACTGAGGCTGATTACCAAAACATGGACGAAATTCGAAATACCATCATCAAAAGTGAAGGAGGAAAAACAGTGCTCCTAAAAGATGTGGCTAAAGTGATCGATGGTTTTGAAGAACGGTCGTCTATATCGAGATTGAACAAGCAGCCTGTTGTAACCCTGTCTATTGTTAAGAAAAGCGGGGAGAACCTGTTGGATGCAACGGACAAAATTTTCCAGATCATCGAGCAAAAACAGGCAACGCAGGCTTTGCCGTCCGACTTAAAAGTCACCATCACCGATGACCAATCGGTTTATATCCGCGATCAGATCAGCAACCTGGAGAATTCTATTATTATGGGTATGTTGTTTGTAATGGTAGTTTTATACCTTTTTATGGGGCTGCGAAATGCCTTATTTACAGGCCTTGCCATCCCGATGTCCATGTTTATCTCTTTTCTGATACTCGGAGAAACCGGCTATACCATCAACACCATGATTCTTTTCGGTTTGCTGATGGCGCTGGGAATGCTTGTCGACAACGCTATTGTGGCAGTGGAAAACACTTACCGGCATTTTGAAGAGGGGTATCCGAGATTTAAGGCGGTGCAAAAAGGAGTCAGCGAAATAGCCATGCCCATCATTAGTTCAACCGCCACCACATTGGCGGCCTTTTTCCCTCTTTTGCTGTGGCCGGGAATTACGGGGGAGTTTATGCAGTATCTGCCCATTACACTGATCATTGTTCTGGCGTCCTCTCTTTTTGTAGCACTGGTATTGAATCCGGTGTTTGCCCTGCAATTTATGAAAAGAGAAAAAATGACAGGAGAGAAAAAGAATCATCGAAATCTATTTCTCATTACAGGTGGCCTGGCTGTTTTAGGTGTAGTTAGTTATCTTCTGGGAAGCATTCTTTGGGGAAACCTGCTTGTGCTACCATTGTTGCTTACACTCATAAACCTTTTTGTGCTGAAACCTTATGCATATCGTTTCCAACATAAGGTGTTGCCCAATCTTGAACGAATGTATGAAGCAACCCTGCGAAAGGCTATGGGCCGAAGAACCTCCAAATATTTGTTTGGAGGAATGATAGCTCTGCTCTTTTTCTCCATGGCTTTCTTTGCCATAACGAATCCCAATGTCATTTTCTTCCCGGACAATGAGCCCAAAACCGTTTTCATAACTATGGAACTGCCTTTGGGTACCGATATTGAGACCACCGATGAAATTTCTTATGAAGCAGAGGATATCATTCAGGGCGTGCTGGAGCCATACAACCACATCGTGCAGTCCGTTGGGGTAAATGTTGGAAACGGTAAAGGTGGATTTTTTGAATCCAGCCGAAGTCCCAACAAATCACTGACCACCATCACCTTTGTGGACTACCAGTACAGGGATGGCATCAGTACCTCCATGATTATGAAAGAGCTGAGTGATACACTGGCTACATTTACCGGGGCGAAGTTCTTTGTGGAAAAAGAAGAAAATGGTCCGCCCGTCGGGAAGCCGGTAAACATAGAAGTCTCCGGAAATGAGTTTGAATCATTGGTAAATGTAGCTTCTGACATAAAAAGCACCATCGATAAGAGCCATATTGAAGGTATTGAAAACCTGGAAATGGACATCAATATGAATAAACCTCAAATGGAGATAAATATTGACCGTGACAAAGTTCGTCGCATGGGACTCAGCACCCAAATGGTAGCAGGAGCGCTTCGTACAGCTCTATACGGAGCAAAGGCTGACACGTATAAAGATGGAGAAGACGAATATGACATCATGGTGCGTTTGGCCGATAAATACCGTTACGATGTCACCTCCTTGATGAATTTTAAAATAAAAATTGAGAAAAACGGCGAAAGCTATCATATCCCGATCTCGGCTGTTGCTGATTACTCGTATGGTTCTACCTATGAAGACATCAAAAGAAAAGACAACACCCGGGTTATCACATTATCATCCAACATAGTGGAAGGATACAATGCCAACAAGATCAACGCTGAAATACGCC
>DHQK01000045.1:0-20470 GCA_002411085.1 Marinilabilia sp. UBA5340 | reverse complement strand
GACCGGGGAGCAGGAAGATCAAAAGGAAACCTCAGATTTTCTTTTGAAAGCCCTTTTGATTGCCGTTTCACTCATTGCCATGATTCTGATCACCCAGTTCAATTCAGCCGCCAAACCCGCCATTATCCTTGCCACCGTAGCTTTGAGTACCATCGGAGTGTTTATGGGACTGGGAACCTTTGGTATGGATTTCATCATTCTTATGACGGGAGTTGGAATCGTTTCACTGGCCGGAATTGTCGTTAACAACGGAATTGTGCTGATTGACTACATAGACATCGTCCGTCAGGAGAAAAAGATGGAACTTAATCTCTCCGGAAATGAAAGATTGTCCAGAAAAGAAGAAATAGATTCGATCATCAAAGCCGGAAAAACAAGGCTAAGACCTGTGCTATTAACGGCCATTACAACAGTGCTGGGTTTGCTTCCCCTGGCTACAGGCACCAATTTCGATTTCTTTGGATTGTTTACAGATCTGGATCCAAACCTCTATTTTGGGGGAGACAATGCTGATTTCTGGGGACCTATGGCCTGGACGGTGATATTTGGTCTGACCACCGCAACATTCCTGACATTGGTAATGGTTCCGGTAATGTATAATCTGGCCATCAGAGTGCGTAACCGGGTACAAAAAGTATCAGTAAAAACGAACGAGGACTGATAACTGACAGACCAAAAGGATGGAGAAACAGATATAAAAACAGCCTATCTGTTCCTCCATCCTTTTCTTTTTCCTCCACGACCATATCCCTGACCATTTCCGTATCCCCGGCCGCGCCTGAATTGGTTTATCTCAGATATTACCTCATCAAAACGTGCGCGTTGATCAGGATTACAAATATTTTTTACTTCAAGCAAATGATCGGCAGTGGCTTTTTTTATTTCATACTGAATTTGACCGGCAGTAACTGCCAGATCATCCAATTTTGTCTTGTCGGGTTTTTCTCTTTTCACTTCTTCCAGAATATGCTGATCCACACTATCCAGTTGTCCCATAAGAGAGAGCATCTGCTGACGGTATTGACGTTCAATTTTAGAAAAAACAGTAATCTGATCTTCGGATAAGTCCAAAATACTCACCATCCGATTAAAGCCTGTTCCGGCACCCATTCCTCCCTGCCCGGGAATATCGGGACAAGCCTCTGAGATAACATTTTCTGCCTCCTGAGAACCGGAAAAAGGATTCCAGTATTGATAAAGAACAACTCCGGCGGCAAAGGCCATCACCAGAACAAGCACCGCTACAACAATTTGTTTTTTACTCATAAGTGTAAGTATTTAGCCATATTTCCTCTAACTGCGAACCGGGATTGTCAGAGAAGAAATAATCTGTGGCGATGTTCTCTGTAGAATCAGCCAGTGCTGATGGTTGAGGATTGGTAAAAAGACTGGCAGAAAAGAATCCCAACAACAACAAAAAAACAGAAAGTACAGACACCAGTACAGGGCGCCCTAAAACTCCGGAAGGTCTCCCTGCATCTTCAATTTCTGCCATTATCCGGGTGGTAACAAACGAGGAAACTTTCCGGGTCTTTTCTTCAGTCACAAAGCTAAAAAGCATCTGCGTTTTCTCCCAAACACTGCGACAGGAAGCACATGTCCCTATATGCTCATGCATCACCGGAGGCAACGTATCCGGCTGTTCAAGACTTGCCAGTTGATTTTTAAATTCTTTACAATTCATTTTGTCATATTTAGCGGGACAACAATCCCTGTAATTTCTTTCTTGCCCTGAATATCAGACTTTCTGTTGCCTTGGGTGACATCTCCAAAACATCCGCAACTTCGGTTAAACTTAACTCCTGATAATAAAACAGCACAAATGCTTTTTTTTGTCTGGATTTCAATTTACTGACGGCACTCTTGATTTGTGCCCGTTGTTCGCTGCGCATCAGATTATTTTCGGCATTCTCATCAACATACCCCGATTCGGTAACCTCATCATTAATGCCGGTAAACGATCTCAATTTCATTTTCCGGGTATGATTGATAGACTTATTCACTGCGATCCTGTAAAGCCAGGTAGAAAAAGCAGCACGTTCATCAAAAGATCTCAGGGCATTCCATGCTTTCACAAAAATTTCCTGTGTCAGATCTTCGGCATCATCTGTGTTGTGAACAAATCCCATGCAGGTTTGAAAAACCTTTTGCCTGTAACGATCTACCAACACGGAAAAGGCGCCGGTGTCTTCATCCTTTGCCTTCTGAACCAGTTCATTGTCTGTGTGGGTTGCCTGCATGAAATATATTGGGAAAAAATTGAGCAGTGCGATCAAAAAATATGCTTCACAGTTTTAAGATCGCACTCCCTGGTTGATGACATAACAGAAAATATATTTTTCTGTCATGTCGTTAACTAAGTTACACATTTTCATTTACTATTTCGCGGGGGCATTTCCCTGACCTCTTCCACTTCCATCACGCAGGCGCTGACGTCCGGTACCGTTTTCCAGGTTATCGCAGGTGCCGTTCTTGTTGCTGTCCACATAATTTCCGTTACCGCCACGTCCCTGTCCGTTGCCACGTCGTCCCAGGCCCTTACCTTGTCCTCGCCCCTGGCCATTTCCATGTCCTGGGCCAAGTCCCTTACCAGGCCGGGTTCCCTCATAGTTGTCACAAATTCCGTCGCCGTTATTGTCCACAAATCCGGAACGTACATTTTGAGTCGTTTCTTTCTTCTGATCGTTATCAGCTCCGGTTTGGGCATTTACATTATTAGCTGCAAAAGCAAAACCGGCAACCAATGCTAAAGTTAAAATTACCTTTTTCATAATACTATCTTTTTATTTGTTTTCATCCTTTTGACATCAGTAAAAAAGAAATCATTCGTTTTTTTCAAAAAAAATCTTCCAACTATTTGTATTTTGGATAAAGTTGTCCATATTTGCAAAAGAGATAATTTATTGAATGAAGAAAAACATCGAAAATACTATTTCGGTTGCCGCAACTTTTAACTGCGGAATTTCCTTCACTACCACCACAGGTATGATGATGGGACGAATGTCTATGTTCATGGCATAAGTCTTGTTGACGCATCATATCTGTATCTTTCCAAAATTTCCGATTTTTAAGTTCAAATTAAATCAGATACCGGTGCGTCAACGCAGCCGGCAGAGAATTTTTATTTTTAATTAACCTATAAATTCTTAAAACTATGTCTGATTTTAAATTTGAAACGCTGCAGCTACATGCAGGACAAGAAGTGGATCCAACCACTAATTCGCGGGCAGTGCCCATTTACCAAACCAGCTCTTATGTTTTTAATGACTCGGAGCATGCAGCCAACCTTTTTGGGTTGAAAGAATTCGGAAATATTTACACTCGCCTTATGAATCCAACCACCGATGTGTTTGAGAAGCGCATAGCAGCTCTCGAAGGCGGAGTAGCAGCAGTAGCCGTAAGTTCGGGTCAGGCAGCTCAGTTTATTGCCATCACCAACTTTCTGGAAGCTGGTGACAATTTTGTCTCCACCTCCAACCTTTACGGGGGAACCTTCAATCAGTTTAAGGTGCAGTTTAAAAGGCTGGGTATTCAGGTTAAATTTGTTGAAAGTGACGACCCGGCTGCTTTTGAGGCCAAAATTGACGAGAATACCAAGGCCATTTATGTGGAAACCATTGGAAACCCACGCTTCAACATTCCGGATTTTGAAAAACTGGGAGAAATTGCTGCCAAACATGGTATTCCGCTGATTGTTGACAACACCTTTGGTGCAGGAGGTTTCCTCTTCCGCCCACTGGAACACGGGGCCAATGTGGTAGTAGAGTCTGCGACCAAATGGATTGGCGGCCATGGAACATCCATTGGTGGTGTCATTGTAGACGGAGGTAATTTTAACTGGGGAAATGGCAAATTCCCTTCTTTCACCGAACCTTCGGAGAGCTATCACGGATTGAAATTCTGGGATGTTTTTGGTGCTGACGGGCCCTTTGGAAATATCGCTTTTGCCATCCGTGCAAGAGTAGAAGGCCTGCGTGACTTTGGCCCGGCGATTAGCCCTTTCAATGCATTCCTCTTGTTGCAGGGACTCGAAACACTTTCATTGCGTGTAGAACGTACCGTACAGAATGCGTTGGAGCTGGCTCAGTGGCTTGAAAATCACCCCCAGGTAGAATACGTAAAATATCCGGGACTACAGTCAAGCCCTTACCATGAGCTGGCAAAGAAATATCTCAAACGCGGCTTTGGAGGTGTATTCACCTTTAAGATTAAGGGAGAGGCTGAAACGGCCGACCAATTTATCAACAGTCTTTCACTGGTGAGTCATCTGGCCAATGTGGGTGATGCCAAAACACTGATTATCCACCCCAGCTCAACTACGCACGAGCAGCTTTCTCCTGAGGAGCAAAGAGCTGCAGGCATTGAACCCGGATTGTTGAGAGTTTCCGCAGGTATCGAACATATTGATGATATAAAGGCTGACTTTACTGCAGCATTTGAAAAAGTTAAGAAATAGTCATTACTTTTGGTCTGAAAATCATTTTCCGGCTGACGGGCAAAACCTGTCAGCCGGATCCTTTTTTCTGAAAAAATTCACTTCCTGAAAAAATGAAAGCTATGTCACGGCAACAATTAAACATCGGCCTCTTTGGATTTGGAGTAGTAGGGCAAGGGTTGTACGATGTGTTGGAGAAAAGTCCCGCGCTGGAAGCCCGGGTCATGAAAATCTGTGTGAAGCGACACGTAAAACGATCGCTCCCCGATGAAATGTTTTGTTACGAACCGGATGAGATACTTGAAGATACAGGCATCAACACCATTGTGGAACTAATCGACAATGCGGATGATGCCTATTATATTGTAAAGAAGGCGCTTCGAAACGGTAAAAATGTAGTTTCGGCCAACAAAAAGATGCTTGCCGAAAACCTCAGTGAAATGGTATCACTGGCCAGGGAAAACAATGTATCCTTGCTTTACGAGGCCTCGGCATGTGGTAGTATCCCAGTTATCCGAAATCTGGAAGAATATTACGACAATGACCTGCTGCTTTCGGTTACAGGGATTCTCAACGGCTCCTCCAATTACATTCTTTCTAAAATATTTGATCAGAATCAGAGTTATGCAGATGCCCTTAAAAAAGCACAGGAACTGGGATTTGCCGAAAGCAATCCTTCGTTTGATGTGGATGGGTTTGACTCCCTCTTCAAACTAATCATACTGACCATGCACAGTTTTGGTGTGGTAGTCTCTCCTGATGATGTCCTCAATTACGGAATTTCCAACATCTCGGAATTTGATATCAATTATGCCCGCGAAAAAGGCTATAAAATAAAGCTGGTCGGCCAGGTGGAAAGACTTCGTGATAAGAAGATCGCTCTTTTTGTTCTGCCCCGTTTTGTTACCCGCGATAAATACATTTACAACGTAGAAGACGAATTTAACGGAGTGGTCATCAAGGGAGTAGCCTACGACAAACAGTTTATGTTTGGAAAAGGAGCAGGCGGTCAACCAACCGGATCTGCGGTACTTTCCGACATTACAGCGCTGGGCCACCATTACCGCTACGAATACAAGAAAGCCAACTATTTCGGGGGATTCAAATACTTTAAAGAGGGAACTATTGAAATATACCTGAGATACAACAACCCTGAAGTACTAAAGCATTTTGAGTTTAAATCGGTATCAGAAGAGTACCACGGACCCAGGTACCATTACAAAATCGGGTTTATCCGACTGGATAAGCTCATTGCCATAAAAGAAAAGTTGAGAACTCTGGACATATTCCTGGCTGCTACAGGCAAATCTCTCAATTATTAACCGGCTGCAATACCGATCGTCAGGACGGATAACTGAATATTTTCAATATCTGAGAACGCCATGCAAAGCGCTTCAATGGTGGCACCTGTGGTAACGACATCATCCAGAATCAGCAAGTGCTTGTTACGAAACACATCTTTGTGCAAAACTTTAAAGATGCCTTCCACATTTTGCCACCGCTCGTAGCGTCCTTTGCGGGTCTGACTATCCGAGTATACCGTCCGGATAACTGCATCTCCTGCCACCCGGATGGATGTAATATCTTCCAGTCCCTCAGCAATAATGCGGCTTTGATTGTATCCGCGGTTCTTCTCCTTTCTGGCATGAAGCGGAACAGGCACCACAATGTCGAATCGGTTGGTCATACCTTCTCTGAGCAGTATCCTGCCGGCTTGTTGACCCAGATAGAACCCGGAATGCTTATGACCTTTGTATTTTAGCTGGTGAATGATGTCCTGAAGAAGCTCTCCTTTCCGGTAAAAAAACAAAGAGGTGGCAAATTGAAGTTGGCATCGTCCCCAAAACATCTGCTCGACAGGATTTCCTGGGACTTTCTCAAAATAAGTACGTGGTAATTCTGCTTCACATTTTCGGCATAATACTGCGCGATTTATTTCTACCGATTCGCCACAGCCTCTACACACCTGAGGAAAAACCAGGGATGCCAGTCCGGAAAGATATTTTAGGAAAGGGTTGGGCATGTTGACTTTATTAATCTGAATCCTGCTCCTCCAGGGCTTCCAGCAGGGCCTGACTCTTTTCGGCCGGAAGCTCCTGTACTTTTTTGAGTTTACGCATCATTACGTTGGTACGTGTAGTAACCAAAGTTTCAATTTCATTATCCGCCTGACGGATTTTTTCGCGTGCCTTGTTCAGTACATTTTTAAATTGTCCAAACTGAGTTTTCACAGCTCCCAGTATTTCCCAAACTTCACTACTGCGCTTCTGTATGGCGAGCGTACGGAAGCCCATTTGCAAACTATTGAGCATGGCAGCCAGGGTGGTTGGCCCGGTGACAATAACTTTGAAGTCCCGTTGTAAAACAGCTACCAGATCTGGCTGCCGCACAACTTCTGCATAAAGCCCCTCAAAGGGTAAAAACAAGATCCCAAAATCGGTGGTATGAGGAGGATCCAGATATTTATCACGAATGTCGGCAGCAGACCGTTTAATTGCAGCAACCAGTTGTCGGGTGGCAAAATTTACGGTATCGGCATCACCTTTCTCAAAAGCTTCCTGCAGACGGCTGTAATCCTCTTGTGGAAATTTAGCATCAACAGGAAGATAAACCATTTGTCCGTCATCATCCCGTCCGGGAAGTTTAATGGCATACTCCACGTGTCCGGAGGAATCTGCCTTGGTTTTCACATTCTTATCGTATTGCTCGGGAGTCATGATCTGTTCAAGAATGTTTCCCAGTTGAATTTCACCGAGAACACCCCGGGTTTTAACATTACTCAAAACACGCTTCAGGTCTCCTACTTCTCCGGCCATGTTCTTCATCTCTCCCAACCCTTCACGAACAGCCTCCAATCTTTCGGTTACCAATTTGAAGGATTGCCCCAGACGCTCCTCCAGGGTTTTATGTAGCTTCTCATCCACCGTTTCACGCATACGCTCCAACCGCGTTTCGGTAGATTTCACCAAATCGTCCTGTTTGCGGGCCATCTCATCAAATCGTTGCTTTTGAAGATCTTTAAACTCTGAAACATTGTGGGCGAAAGATTCTCCAAAGTCCTTCAAAGAGCGGGACAACTCCTGTCGGTTAAAACGCGCATTATTGTCCATCCCCTCCTGCATCTTAAACAATCGCTCCTGCAAAGTAGTAGTAAGTCGCTCCAGATTCAGTGACAATTCCTCACGATTCTGACGAAGGGAAGCTGCCAGTTCGGATCGGTTATCGCGCAACTCCTCACGCATTAATTCTCTTATATTTTCAGTAAGCTTATAAGTTTCATTTTGTTTACTCCGAACAACAAGGATAATCAACAATACCAAACAGGAGAGCAATAAAGCAACAACAATAAGATTCAGCAGCATAAAATTTACTTTCTTTTTAAAGCAGACACGATCCAAAGCAGAATAACAGCTCCCACTGTAGCTGAGATCAATTGCCAAAGCACTCCGTGACCGTGCATTCCCAAAAATTCAAAAACAGCACCTCCGATAACACCCCCAATAATACCAACGATCAGGTTCCATAATAGACCCAGTCCCGAACCTTTAAAGATAAGGCTTCCAAGATATCCGGCGAGGATGCCAACAATAATTGAAAGAAACAGTCCCATAACATTTATGATTTAGTTAAAAAAAGAAAGTTACAAAAAAGAATTCAACCGAAACAACAATTATCAGAACAGGTGTTTCAAAGAATTCACCAGATTAAGAGAATACGTCACCAGATTGCGGGTTTCTCCCAGGAGTTCCATATAAATGATATTGATACGGGTCTTCCCCTGCCCGGAGCGAATTTGCCGGATGTGATGAAGACGCATATTCTCAATGAGTTCGAAGAGGGAATGTTTTCTTTGCTGTAACTCGGGAAGCAAGGCAAATTTTTTATCCTTTTCGAGATGCACCATAAAATTAAAAAAGGCATTCGTCTCTTCCAGAATGGCAGTCAAATCATCACGCTGGTAATCCACCAGCCCTTTGTGTTGATTCTTAACATGTTCGTAAGCTGGATTAACCATAGCCAAAAGTGTATTGGTCAACTCGTTAAGGTAATCCAGTGCCTGAATGAAAAACTGCCCGGGATCTTGCGATTCTTCAGGCATCCTGCTCATGGTTCTGAAAAACTCTGTCTTCGTTCCCTTTACTCGATCTCTAAGTCTCTGGGTTCGTTCTCTGATCTCAAACAACTTCACATCATTTTCATCCAACAATCCCTGAACCAGAAGAAAATAAATCTTGGAAGATTCCAGCATCAATTTGCGGACAGTATCACTCCCTGCATTACGCATCCATCCGATATTTTGTGCAATTTCATTGGAAATTTCCTCCTTAAAACGAACCTTTTCAAGTTGTCTTTTACGATGATATCTGGTACTCTTAACGAGATAAAACACCATGAAAACCAGGGCAGCAACAATGGTTATCCAGGTTCCCCACCACAATAACAGGGTGAGCACAAAGGCCCCCAGAAAACCAAGACATGCAGTAATAAACCAGCCTCCAAGTATGGAAAGGACCCCTGAAATCCGGTAAACCGCACTTTCACGGCCCCATGCCTGATCAGCCAGAGAAGTACCCATGGCTACCATAAAAACCACAAAAGTCGTGGACAATGGAAAGCCCCAATATGTCCCCAGACTGATAAGAACACTTGCCACAACCAAATTTACAGAAGCTCTCAGTGTGTCAAAGTAAATGACTTCATCCACACGTTTTCCGGTTGTTTGGTCATCATTCCGCTGATATTGCTTTGATATAAACCGATGCACTTTCACAGGTAACAATCGGTCGGCGCTGCTGTAAAACTTCAAAAAGTGCCGAACCAGAGTACGAGATAATTGGGAAGGCTCAAAATGCTCCTGTCCGGAATGCTGCCTCCCCAGATACACTTCTGTTTCGGTTACAGAACGGGCCTTTTTGGAATAAAACAGTGTCAGAACCATTACCACACCCGAACCAAGAAAAAAAGCCGCGTATACCCAATCCTGAAAGCCGTGGTTGCGTAACCAGTCATCACTCAAAAAGGCCAGATCGTAAGACCCGGGAGTCAGGGTAGTCCCCGACGAAATAAAGGCCCTGAAACTCTCAATACCTGCAAGTGGAATTCCAATAAAATTGACCAGGTCGTTGGCGGCAAACGACAATGCCAGGGCAAATGTGCCAAACAGTACTACCAATCTGGGAATATCTGCCTGGAACAACAAGGATAGCAGGTAAAACAAGAAGAACGTGGCAACAAATACCATTAAAAAAGAATAGTAAGGATGATCACCTGACCACAAAATCAATGGTGAATCCCAATAAACAGAACTTTCAATTCCTTTCTTAAAAATCAGAAAAAGAATTCCTGAAACAGAAAGTGCTCCAAACAAAGCAAATAAAATACGGAAACGCCCATGATATCGGAATGAAAAAACCACTCTGGATATCAACTGAATAATTGCTCCTGTTACAAAGGCAAAAAGGATGGAGACCAAAATGCCTGAAAAAAGCAAAAATACCCGTCCTGTATTGATATAATCCGAAAGCATCGTTCCTTCTGTCAATGAACCACTTGTTTTGATAAAAGCCATCGCCAGCGCCGCTCCTGTAAGTTCAAATACCACAGCAATAGTAGTGGAGGTGGGAAAACCCAGTGTATTATAAGAATCGATAAGCAGGATATCCACAATCATCACAGCCAGAAAAATGATCATCAATTCCGTAAGAAAGAAGTTCTGAGGATAAATCACACCTTTTCGGGCTACTTCCATCATCCCTGATGAAAAGAAAGTACCCAATATAATGCCGGCACCGGCAATCCAAAAGATGGTACGTCGTGAAGCCACTCTGCTACCAATGGCTGAGTTTAAAAAGTTTACCGCATCATTGGATACCCCTACGATCAGATCAATGACCGCCAAAAGAGAGAGTACAATGGCGATGGTCCAGACAAGTGTCATATTCCTGTATGTTTTGGCTGCAAAAATAGTGGCCAAAAATGGTTCTTTTCAGACCCTAATGTTAAATTTTTGTTAGGTTTCTGAATACATTTTTCTCAAATTTAGCGTTAATTTTAATGTTTTCAGCACTTCCTGTCACTTAACAAAAAATTAATATGTAGCTTGCAGCAGTTGCCTCACAGGTTCAATAGCTTTTTCCTATAAATTTGTCCGTCACACAGCAGGGATGAAAAAATGATTCTTTATCGAAAAAGAACTTTATAAAAACTGCTTTGTCGGAGGTATTTCTGTGTCGACCAGTGAAAAAAAGCAATTAAAAAAAAGAGTTTACAAGATTCAACCTATCCATACATTATGAAATCCATCGCACCACAAAGAATTGTTGGATACATTACGATCACATTTCTGGTTCTTGCCCTGATCTTTTTTTTAATCAATTATTTCAGCCCTAACCTTACCATTTCTCTGCTAATCACCATTCCTCTCTTTACCGGCATTGCCTTCTCAGTGGTCAATTACCTCATCAGCCTTTTTATTTATGCCAAAATAAAGCCCATCTACAAGTCGATCCAAAACTTTAAACCAGGGCTAAAAGAAGCCACTGATACGGATAATGATATTTTCTCCCAGGTAAACCGGGAAGTTGCCGAGTGGATGAAAGGAAAAACCATGGAAATTCAGCAATTGCGGCAATTGGAAAAGTACCGCAAAGAATTTCTGGGCAATGTTTCGCACGAACTAAAAACTCCTATTTTCAATATTCAGGGGTATATTCTGACCCTGTTGGAAGGAGGCATCGATGATCCGGGAATCAACATGCTGTATTTACAACGAACAGAACGCAGTATCGACCGCATGATTTCCATTATTGAAGACCTGGAGGCCATTTCCAAACTGGAATCCGGAGAGCTGGAGCTGAACATTTCCAAATTCAACCTCCACCAACTGGTCTATGAGGTTTTTGACTTACAGGAAGTTAGGGCCGACAAAAAAAACATAAAGCTTAAATTTGGCAGAACGGCTGACAAATCCATCAGTGTGAAGGGGGACAAGCCACATATCTTTCAGGTGCTCAGCAATCTCATTGTCAACTCCATCAATTATGGAAAGGAGGGGGGGCAGACAACGGTCAGCTTTTATGATATGGACAATCTGGTGCTGGTAGAGGTACGCGATAACGGCATTGGCATTTCGCAACCGGATCTGCCACGCGTATTTGAGCGGTTTTACCGCGCCGACAAAAGCCGCTCACGAGAGCAGGGCGGAACAGGGCTGGGCCTGGCTATTGTTAAACATATCATTGAAGCCCACAAGCAAACCATCAATGTCAACAGTACTCCGGGAAAAGGAACTTCGTTTACTTTTACACTCGAAAAAGCCTGAGTACAGCAAGTCAAATTTAGAAAATAGAAGATAGAGCAAACCTAACGAATCTACGACCATGAATGAAACATCTAATTACAAAATTCTGCTGGTAGACGATGAGCCGGATATTCTGGAATTCATCGGTTACAATCTGAAAAAAGAGGGATTCACTGTCCTGACCTCCAGCAATGGACATGATGCGCTCAAAATTGCCCAGGCAGAAAACCCGCATCTGATCGTTCTGGACGTAATGATGCCCGGAATGGACGGGATAGAGACTTGTGAAGAATTGAGGAAAGTACCAACTCTAAAAAACACACTGGTAGTGTTTCTGACAGCCAGAGGTGAAGATTACTCGCAAATTGCCGGTTTCGATGCAGGAGCAGATGATTATATCACCAAGCCCATCAAGCCCAAGGTACTCATTTCCCGCGTGAAAGCTCTGCTAAAACGCTACGCCTATGTTGCTCAGCCCGACACAACAAGTGAAGACAATAAAATTACAATTGGAGATCTGGTAATTGACCGTGAAAAATACATGGTTACTGCAGGAGAAAAAGAACTTTCCCTACCTAAAAAAGAGTTCGAATTGTTGCTATTACTGGCAGCCAAGCCCGATCGGGTTTTTACGCGTGACGAGATATATGCCTCAGTATGGGGAGACAACATCATTGTCGGCGACAGAACCATCGATGTACACATCAGAAAGTTGCGTGAGAAGATCGGGCAGGATCATATCAGGACCATCAAAGGGGTAGGATATAAATTTGTAGATTGATTTTTTTGCATTGTTGTTCAAATAATGCCTTAATTTGTAGTGTACTATTAAAAATTACCTATTTTTAAGGTTGATTTGCCAACTTAAGCAGACTAATTTCACAATTATGAAGAAAATTTTTCTATTAGCCACAGCCCTTTTAGTACTTGGGGTAGCTTGTAAGGACAAAAAAGAACCTCCTAAAAAAGAGCCGGTTAAAAAAGTTGCTCCTGCCCCAAAACCTGACACTATTGCCAAAAAGGTAGAAGAGCCCAAGCCGGAACCAAAACCGGAGCCAAAACCCAACAAGTATTTTCTGATTGCAGGAAGTTTCTCCAGTCAGGATAATGCGGAGTCATTCCAAAAAGAATTGACCGGCAAAGGCTTCAACTCCGAAGTAATCATGCGCACCTGGGGTGAAAACACTGATTTCTACAAGGTCTCCTACATGAGATTTGCGGACAAAAAGGAAGCCATTAGCAAAATGCAACAGGAACGCACTCAACCCGGGAAAGAGGATGTGTGGGTTCTGGTAAAACGCTAATCACAGAAGAAACAATGCCTACAATCGGTTGAACCATCCTGGCAAATCCATCCCGGGAGTAACATGTAGCGTCTGAAGCCCCAGCTTGCCAGCGGATTCAATATTTTCCGGCAGATCATCGGCAAACAGTGTTTCTGCAGGATTCAGGCTGCTTTCGCTCAGTACTCGTTGATAGATTTCCTCCTGTGGTTTTCGAAGTCCCAGTTCATGGGAGTAATAAAGTTTTTCAAAGAGGTCTCCGAGATGATCCACTCCGGGGACCTCTTTTTCAAATTTACGGACATGAATCTCATTGGTGTTACTCAGCACAAATAGGCGATATTCCCGCCCTAGTTTCCGCAACATTTCCACATGAACTTCAGGAAAATCTCCGATAATACGGTTCCAGGCATCTACGATCTGCTCGCCCGAAACATCTCTACGAAAATATGTCCGAATACGTTCTAAAAACGCTTCAGTGGATATCTGTCCGGTTTCATAATCCATGAAGGCATCCAGCGTCTTAAAAGAAAAGATGTCTGTTTGGGGATTACCTGCAGGAAGCAGCGCTTCAAATGATTTCCGGGCTTCTTCTCTCCTCAATGGAATCAGTACATCACCCAGATCAAATATAATATTTTTCAATGCCATAAATATTGAATTTAACGTTTCAAAATTAAGATTCTTATCTGTTCTGCATCGAAAGAACAACCATATTTTGTGAAATTTATATTTGAATATTCGCTACGGTTTTGTATTTTTGCATCCGCTCAGTCAGGAAATAATACCTGATGCCGGGCCCATAGCTCAGCTGGTTAGAGCACCTGACTCATAATCAGGGAGTCGTAGGTTCAAGCCCTACTGGGCCCACACTGATAATAAGCCACTTACAGAGGATTTTCTGTGAGTGGCTTTTTTGTTTGCTACACAATTTGCTACACATTTCGTATTTTCACATTCACTATGCAACAAATTCAAAACTAAAATTTAATGGAAATGGAATATTCAATTGCACCAGATGGTATAATGGGTGGAGTTATTGACACAGTATCACAAGAACAGATAAATGAGATCATGGGGGGTATCGTTCATTCCGATAAAGAAGCTAGCATCCTTTTTTCAAGAATGGCTATCTCTTTACAGGATTCAGTCAAAAAATGTGTTCCTAAGGAATGGAACATAGATTTCGTTACCCGGAACATCATTTTTCAACAGAATGATTCGCTGATAGGAAGTAAGCTTGGTGAATATAATCAACAACCAGTTGAAGAAGAAAACGATATTATTCAAAACACGGATTTGTTTTTCATGTTTTCAAATAGAGTTTAAGTTCTCAAAATCTTTGAAACCCCCACTATTTCTATGAATTTACGACACCTTCAGCGTCGCTTTACCATATTTACAACTATTTCTATAAATTTAGAAGTCCTATAGGCTCTCTGTCCATAATTCTCTCAGCGAATCAACACCATATAAATAATGATTTTCAAAAAACAATATCAGCAACCAACGACCACTATGTTGTTTGCATGTTCATAGAGGCTGATTCAGATGTAAGCTACGTTTGCTATAAGACAAATTCCTTGATTCATTAATGAATCCTGATTATGACAATTTACCAAAAGAAGCTTTTGATTGATGGCAAAAAGTGGCGCTTAATGAATGTTTGGAATATTTATATTACAATTTAAGCTCGGTTCTCGGGGTTACATACAATGCCGGAAGCAAAAGCATAAATGTTCTTTCTGAGATGCTTAAAGCACATTCCGTTTCGCAATTTTTTGGTTTAATTTACCGGGCCACTAACAATACACTTCGATTCCGGGCAGAACGAGGTGTAAAACGGA
Source organism: Marinilabilia sp. UBA5340 (assembly GCA_002411085.1). Taxonomy (GTDB): domain Bacteria; phylum Bacteroidota; class Bacteroidia; order Bacteroidales; family Marinilabiliaceae; genus Marinilabilia. Next base: position 5,605 of record DHQK01000045.1, on the reverse strand, counting down.
AGCATGCAGCTAATGCAGTAATAGGGAATGCTCCAAACTTCGCTGAAAGGGCTTTGGTTAATAATTGGAACATCACAAAATACAATCGTCCTCGGGAATGCCCACAGTCAGCCTTGAGTAAATTCCTTTATGATCGGGTGCTGAAAATTGGAGAGGCAGGGTTTCACGAGCCTCCGAGAGGAAAAAACAATAATCCCCAATAATTTTTATATGGCATTACCATATTGTATGGCTGTGCCATATAGTATGGTAAAATGAGTATCTTGCTTTGATTTTGCAATATTAATAACTCAAATAAAAAAATGATACAGACTCTTACTAAAACTCAGTTCTTAAATCTTGATTTTGATGACAAATGTGTTCTCCTTGAAGCTTTAATGACCGATGCCTATTACTCAGGGCAGCAAGAAATCGGATTTTGGATTCCGGAAGATTATACCGGTGAAGAGACACATTTACCACCTACACCTCCGGAAATAAAGAAAGTTGAAGATGAGAAATTTGCCCAGCTAATTGATAAACTGACAACAGAACTTTTTGGGGACAAAGACCAGATTTTAATTGAATCAGATTTACTCGAATGAGAAATTGAACTGCATTCCCTTATTTCAAATCCGAAAAATCATCGAAGAATGCTTCAGGCAATTTATCCTCCGATATGGGTTTCCTCTCATTCATATATCCGGGAATATATAAAGTGGTTTCTTTAAAATGCGTTTCCAGTTCCCTTTGTGTGGTTTCCCAGTTATATAACCCGTGAACCAGATATTGTGTTTCCCCCTGGTCATCCAGATAAGCAACACTTGAACCACCTACTGTGCGGTACAAGGCCAACACATTTTGCCGATATACTGTTACGTCGTCCAGAAATTGTTTGAAGTAACTATGGTCGGTAAAAGCCATGCAGAATGTCCCCCAGCGCATATCAAATGAATTAAAAAAATCGCGGAAAGTATCTTCGAAAATGGTGCCATAATCTACATCATTTTCCCGATCGAAAAACTGATAACACATACCGCGTTTCGCCTCTTCAACCTCTTCGCGCCGGGCTTCACTTCCGGCAAAGACCGGAAGGTTATAAATGTTGTCACCATGCATTGCAACCATTTGCTGCAACTGGTAATTCTCATCCAGCAGGGTAATGGTTTTATCGGCTTTCGGATGCTTTATGGTTCCCTGAATAATAACCTCGAAAGTTGATTCGATGTTATTTCCCTCAGAATCGCAACAGATAATATCCTGATACCCGTACTTTATATTGGCCCGAAAACGCTCAGATATGTCACGAGCCAATGCTTCGGTACTGCTCATGTCCAATTGGTGATTGCCGACAGGTGAAACATCGTGTCCCATAGAAGAAAATTAAACCCGGGATTGCCGGCGGTACGCTGACCTTAGTCAGCCGTCTGTGTCCCTCCTCCCGGGTGGTTCATGGCACTTCTTACCCGCACCGCCGGCTAACACAAATATATAAACTTGTATTGTAGCATTCTCCCTTTCGAGGTAAAAATTGTAAATTGCATACCTCAAAAAAACTGACAATTCAATAATATGGACGGAAAAAGTCTCACCCCAAAAGAAATAAAATTAAAGCAATTACAGGAATTGATGCCCGAAGTGTTCAGTGAAGGCAAGGTGGATTTTGAACGACTCAAAGCCACCCTGGGCGAAGACATCAACTTCAACAATGAGCGTTATGTGCTCAACTGGGCGGGAAAAAGTGATGCTTTCCGGGCATTGCAAACCCCTTCAGCCAAGACTCTCGTTCCGGCCAAAGATGAGTCGGTGGATTTCGACTCTACCGAAAACCTGTTCATTGAAGGAGAAAACCTGGAAGTCCTGAAAGTGCTTCAAAAAAGTTACTTCGGAAAGGTAAAGATGATCTATATTGATCCCCCTTACAATACCGGAAACGATTCTTTCATCTATCCTGATAAATTTTCGGAAACAAAAGACGAGTACCAGCGCCGCGTTGGAGATAAGGACGAGGAAGGTTTTATGACCAAAGAGGGAATGTTCCGAAAGAACAGCCGTGAAAACGGGCAATACCATAGCAACTGGCTCAATATGATGTACCCCCGTTTATTCCTGGCTAAAAACCTTTTGCGTCAGGACGGGGTGATTTTTGTTTCCATCGATGATCATGAAGTCCATAACCTGCGACTTATGATGAATGAGATTTTCGGGGAAGAGAATTTCTTAGTTTCCATAGTCTGGGAAAAGCGTTTTACCAGAAGCAATAATGCTAGAAGTTTTACCACACTAACAGAGTCAATTTTAGTGTATAGGAAGTCTCCACTTCTGACTGACATTAAAGAACCTCGGAATGATAAATCTGATTCAATTTATTCAAATCCAGATAATGACTCAAGAGGCATTTGGACTAGTGTTTCTTATGTTAATCCAGCGACGAAGGAACAAAGACCTAATTTATCATACCCATTAATGAACCCAATATCTGGTAAGGAAATTACTCACCCGACTAATGCATGGAAATATGAAAAGTCGGTATATGAATCTCATGTAAAGGAGAATAAATTATATTGGGGAAAAAATGGAGAAAACACTTACCCTAGATTGAAAAAGTTTTTATCCGAGATGGATGGAGGAATGGTTCCAGTTGACCTCTGGAAACATGCAGAAACAGGAACAACAGACCAAGGGAGTAAGGAACTTGAGAATCTACTAGGAGGGAAGTTTTTTGATTTCCCTAAACCAATATCTTTATTAAAAAGAATATTCTCTATTATTACAGATAATCAAAACAGTGGAATATTCTTAGACTTTTTTTCGGGCACAGCCCCTACGGCTCATGCCGTAATGGATTTAAACAAAGAAGACGGAGGTAACCGGAAATACATTTGTGTGCAGTTACCCGAGGAATCAGATGAAAAAAGCGAAGCTTTTAAAGCAGGCTACAAAACCATTGCCGACATTGCAAAAGAGCGGATACGCCGTGCAGGTAAAAAGATTACTGAAGAAATACAATCCGAAAATGAAAAGAAAAAAGGTGAACTGGATTTCGATAAATCCAATAAAGAGAAACAAGTTGACACAGGCTTTAAAGTATTAAAACTGGCAGAAAGCAACTTTAAACAATGGCAACAGATTGAAGGGAAAGATGCCAAAGCCCTGGAGGAGCAGATGAAACTGTTTGTTGATCCGGTATCGGAAAAAGCCACCACCGAAAATATGGTGTATGAACTGTTGCTCAAAAGCGGCAAAGACCTGAACTCGGAAATTAAACACAAAGACGGTTACTATAGCATCAACAACAATGAGATGGTACTGATGCTCGAAAAAGCCACGCAGGATATTGTTGATGCAATTCTAAAAGAAAAACCTCAAAAGGTAATTGCACTTGACCGTCTCTTTAAGGGTAACGATCAGCTTAAAACCAATACAGCTTTGCAAATGAAGGATGCCGGGGTTGAATTTAAAACGATATAGGTTATGGATGAAGTCACTATTTGGGAAGGGATAGTTATTGGTAGTGCTGGTGGGGCAATCGCTGGTTTGGTAATCTGGCTTTTAGAGTTGGGGAAAAAGGAAATAATTAAATACTGCCACACAAGAAGGATTACTAAATGGCTTGAAAGGAATATTGACATCACTAACCAAAAAGAATGGAGGTCTACAAGGGTAATCGCCAGCCATAACAATTTAACGGAAGACAGGGTTCGGTTCATCTGTAGTAATTCTTCCAGGATTAAACTAAATACAAAGGATGGCAATCATTCTGATGAAAAATGGACGCTTAGGTAATACCAGCTATGAAATTAACATTTGATTCAAATCTGCAATATCAGCAAGAAGCTATAAAATCAATTACCGGATTGTTTGAAGGCCAACCGCCTGAAGATTCCGATCTGGAATATGCTTTCAAAAAGGAAGAAGGGGTATTAAATCTGATTAATGGGGTAGGCAACAATCTGATATTGTCAGAAGAGCAAGTCCTGAAAAACTTACAGTCCATCCAAACCGAAAATGAGCTGCCTGTTTCATCGGAGCTGGCCGGCATGCACTTTTCAGTGGAAATGGAAACCGGAACAGGGAAAACCTACGTTTATCTGCGTACCATTTATGAGCTTTTTAATCAATATGGATTTAAAAAGTTTGTCATTGTAGTGCCCTCCGTGGCCATTCGTGAAGGTGTTCTTAAAAATCTGGAAATTACCCATCAGCATTTTCAGAATCTCTATGACAACTGTCCGGTACATTTTCAGGTTTACGACAGTTCCAAAGTATCTGCATTGCGTGGTTTTGCATCAGGAAACACCATTGAAGTGCTGGTTATTAATATTGATTCCTTTGCCAAGGACGAAAACATCATAAACAACCCCAACGACAAACTAAACGGGCAAAAACCCATTGAGTTTATCCAGTCAACTAATCCTTTTGTTATTGTTGACGAACCTCAAAACATGGAGACAGAGAAACGGGTTGCAGCCGTCAACAATCTGAATCCCCTTTGTACGCTCCGTTATTCGGCTACACACCGGAATATCTACAATCTGACCTATAGTCTTAATCCTGTAAAGGCTTATGATTTAGGCTTGGTTAAGCAGATCGAGGTAGATTCTATTGTGGAAGAAAACTCATATAATGATGCGTTTGTATCGGTAGAAGCTATCAAAGCCACCAAAACAAAGGTTACTGCAAAACTTGCGATAAATGTCAATGATAAAGGGGCGGTAAAAAAGAAATCGGTAAATGTTAAAGCCGGAGATGACCTTTACAAACTTTCCAATGAACGGGAAATCTACGCCAACGGGTACATTGTTGAAGAAATTGATGCATCCAATAATTGCATTTCCCTTTCAAATGGCAATGTTCTTTACAAAGGAGACACCCAGGGTGGGCTGAACGATGAAATAATGAAGTTTCAGATGCGGAAAACCATTGAAGAGCATTTGAAAAAAGAACTTCGCCTCCGCCAAAAAGGAGTTAAAGTATTGTCTCTGTTTTTTATTGATAAGGTCTCCAACTACCGGAGCTATGACGAAGCCGGGAATGCCATTCACGGGAAATTCGCACAGTGGTTCGAAGAGATTTACAAACAATACATTTCAACACCGGCCTATCAGGCACTTGACAAACACCCGGTTGAGCAAATACACAACGGCTATTTTTCCAAGGACAAAAAAGGGAAAATCAAAGATACTTCAGGAGAAACCAAAGCGGATGATGACACCTACAGCCTCATAATGAAAGACAAAGAGAGACTGTTGGATGTGGAAAACCCCCTGCGATTTATCTTTTCCCACTCAGCACTGCGTGAAGGGTGGGACAACCCCAATGTTTTTCAGATATGCACGCTCAATGAGACCAAATCGGACATCAAAAAACGCCAGGAGATTGGCCGTGGACTTCGATTGGCTGTTGACCGGAACGGTAACCGCATATACGATCAAAACATTAACCGGCTTACCGTAGTGGCCAATGAGGCTTATGACGACTTCGCCAAAGACCTGCAAAAAGAAATTGAGGATGAATGTGGTGTTGAATTCAAAGGCCGGATCAAAAACAAAAAGGAAAGAAAAGCAATCAGATACCGCAAAGGTTTTGAAGCAGACCCCCGATTCCTGGAGATATGGGAAAAACT
>DHQK01000118.1:10892-26991 GCA_002411085.1 Marinilabilia sp. UBA5340 | reverse complement strand
ATTTTCATTTTTTACAATTATTACAATGAACATTGTAAAAATACAGTAAATAAGTGTAAATTAAAAGCTAAAGAAAAGAAAACATAAAATAATATGTTATTAAAAATATTCTCAATTAATAGTCTGAATAATAATGTTTTATTTTCTTTTTATAGNNATGCGTGACCAGAAAACGGTGAAAAAGAAATCAATCTCATCAATATCAATCACCTTGTTATTGACCAAAAAAACATTTTCCCTCAGAGGTTCAAATACCGGCTTATCTATTATCTGTACTTCTTTTCCGTTGTAAAATTCATGATTTCCCGGGATATAATAAACTGCCTTGAAATGGTCGGACACATAGTCAAAAAAACAGTGTTGGAAATATTCTTCTTCCCAGTAAGTAATATCACCGGCCAAAATCAAAATGTCTCCAATGGGTTCGATCGGATTATCCTGAAGAAATTGACTGTTCTGGGCAAATTCGAGATGTAAGTCTGAGCAGTATTGAATCTTCATGGGTAATGGCTTGTGGGTTTAATGGTTTTGTTTTGAGTTAATTACTTTCCGATACAGAAGTTCTTAAAAATATTCCCCAGCACTTCATCTGTAGAGATCTGCCCGGTGATTTCGCCAAGGTAGTGAAGTGCTTCACGAATATCCTGGGCAATAAAATCGCCTGAGATACCGCTTCCGAGTCCTTCGCGGGTGCGGATAATACTGTTACGTGCATTTTTGAGTGCTTCGTAGTGTCGGGCATTGGTCACTACTACTTCATCGTTGTCAATGGCCCCTAAGTCGACTGTTTTGAGGAGCTCATCTACCAGATCATCAAGATTGGTGTGATGCTTGGCTGACAACGGAACGATGGCGTCCGTTCCGGTCAGTTCTTTGAAAGATTTTTCTGAGAATCTTTTGCTGATAGTCTGTGCATCCGTCAAGTCGGTTTTGTTGATGACCACAATCAGTTGTTGGTGCGTATTGTCCATACGTTTTTTGACATCCGAAACAGCTTTATGTATTTTCTCATCTTCGTCGCGGGCATCCATCATAAGAATAACAATGGAGGCCTGTTTTATTTTGTTGTAGGTGAGTGCAATACCCATACTCTCAACCTTGTCAATGGTGTCGCGAATACCGGCGGTGTCGATAAAACGGAAAGTGATACCATGAATGGTCATCACATCTTCGATGACATCCCGGGTAGTTCCGTGAATGTCGGAGACAATGGCTCTTTCTTCCTGAAGTAATGCATTGAGAAGTGTTGATTTGCCGGCATTGGTATGTCCCACTATTGCAACCGGAATTCCGTTTTTGATAGCATTTCCTAACGAAAAGGAGTTGATCAGGCGACTGAGAACACTGTCTATTTCATCCACCAGTGCGATGAGTTGAACGCGGTCTGCAAACTCCACATCTTCTTCACTGAAATCCAGTTCCAGTTCAATCAGGGAAGTAAACTCCAGTAATTTGCTTCTGAGGTTGATGAGTTCATTGGAGAACCCTCCCTTCATCTGCTTGAGGGCAACCCGGCGGGCCGATTCGCTGCGCGAAGCGATGAGGTCGGCCACAGCTTCGGCCTGACTAAGATCCATCTTTCCGTTAAGAAAGGCACGTTGGGTGAATTCTCCGGGACGCGCCAGGCGTGCACCGTTATCGGTGAGCAGGTGAAGGATTTCCTGCTGAATAATAGGGGCTCCGTGGCAGGAAATTTCGGCGATGTCATCACCAGTAAACGAGCGTGGCCCTTTAAAAATGGTGACCACCACTTCGTCTATTTCTTTGGTGCCGTTGTTGATGGTTCCGAAGTGAGCAGTATGGGGTGCTTGTTCCGATAATTTCTTGTTTTTTGTGGCAGGACGGAATATCTTTTCCACAATAGTCAGGGCATCAGGGCCGGCAATACGAACAACTGCAATAGCACCACTTCCCGGAGCAGTGGATATAGCGCATATAGTATCTTCAAGAAGCATAGAATTCTTTTTTTCTACAAATGTAATATTTATAAAGAGGATGGTGGATTCTGAGGACTTCATATCTCATAATCCACCATCCTTTCTTGATGAGGTAGTGCTGCGTAATGCTCTATATTATTATCTGCATCCGGCCTTGCTCCTTGTCAGCGGCCAGCTTAAAAAGCCATGACCTACCAACTATGACCTATAACCTACGAGCTAAAAGCTAATCGCTTTATTCCACCTGATATTCATAGATATCTTCTTCCTCAACAAATCCTTCAGACACTACAGTCATTTTTATGTTTTGGCTGTTTACAATTTGCGAGGGAAGCAGAATAGAAGGTACCAGTTTGAAACCATTATGAACAGTAACATTCGTATTGTAAGGGCCTTCATCTTTAGCCAGTTTTACAGCCATTTCGGCTGCAGTGTAAGCCATGGCATCAATAGGTTTAAAAATAGTAATGGTCTGATATCCGGCTACAATGTTACGAATGGCTTCAATATCGGCATCTTGTCCGGCAACCAGCACTTCGCGCTGAAGATTATGCTCCTGCAATGCCATGATTGCTCCGGAGGCCAGTTCATCGTTTCCGGCAATGATGGCATCCAATTCAGGGGTGGAATTGTTCAGAAAGTCACGTATGATAGTATAAGCTTCTTCTGCATTCCAATTGTCAACATATTGATCCAGTACAATTTCAATGTCTCCTTTTTGAATCAGAGGCTGAAGTACGTTCATCCATCCCAAATGCAACAGGGCCGCATTGTTATCCTTCTGGGGGCCTCCAAGCAGGGCATATTTCCCTACCGGAGCAATTTTGGACAGATACCCGGCCTGTTGTTCTCCAATGTTGATATTATCCGTAGATACATAGTAATTCACATCGCAATCCCGGATCATTCTGTCGTACGAAATAACGGGGATATTTTTTTTGTGAGCTTCTTTTACGATATCTCTGGAAGCATAAAGATCAACCGGGATGACTACCAGGGCGTCAACTTTTTTGTAAATTAAATCCATGGCTTGTTCCAACTGCTTGGGAGAATTACCATCAGCCACCCTAACCATAACAGTACCTCCCAGTTCTTCAACTTTTTTTTCAAACAGTTCCTTGTCCTTTTGCCAACGATCAATATCAAGAGTGTCCATTAAAAACCCGATTTTGGGTTTGTTGCTACAACTTGTCAGAATTGCGACAAGCAGCAAAGTACTAAAAAGGTAACTGAATGTCTTCATCGAATTGCGTTTTAAATTATCAATCAATTGGAAAACCCAAAAGGGAACTTTGTCGATCAATAATGGGATTACTATTTTTCACATAATTTACAATAATTAATGGTTAACGTAAAGAGTTTTTTGACGGGAAAACCGACCAGGGGCAGTTTTCTTTGATTGACTGTAATTTACTATATTCACAGCAAAATTGAGATTATGCAAGTGGATTTGTCCAAATATGACAATAGTTGGTACCATCCCGGCAAAGGGATATTTATCAGAACAATATGGTATTTTGTTAATTCATTGTTCTTTACCAATGGGTTGTTTCCTTTTTCAGGATTAAAAGTGTTCTTTCTGAAGCTCTTTGGAGCCAAAATTGGGGCCGGGGTTGTTATCAAACCCCGTGTGAATATTAAATATCCCTGGAACCTTAAGATTGGCAATCATTCGTGGATTGGAGAAAATGTCTGGATTGATAACCTTGCCCATATTACGATTGGGGCCAATTGCTGCCTTTCTCAGGGTGCTTTGCTGCTTTGCGGAAATCATAATTACCGAAATGAGACCTTTGATCTGATGATTGGCGAAATTGTGCTCGACGACGGAGTCTGGATAGGAGCCAATGCGATTGTCCCGGGTAATTCGGTGTGCTATTCACATTCTGTATTATCGGTGCTGAGTGTGGCACCCTCAAAAATGGAAGCGAATACCATCTATCGCGGAAATCCAGCCGAACCGGTTAAAAAGAGGTGGTAAAAATATGTTTAAAACAATGCTCCTTTAACTTTTTACAACTGGTTGGTAATTAATTGTTTGTGTGACGAGTGCTGCGTTGTGTAAATCTCTCATAATAATATCTTTGGGCCATTGCGTCTCTGTGTTTATACTTTCTTTAACGGACTTATTGGTTAGAAATAGTCGTAGTAAATATTTCTGAGTGAGGTCCGAAAAGCCATATAAAGGTAATTTCCCTCTTCTGTTTGCAATTCATTACTCATCTTTCGGTTTCTGATGCCAATCTGCAGGTTCATATTATTGCGCGGATTGATGAGGTATCTGACATTAAACTCCACCTGAGTCAGATCAGATTTTAGCCCCTGACCAATGCTGTGGCCATAATCACCCGGCCTGGTTACATTGGGACGGTGAATATTTCCACCGTAGCTGACCTCCTCCGAATAGTCAAGTCCTTTGGTGGCAATCTGGGTCTTTAACTCAAAATGCCATCTGTGATTGCGATATCGGAGAAAAGTGATGCTTTCCCGAAAATTGGCACCCAATACATGAGCCAGTTCCTGATAAAAATGTCCGTAGTTTGTGATAGGTTGATAATGAGAGTAAGTGTAAGGTCTTACCTGGCTGTACTCAGTTTGGAAATCAAAATTTTTAATTCCCAAAAAATCGTAGGTTTTCAGACCAAGCAGAAAGCCTTGTTTATTGGCCCACCATTTTTCGCCTGAGAAAACTTCATCAGCCTTAAATTCCCCTAAAACAAACTGACCATAAAGAGCCGCGTCTTTCCAGGGGATGTATTTTATGCTGATTCCCAATGTCATATTGTCCGGCGACCCCAGGTTGTATTCCACCGGGCGATACATGACCAGTGGAACCAGGTAATTGGGATCAACGCCTCGCTGTCCCACTGTATCGTTGGCAGCCCATATCACACTTTCGAAAAGTCCCAGATTAAACCGATCGCCAATATTCCAACTCAGGTAATGAAAGGCTCCGTACTTCGAGCGAAATCGGGTGTCGCCCAATGTCTGGTCGCGATAGTAATCTTTTAGTTCGCTTACCATAAACATGTACTTGGCTTTCAGGAAAGTGGCTGTCATCTTCATGTATGGATAGCTGTAAGCTACATCAGACAAAAATAGTGAGCGATGGCCGTCCCCGATAAAATGTTTTCCAAAACCTGCCTGGAAATTGAACCAACGTCCTGCATTGTAACTTAGGTATCCTGTTGATTGAGCATAATCATGTCCGTCATCTCCAAAATCTTTGCGTCGTCCTTGACCCGGAACCACATCTCTTTCATTGGCAAAATCATTGATATATCCCGGAAGGGTGGCCTGGTTTTCATATAAGTCAATATAAAAACCTACATTTTTGCCCAATTGTCCTTCAATCATAGCTCCCCGGGTGTTGACAAACCAATTCTCCCCGGTAGCACCGTCCCGACCCATTTCGAAGTTGAAAAGCGGATTGATACGGATTTTAACGTCATTCTCTCTCCAGGAAAAAAGATCTTCTGAGAAAAATCGACCGAAAATATTGCGTTGGCTCTGCGATTGTGGGATACCTCTTTGAATGAGTGAGTCCAGATCGTTGTATTGTGCTACTTCGTCGAGGCGAACCGGTCCCACTGAACTGTGTAGGTTTTGTCCCGGTACATACAGCACTCTCTCAACCGGATTCATGGCATGGTTGTTCCAGCTGTTGTAGACCTGTGCATGGATGCCCCGGACTGTCAGTGAAACTATAAAAATTATGATGTAACGTAATAATGATCGCAATTTCATGTGGTAAAGTTGTGTCTGTGATTACCTTTTATCCTCTTTAAACCTCCATTTGCTACCCTTTTTATCGGGTATCCTTAAAAGGGAGGCAATTCTCAGGTCTTAAATGTTTGCAATAATGTCATTCATAAAGGAGCTTCAAAATTCTTTTGTAGCCCATTAATAATTGTTCTTTGACATTAGCTTACTGTTCCTCATAATATCCATGCCCATATCCATAACCATACCCATATCCGTAGCCATACCCATATCCATAACCATATTTAATTCCTTTTTTCCCTCTTTTTACCTGGATGTCATTGAAGAGGATGCCCACATTCTTTATGCCTTCAATCCCCAGGTGTCCCAGCGTGTCTGAAAAGGCTTCCCGGATGGTGTAATTCTGACGGGCCAGGAAAATAAGGGTATCGGATTTTCGTGCCAGCAAAACCGGATCGGCAACTACGCCCATGGGTGGGGTGTCAAGGATGATTACGTCAAACCGGCGGTGGAGTTCCTCAAACAATTCATCTGTTTTGGCCGAGGAGATCAGCTCCGAGGGATTGGGAGGTACTGCGCCCGAGGGTATTACAAACAGATTCTCTTGTTCCGTATTATGGATGATATTGTCGAGCGACACTTTGCCAATATAATACTGTGAAAGCCCTTCATAATCATCTAAATTCAGGATTTTATTCAATCCGGGCTTTCTCATATCATATCCAATGAGTACAGTCTTCTTTCCCGAATAGGCAAACACAGCTGCCAGATTGAGGGCACAAAATGTTTTTCCTTCTCCGGGCATGGAGCTGGATACCGAAATCACAGGTGTTTCTTTATTGGCTGTCAGGTATTCCAGGCGGGTGCGTACCCTTCGGAATGTCTCCGTAATAATGGATCGGGGATGACCGGCCACGACATTGGTCACCCCTTTGTGACTATGCATGATGTGTCCGATAACCGGAGCACTGGTAAGTTTTTCAATTTCGTCAACCGAGGTGATTTTATTGTTTAGTAACTGACGCAAGACAATAAAAATGAGTGGTAAAATAATGCCTGCAAAGAGTGCCTTTTGGTTGTTCGATGTGGTTTTGGGATAAACAGTACCCGTGAATCGGGGTTTTTCCAGAACTGAATGATCCGAGGTATTGGATGCTTTCTGAATCTGTGCTTCCGATCGTTTTCGGAGTAAAAAAGTATATACCTCACTGTTTAGATCAAACTGTCGTTCAATACCGAGTAGTCTTCGTTCTTTTTCGGGTAATCGGTAAAGTTGCCGGGTGATGGATCTTTTTTCATTCTCCAGTCGCGATATGGACTCATCAATAATGCTTTTTTGATTGTTGATAGCCTCCATCAGCGTATTGCGGGCAACCATTATCTGCTTGTCCAGTTCTTTTTTGTAGGGATTGGACTGCCCTTCCAATGTAAGGCGTTCATTGTTCAATTCCAGTATTTTACTGATCTGATTGGAGATGATAGGGTTATCAATATTGTAAGATGCAGGAGCCAGTCCTTTGTTCAGCACATTTTCTGCAGAGAAATATTGATCCAGATAATCGTAATAGTTGTAGGTCAGACGTTTCTCTGAAATGCGGGTGTTGAGTTCCTGTATCTGAGTAAACAGATGCTCGGCTTCAGAGCTAATGCTCTGTATTTGGTGTTCGGTTCGGAATGAACTCAGTTCCGTTCCTTTCTGTGATAAAGAATCGGAAATAATGATGAGTTGTTCTTCAATAAAATTGATAGTGTTGGTGGCTATCTGATTTTTTTTTGCAAGGTTGGCATCGATGAATGTTTCGGATAGTTTATTCAAAAAGGTCACATTTTTCTGGTGGTTATGCCCGGTAACTGAAATATTTACAATTGAAGAATTTTCACCTGCCTTTTGAGCTGAGAGAACAGATGAGTACCTGGCTGTCAGGCTCTCAGGGTTGTTGAATTGGAAAAAATAAGCTTTGTCCGGGCTACTTTTGATCCCCTTGTTTTCTATTACGACTCTTAGCCATGGGGTTTCTATCAGCTCTCCAAAGTTGAAGGTTTCCTGAAAATCAATGATACTTCCGTTTCCCTGAGTCGTTTCGTTACTATATTGGATGGTATTGAAGCCTTCAGTCTTTACTGAAAGTTCAAACTGCTGCTCATTTAAAACGGTTAAATAGATGGGAACATTCAGTATCTGGGTTGCAGAAGAATCAATTTTTACCAGAAAGCCGGGATTGGCATAAATTTCGGTGTTTTTAACTCTTCCTGCTGCAAAATAGCTGATGTGGAAATCCAGTTGATCAATGGTTTTGCGAATGATATCCCGGGATGTAAGAACCGCGATTTGATTGTCCAGGTTTCTTTGCCCAGGAGTGAGACCAAAACCTTCCATCATGTTTTCTCTTGAATTCTCATTGCCTCTTTCTTCCATCAGCATCGACATGGAGGCCCGGTAAACAGGGGAGGAGTATCGATGAATGGCAAACACAATTCCCAGTGCAAGTGGAACGGTAATAGCAAAAAGCCACCAAAAACGGAGCAAATCAAAAAGCAGCTTCTTGTAGTCCAGCATAAACTGGGAAGACTGATTCTGATTCAGGTTATTCTGCAAATTTCCGGGACGATTGTTTTGTTGCTGCATTGTTGTTGGTGGGCTTTATTTTTAGATATAAACTAACGGGAAATGGCCTCAATTGTAAGATATAGCGCAAGTACGGAGCTGATGATGCCAAATGAGAAGGTTTCTCCGATGCCAAAACTTTTGGCTTTCATAGGGCGAACATAAATCAGATCATTGGGATAAACATAGTATTCGTCTGATCCAACGATATTGTTATCCGTAATATCTACAAAAAAAGTTTTGTAACCGTCTCCATCAGGACGCACAATCTTAATTTCTTTTCGTTTTCCAAAGCTTCTTACATCACCGGCCAGTGCGATGGCTTCATAAATGGTGATCTGTTCTTTTCCCATATTGATGCGTCCCGGGCTCCCCACTTCTCCAAGAATGACAAATGAGTTGCTGGCCAGTCGCAGTTTCACATGTGCATCACTCACAAAAGGGATCAGCACTTTTCCCATTTTTTCACGGGCTTGTTGCAGGTTGCATCCTTCCAGGTTCACTTTTCCCACAAAGGGAAAGTCAATGTTCATACTATCATCGATCAGATAGGTATAAAGCGACTGGTTTTGCTGGGTGTTTCCGCCTCCTGATGAACGACTGGGGTTAAAAAAATCAGAAAGTTTTGGGTTACTCGTATTTACCTGTATATATAATTGGTCGTTGGGACGGAGAATATAGCGTTCGGTGATGGAAGTCAGGTCGGAATATGGATTCTGATAATTGCGATCATCCGATTGATCCTGCAGATAGACTGTTTCTTTTTGGGGAATACAACTTACGGCCACGACTGTCAGAAAGACAAAAAAGAGCAGCTGCGGAATCCGTGAATGGGATTTTGGGGGCAGAAAGGACATATTTATTAGCATAATGAAATTTTGTATCCGGTTTAACGGCCAAATTTATGGTTTTCTTTTCTAAAATTAAACATTCATAAATTTAACTTTCTCAAAAGGGTTTCATAAATTTGCAGAATCATACTTTCTGATATTAATTTAATAGGGCTATGCGAAAATAGAAAGTTTTTGGGCTGTTATATTATTTGACCAGCTACTTTCTGTCCTTAATCTTTTTTTTGAACGAATGAATGATTATTCGACAATCTTAATGATCTTGTTTGCCGCAATTCTCTCTTTTTTGTTGGTGTTTCTATCAATTCCAACAATTCTAAGGGTTTCGTATTCCAAGAATTTATTTGATGAACCGGGGAAGAGGAGAATTCACAAACAAAAGGTGCCCAATCTGGGGGGACTCGGTATTTTTATTGGCTTTTTATTCACATATTCTTTGTATATCGATTGGTTTGATTTTCGTTCTATACCCTTCATAATCCCTGCTTTACTGGTAATATTCTCCATTGGTATCAAAGATGATATTTTGATCACTGCACCGATGATGAAGCTGTTGGGGCAAATTCTGGCAGCATTTATCATTGTAGGGTTTGGCGATTTACGACTCACCGATTTTCATGGTTTCTTTGGACTTCAGCCCGATTATTTTTCCAGTATGGCCATTTCGATTTTATTTGTAATATTTATTGTCAATGGCTTTAATCTTATTGATGGGGTGGATGGACTCGCTGCCATAAGTGGTATGGTATCAATTCTTACCTTCACTGTTTGGTTTTACCTGAATGAAAATATTCATATTACCATTCTTGGAGCCATCATTCTTGGAGCACTCCTGGCTTTTCTGTATTACAATGTATTTTCCAAAGAACAGAAAATATTTATGGGAGATACAGGCTCCATGATCATTGGTTTTATTCTGGCTACACTGTCGTTGGAGTTTATGGAAGAAAATACACCGGCAGTTAGGAATAATCTGAACATTCAAATGATTTCAGCACCTGCAGTGGTCGTGGGTATCCTTATTGTTCCGGTAATCGACACCCTCCGCGTTTTCTTTTTAAGATTGTCGAAGGGAAATTCACCTTTCGTGGCCGATAAAAACCATATTCATCACCGTCTTTTGACGCTTGGGTTTTCTCATCTTCAAATTGCGCTGATTCTGGGTGGAGTGAATATCTTTTTTATAGCATTCAACTTTTGGCTGAAAGACCTGGGGATGTTGAAACTTATGGGGCTCAATCTCGTATTGGGATTTGTGGTGTTTTACCTCCCGGCTTTTTTTATTCGTATCAAAGCAAAAAAAATGCGTCAAAGTCAGACCGGAGTTTACCCCAAATAGCTTTACCTGATAAATTAAGAAACAGATGAGCAAGCGGATATCTCTTATTACGGTAACTTATCAGTCGGGTGCTACCCTCAAGGAAACCATAGATTCGGTACGTCGTCAAAGTTTTGATGATTTCGAATATATAGTTGTGGATGGTGGCTCAACGGATGATACACTGGATATTCTGAAAAGGAATTCGGATGTGGTGGATCATTGGATCAGTGAACCTGACAGCGGAATTT
Source organism: Marinilabilia sp. UBA5340 (assembly GCA_002411085.1). Lineage (GTDB taxonomy): Bacteria > Bacteroidota > Bacteroidia > Bacteroidales > Marinilabiliaceae > Marinilabilia. The sequence goes on along the minus strand of DHQK01000118.1, from coordinate 16,306 downwards.
ATGATGCGATGAATAAAGGTATTCGGATGGCCAGTGGCGAAGTGATAGGTTTTATTCATGCGGACGATATCTTCGCATCAAGGCAAGTGCTTGAAAATATTGATAGTAGATTTGATGAATCCGGTTTTCACCTGCTGTATGGAGATTTGGAGTATGTGAGTGCCGATAATCCTGAAAAAGTTATTCGTTACTGGAGAAGTGGATCTTTCCGCCGGCAGCATCTGCAGCGTGGCTGGATGCCTCCACATCCAACGGTGTATGTGAACCGGGATTTTTTAGGGAAAATAGGAGAGTTTAATACGGAATACCGCATTTCTGCCGATTATGAATGGTTGTTGAGGGCCCTGTCGGTGCCCACAGTAAAAGTGGAATACTTGCCGGAAGTGTTGGTGCGCATGAGGCTCGGTGGAGCCAGTAATAAATCACTTCGTAACGTGTTTGCCAAATCCAGCGAAGATTTGCGGGCTTTGAAAAATCATCAGATTGGAGGAGTGCGTACCCTGTTTATGAAAAATGCATCCAAAATTTCGCAGTTCGTGCGACGAAATTGAGCAATTTTGACTTATCAGAACCGGAACTTCCGGTTTTTTTTATTGGTGTTTGTTGGTTATTTTAGCACCTTGAAACAAAATTCATTCAGCATGGCAACGCCCCCAAAAGGGCCATCCAATTTTTCGGGAAATTCCCCAGCATTCAAAAGTGATGGCTTTTCAGATATCAAAAAAATTGCCCGGTTGGTTTGGCGCCACTGGTATCTTTTTGCCTTAAGTATCCCCCTGTTTCTTGCCGGTGTTTATCTTTATCACCGTTATACCCTTCCGGTTTATAAGGGAACCGTCACGATGCTCTTTAAGAGTGAAAGTGAGAAAATGATGCAGGATATCAATCTGATGGAGGGGTTTGGACTCTCTGCTGAGGTGCGAAATATTGAAAACCAGTCTTTTATTATACGGTCGCAGAAAACCATTCGTGAAGTGATTGATCGCCTTGATTTTCGGGTTTCTTACTTTGCCGATGGCAGGTTCAAAGATACTGAACTCTATCAGTCTGCGCCTTTTGTTATTGAGATAGAGGAGAGTTCGCCTCAGATTCTGAGTGTTCCACTGTATATTTCGATTCTCGATGATGGAAATTTGAAAGTATCAGCCAATGCTGAATCAGGAATTCTGCATCGTTTCGATACCGGAAGAAATGTTGGACGGGCCGTGCCTTTTGCTTTCGAAGAGACAGTAAAACCCGGAGAGTTGATTCAGCATCCCAATTTTTCCTTCAGGATTTCTCCGCGAAGAGGGTTGAGTTCCGGTCAGGGGGAATATTTTGTGCAGTTTCATTCTCATGATCAACTTACTGCGCGCTATCGTTCGAGAGTATCCGTAAGTAATTACAGAGAGGGATCTTCCATCGTATTTATTGGAAGTACGGGGCATAATCCTCATAAAATTATCGCATTTCTGGATGTGTTGTCCGAAGTGATTGTGGAGACCAATCTTGAGCGTAAGAATGATATGGCCTCCCGTTCGCTGGATTTTATTCAGCGACAGTTGAAAAATGTTGCTGATACCTTGAACGAAACCCAGAAGCAACTGATGGATTTTCGTAAAGAAAACCGTTTTATGGTGCCTTCGGAATTTGCTTCCCGGCTGGCAGAGCAATTTATCGAAAAAGAAAAGGATCTTCGTTTGTTGGAAATCAAATATGATTTTTTTAAACAATTGAAACAGCGTTTGGAAACCGGAGACATGAAAGAGGATTACCTGCTGTCTGCATTTGCTCATGATAACGCCGGTGTAGTCAATGAGCTGGTCGGCAAATATATGGATGTTCTGTCCGAACTGAAATCTGTAGAAAATACCGCAGGTACTTCCAATCCTTATTACCGTCAGTTGGATCAGGAACTCAAAATTGTAAGTGAGACCATGATTCAGGCCATTGATAAAAGGATGGAATCCATCATTGTTCAGCAGGGCGAAATAAGGCAGCAAATTGGAGCGCTTTCTGCAAGAATGAATAATTTGCCTGAGCTGGAGAAAGAATACCTGGAACTAGAAAGAGCTTTTAAACTCAACGATGCCATTTATACCTTTTTGCTTCAGAAGAATTCAGAAACTCAGATTGCCAAGGCATCGAATATTCCTGATAATGAAATTCTGGATCAGGCCTCCATTTCAGGAGTTGTCTCTCCCGACAAGAAGGGCAATTATGGTAAAGCATTTTTATTGTCGCTGATCATTCCGGCAGCTATCATAGGGCTTCGTGAAATGTTGAATACCAGGATACGAGACAAGCAGGAAATGGAAGCCATAGCCGGCGATTTCCCTAATATGGGCAGTATTGTTCGCAACAAAGACGTGAGCGAAAATGCCATCAGAGAAACCCCCAACTCTTTGTTGGCCGAATCATTCAGGTCATTGCGCACAAAGATTCGGTTTATGCTGGCCGAGGAGTCTCATCAGGTGGTTTTGCTGACCTCTACAAACACCGGGGAGGGAAAGACATTTTGTGCATTGAATCTGGCCACAGTCTTTGCTATATCAGGCAAGAAGGTAGCTCTTTTGGGATTTGATATGCGCAAGCCCAGATTGTCGGAACTTTTTGATAAAAACCAGAATATTGGTATATCCAATTATCTGTCGGGACAGAACAAGCTGGAAGAAATTATTTATCCTTCGCAGGTAGAAAATATGTGGGTGGTTCCTTCCGGGGTGACACCCCCCAATCCATCAGAGTTGATTGCCGGAGAACGAACCAAAAATCTTTTTGACTACCTGAGAAGTCAGTTTGATGTTATTGTTGTAGATACACCTCCCATCGGTCTGGTTGCTGATGCCCGTATATTGATACAATACTCTGATTGCCGTTTGTTTGTTGTGCGGGCAGGTTTGACTCACCGGGATCATTTTGCAACCACTATCAATGAGCTCAGGCATGAGAAGATATCTCGAGTGGGACTTGTTCTAAACGACATCAATCCCGGAGACAAGCGCTATGGTTATTACAACACCGGTTATTACGGGCCACCATTGGATGACCAGAAATAGCGGGCCTGAATTTTATCGATAATCTTTTTTGTTTTCCATGCAATATTTCAGAAATCACTCTTTAAAACCATACAATACTTTTGGGCTGAATGTTTTGGCTCGTGACTTTTTTCAATTCGGAGAACCGGAAGAATTGAGAAAATGGCTTCAGGAAAAACAGCCCCTTGAAAATATTTTTGTTCTTGGAGGAGGTAGCAATTTGTTGTTTACCAAAGATTTTGACGGGACAATTGTTTACCCAGATTTCCGCGGAATTGAGATTGTTGAAGAACAGGGTGATGATGTGCTGGTGCGTTTTGCTGCCGGTGAAGAATGGGATGCTTGTGTTGAATGGGCAGTTTCAAAAGGACTGGGTGGCATAGAGAACCTTTCTTATATTCCTGGACATGCCGGAGCTGCAGCAGTTCAGAATATTGGAGCTTATGGGGTTGAAATAGGAGATGTGGTGGAGGCTGTTGAAGGTTTTATGTTGGAAGATGGCTCTCTGTTTCGCAAAACCCAAACCGAATGTGCATTTGATTATCGCTATAGCATCTTTAAAGGGCCTTTGAAAAACAAACTGGTGGTTTCCGGATTGGTGCTCAGGCTTAAAAGGAAACCGGTGTTTTCAACAGGTTATGGAGCTGTAAAAGAACGTGTGGAAAGTTTGGGGGGGGAGAGTTTGAGAAATATCCGTAAAGCCATCGTGGATATTCGCAAAGAAAAACTTCCCGAGCCGGAGGAATTGGGAAATGCCGGAAGCTTTTTTAAAAATCCGGTGGTGGATAGCTCATTTTTTTATCAGCTCCAGGAAAAATGGCCCGCAATACCCGGTTATGTTCTGCCAGACAAACAAAAGGTAAAAATTCCTGCAGGTTGGCTTATCGAAAGGGCTGGCTGGAAAGGCCGCGAAAGGGGACAGGCAGGGGTTCATAAAAACCAGGCCCTGGTACTTGTAAACCTGGGGCGGGCCTCAGGCAAGGAAATTGAAGAACTTGCTCAACAAATTCAAAAGGACGTCTATGCGCAGTTTGGTATTCGCTTACATCCTGAAGTGAATATCTTGTAACTTTATCTCCAGATTCTTCTCTGGCTCAGTGCCCGTCGATATTTTGCTGCATTGATATTGTGCTGGCGAAGTGTTTTGGCAAAATTGTGGTAGCCCGAAAAATCATCTTTGGCGCACATGTACAGATAATTGTGGTTTTCGTGATTTAACACCGCTTCTATGCCACTGATGGACGGAAACCGAATGGGCCCCGGAGGCAATCCCCGGTACATATAAGTATTGTAAGGAGAGTCTATCTCCAGATCTCTTGATAAAACCCGGTTGATGGTGAAATCACCCAAAACAAATTTGATGGTAGGGTCGGCCTGCAGTCGAATCCCCCGTTCCAGTCTGTTAATGTAAAGGCCGGCTACCCGGGGTTTCTCATCGTTTTTGATCGTTTCTTCATCTACTATACTTGCCAGTGTGGATACTTCCACCGGATTCATTCCTGCTGCTTTTGCTTTTTCCAGTCGTTGATTGTTCCAGAATTTCTCATATTCGCGGTGCATGCGTTTGATAAATTCTTTGGCATCGGTGTTCCACCATATTTCATAAGTATTGGGAATAATCATGGCTGGTATAGTGGCTGGGGTAAAGTCGTATTGTTCCAGTAAGGTGGAGTCTATCAGGGCTTTGAGGAGTGAAATTGAATCGGCTTCGATGAGTTTGCTTACCTTTCCTGCCAGATCTTCTTTGGTTCTGACGTTGTTGAAAGTCAGTTTCACCGGAGTTTGAAGTCCGGCCCGTAACATATTCACCAATTCATTGTTATTCATACCCTCTTTTACCAGATAATGACCTGGTTTAATATTTCCGGGATAGTCCTTTATTTTGGCAAGCCAGATGAAGGAGTCAGTATTTTTCAGAAAGCCTGATACTTTAAATAACCCTGCTACATCTTCGAAGGTAGCATCTGTAGGGATATAAAAACTTTCAGTTCTATTCCCATCAAGTTTCACATTGGGAGCGAAAACCTTTTGGTGATATTTTAAGGCCTGCCATGCTCCGATAGCAATGATGATTGATACAATCAGAAAAAAGAGCATAAGCCTTTTTCCCTTATTCTTATTTCGTTTGGTCAACTGTTTGATGGCCATTTTTGATCTGTTTTGGTTTTGATATTCCCTTTGATTGAGATGTTGTTGATTTTAATTGTTTTACACGTTTTTTATCCTTCCGGATGATCGACAACCTGAACTATGATAATAAATAAAAGGGGCGGTAAAAATACAACTTTATTGGTAACTGTTTTGCTTGAATATTCCGTAAATTATTTGTTTTTTATGAAAAGCTTTCGCCCAATTGGTATCAATGTTCTTCAGTTTTTAAATTTTACACAGAGAATA
>DHQK01000118.1:0-10538 GCA_002411085.1 Marinilabilia sp. UBA5340 | reverse complement strand
CATACCAAATTGAGTAACCACAGCCAGTAAGGAGCCAAAAATCGCTTTGCGATTTTATCCTTTGTGCCCTCTGTGTTTTCTCTTTATCGATGGACTCGATAAATGGTCGAAACTCATAGTTTTTGTTCATTTGAAATAAGCTACTCAATTATTTCTCTGTATCAGAAAACTTTTTATTCTATTTTTAAATAGTCTCTTATTTGTTGCCATTGAATTTTTTTGCAATTTTGGTGCCGTTCCTGCGTTGGAGGAGAACCGGGTAATAAAAGACTTCAAATCAAAGAAGTTTATTCTATTCAATATATTGAAAAAGAGCAAATTTGTTTTTTTGAACAAAAATAGACTGGAAGATGTGGAAAAATAGTGTTTTGTTTTTGGTGACGTTATTTCTATTGTCATCTTGTGCCTCTATGCGAAAGGGGTCATCAAAAATGGGGTCGTCTCCGTATGCCGAGGGGGTCAAAAATGATGGAATAGAGGTGCGTGATGACTTTCTGCCTTCAGATGAAGAAAACGACACAGAGGAGGAGCAGGAGCCGGCAATTGTGGTGAGGGAAGAACGAGTAAAAACCATAGATGTGGAGGAAACCACTGAAAATATTTACAAATACTATGTCATTATTGGGTCGTTCCGGTATATTGATAATGCCCGGAATTACAAGGCGCAGTTAATTGACGAGGGATTTGTGCCTGTTATTCTGGAGAATGAAAACGGTTTGTTCCGGGTATCGGTTGCTGCTTATAATGAAGAACAGCCGGCGAGGAACAACATTTCCTCCATTCGAAATCATTATCCTCAGTATGCTGATGTATGGTTATTGATCCGAAAGCAGTAGTTACCGGCAATTAGCTATTGTCAGATTGTAACAGAAACGGGTAATTATTTACCTCATTGATGAAAAAATTGAAAGTAACAAATTCGTAATAGTAAAATATTGATTTATGTATCAACCGGTTCAATTATCTGAAGATATTTATTATGTAGGTGTCAACGACCGACGTACTGAACTTTTTGAAAATATGTGGCCTCTTCCCAGAGGGGTTGCTTACAACTCTTATCTCATTGATGATGAAAAAGTAACCCTGCTGGACACTGTGGAAATCGGGCAGGTGGAGAAGTTTCTGAAGAAAATTCATGCCATTATAGGAGATAAACCTGTTGATTATCTTGTGATTAATCACATGGAGCCCGACCATGCAGGTTCCGTGAATATTATCCGTCAACTTTATCCTAACATGAAGATTGTGGGAAATAAGAAGACGCTTCCGATGATTGAAGGATTTTTTGGAATTACAGAGAATTTGGTTGAGGTGAAAGAGGGGGACGAGTTGGAACTTGGAAGACATAAACTTCAGTTCTACCTGGCTCCAATGGTACACTGGCCCGAAACGATGGTGACTTATGAACAGTCGCAGAAAATCTTGTTTTCGGCCGATGCATTTGGCAGTTTTGGAACATTGGATGGAGGTATTTTCGATGATGAAATGGATTTTTCCTGGTTTCATGATGAAATGCGTCGATACTATTCCAACATTGTAGGTAAATATGGTAGTCCGGTGCAAAAGGCTTTGGAAAAACTGGGAGGGTTGGATATCAGGATGATTGCTGCCACTCATGGTCCTATCCTTCGCAGCCATATTGCCGAAGTGCTTGAAATGTATGATGAGTGGAGTAGCCATAAAACTCACGAGGGAGTTGTTGTCGCTTATGCATCTATGTACGGAAATACTGAGGAGATGGCCGAGGTCACTGCAAGGGCTATCGCTGAAGCTGGTATTCGGGATATCCGGATTTATGATGTTTCCAAAACGCATTCCTCTTATATTATTTCAGATATTTTTAAATACAAAGCTTTGGTTTTGGCAAGTCCTACATATAGCAATGAGTTGCATCCCAATATGGAGTCGCTGGTGAATAAACTCAGGCACATGGGGGTAAAAGACCACTATTTGGGAGTGTTGGGATCATTTACCTGGGCAGGAACAGCAGCCAAACGACTCAGAGAGTTTGGCGAAGACCTGAAATGGGAAATAATTGGTAATGCTGTAGAAGAAAAGCATGCATTGAAGAAACAAAAGTACGAAGAGTGCCGTATACTGGGGCAATCCATTGCGGAAAAGCTGAAAGCCGACAGAGCAGGTTCCAATCAGGAATAGATAGAGATGTTTCCGTGGGCTAAGTCAGAAGTTAAATGATTCTTTTATTCTGTAGGCATTGAAGAATCTTTTTGTTAGTAAACAGGGGTTTTGAAAAAAGATAAATAGAATAGTCATGACTTATATGATGTTGGTTTTCTCCGACGGAATGAAAAAATACTTTTAATATAAATTGAAGGACTTCTTTTCCTTTCCTTTAAGACCGAGGCTGTCTCTACTTGTTGGAGATGGCCTTTTTCTTTTTTTGTCCAATAGATCGATCAGAGGTTTTCTGCGTTAAGCTATTCTACCGAATTCCCATTTCATCAATGTTTTTTCGTATATTTTCCAGTGCTTTCTTTACAGATTGATTGGCCGTGGTTCCTGCATCTTCAATAATCCGGCGCCCCAGTTCAAATGAAGGAACGGTAGGCGGAACCTGTGTGGAAGAAGTATTTATGAGCCGGGAAACTTCTTCCCGGGCTTTTTTTATTTGTTCCCAGGTTTCGGAAGGGATATATATTTGCATGGCCATGTTATGGTTAAACTCTGTCCTGATGGTGCGCAGTAAATGATTCTGCAATTGAAAGGCATTCATGTCTTTTTGCTGTTCACGCAAAACCAGTGATTCCGGAGAAATTCTTTCCAGAAACAGTGCATATCTTTCAAAAGCCTGAAGTCTTTGGGTAAGTATTGTGCTACCATGATTCATCAAAAAATCCTGGCGTCGTTTTTTGGATTCATGATCCAGAAACCACTTAACAAGTATCAGGGTGAAAATGGCAACCAGTGCGATGGGGGCTGTAATCCATATAATAGCAGAGTCTTGCATAAAATTTTGGTTTTTATCGTGTGGTCAACAAAGTTAATCGAAAATCTGATATTTCAGGGGGTTTCACAACTTGCAGGGGACGAAAAAAGATCTATTTTTGTGAATTCTTGGACAAAGAGTGTGTGTAATTTAATATTGGCCGGGGTTGCCGGCCCTAAATATTTTAGATAACATGGAACAATTATCAGACAGATTGGCCCAATTGCCTGAATCAGAAACTATTGCGATGTCTCAGCGAAGCAGGGAGTTGCGCAACCAGGGGAAAGACATTATCAATTTGAGTCTGGGCGAACCTGACTTCCCGTCTCCTGAATATGTAAAAGAAGCAGCCATTGCTGCCATTAAAGATGATTTCACCAACTATACTCCGGTTCCGGGAATTCCCGAATTGAGAGATGCTATTGTTGCCAAATTTAAACGCGATAGTAATCTGGAATACAAAGCTTCTCAGATTGTAGTGTCCACAGGTGGAAAACAGGCACTTGCCAATGTGCTTTATTCTCTTGTCAATGAAGGAGACGAGGTAATTATTCCTTCACCTTACTGGGTGAGTTATCCTCCCATGGCAAAATTGGCAGGTGGTGAACCTGTTTTCATTCATGCCGGTATCGATCAGGATTTTAAAATTACTCCTGAGCAACTGGAAGAGGCCATTACGCCTAAAACCAGGATTTTACTATTTAGCAGCCCCTGTAATCCCACAGGAAGTGTATATGCATTGGATGAGTTGAAGGCTCTGGCAAAAGTGCTTGAGCGTCATCCTCATGTTTTTGTTATTTCTGATGAAATATACGAATACATTAATTATGAGGGCCATCATGCTTCCATTGCGGAGATTCCCGAAATGAAAGACCGGGTGATTATCGTTAATGGTGTTTCCAAGGGGTTTTCAATGACCGGCTGGCGAATTGGCTATATCGCTGCCCCTGAGTGGATCGCTTCGGCTTGTGCCCGTCTGCAGGGACAATATACTTCCGGAACGGCATCCATTTCCCAGAAAGCAGCGCTGGCAGCCATCGAAGGTCCTCTGGATTATACACATTCTATGGTGGAGGCTTTTGATCGCAGACGAAAGTTGGTTGTAAAACTGGCTAAAGAAATTCCGGGAATGAAAGTTAACAATCCAGCCGGTGCTTTTTATCTTTTTCCCAATGTTCAATCTTTCTTTGGGAAAAGTTTTGAGGGGAAAACTATAGAAAACGCCAGTGATTTGAGTTTTTATCTGCTCGAACATGCTTATGTGGCCACTGTTTCAGGAGCTGCTTTTGGAAATAAGAATTGTTTGCGGTTTTCTTATGCTACCAGTGATGAATTGTTGGTGGAAGCCCTGAAGCGAATTAAAGAAGCACTTGCTGCATTGAAGTAGATGGTTTATATGTAGCCATAAGGATCAGCAGTAAAACCTTAAAGATATCGAACCATGGCAAAAGAAACACAACCTGTTGTCAATAAAAAGGGCAATATCATAGAAATCTCTGACGGTTTGGTACGCCAGAATGAACATATCATTCTTCGGGATGTAAATCTTGAGGTCAAACCCGGTGAATTCGTCTATCTGATCGGAAGGGTTGGTAGCGGTAAATCCAGCCTTTTAAAGACTTTTTATGGAGATTTGCCGTTTACCGATGGGTATGGATTTGTGGTGGGATATCGGCTAAAAACTCTTAGAAATCGTGAGTTGCCTTTTCTTCGACGAAAAATGGGCATTGTCTTCCAGGATTTTCAATTGTTGACTGACCGAAACATCTATGATAATTTGCAGTTCGTTCTGAAAGCCACCGGATGGAAAAATCAGACGGATATGGATCATCAGATTCGTGATGTGCTATCCAAAGTAGATATGGTGCACAAGGGATATAAAATGCCTCATCAGCTTTCGGGAGGAGAGCAACAACGAATCGGAATTGCAAGGTCTTTGCTGAATAAGCCGGATCTGATTTTAGCCGACGAGCCTACAGGAAACCTCGATCCGGATACATCCGATGATTTGCTGGAACTGCTTCATAATATTTGCAAAGAGGGTAAAACAGTAGTGATGGCTACTCACAATTATGGTTTGATAAAGAAATTTCCCGGACGTACCCTGCGTTGTGAAAATACGCGATTGACGGAGTCGGCCCAGGAAGAAATTGATTTCGATCAACTGATTGAGTAAAATGACAGAGATCAAGAGTTGTGGAGTTAAGGGGAAACTCATAAGTTCAACAACCCGCCAGCTCATAAATTTTACGGCATAGATTTGATTAAGAGTCAAAAACTGTGTTACTTTGCACTCTGTTAAACGAACAAAAGAAAATAAAGAATGGAAATTGCAAGAAACAAATTTGTATCGCTTTCATATCAATTGCGTCTCAATGGTGCCGAAGGTGATTTAGTGGAAGAAACCGGAGAGAACAATCCTTTACAATTCGTATTTGGTGCCGGAAAAATGATTGAGATGTTTGAGAAAAAAATAGAAGGTCTCAAACAGGGTGATGATTTTAAGTTTGAGTTGAAAGCAGACGAAGCTTATGGTCAGGTAAATACTGATGCTATTGTGGATCTGCCTAAGAATATTTTTGAAGTAGACGGTCAGATTGATGAGTCATTGCTCAAAGTTGGGAATATGGTTCCCATGCAGGATGCCAATGGAAACCGTTTGAACGGAATTGTACTGGAAGTTACCGACGAAACTGTAAAAATGGACTTTAACCATCCGCTGGCAGGTGATGATTTGCATTTTGCAGGTCAGGTACTGGAAGTGCGCGAGGCCACCGAGGCTGAATTGGTTGAGGCTGTTGGTAATGGTTGCAGCAGTGGCTCCTGTGGCGATGGTTGTAGTTGCTAAGATCAAAGATTTTTTATATAAAAAGGTGTTTCGTGATTCAATGAAACACCTTTTTTTTGCTCATGTAGGGCGTATCAGCTATTTTTACAAACCATTAGAGGTGTCTGACTGTGTTAGTCGTTACTGACTTTGAGACAGCTCTAATCAAACTGAACTGAACCAAAACTTCGATAAAATGGCAGGAAATACATTTGGAAGAATCTTTAAGCTGACCTCTTTTGGGGAATCTCACGGACGCGGTGTTGGAGGAATAATAGAAGGAGTAAAACCCGGATTAGACCTCGATATGGATTTTATACAGAATGAACTGGACAGGCGCCGCCCCGGACAGTCAAAGATTACCACTCCGCGTGATGAAAAAGACCAGGTGGAATTTCTATCAGGAGTAATGGACGGCAAGGCAACCGGAACGCCGCTTGCTTTTGCAATATGGAATAAAGATCAGCAATCGAAAGATTACGATAATCTGAAGGATCTCTACCGTCCTTCGCATGCCGATTACACTTACGATGCCAAATATGGTATTCGGGATCATCGGGGAGGAGGAAGATCTTCAGCCCGTGAAACCATTGCCCGCGTGGTTGCAGGCGCCATTGCCAAACTAATGCTCAAAGAGTCGGGTGTGCATATTACGGCTTTTGTTTCTCAGGTGGGAGAACTGGAGATGAGAGAAATACCGGCTGATTTGTCGGCCATTGAGTCTACCCCGGTACGCTGCCCCGATATAGAGATGGCTAACCGTATGATCGATTATATTGATGAGATCCGCCTGGATAAGGATTCTGTGGGTGGAGTTGTCAGTTGTGTGATCAAAAATGCACCTGCCGGATTGGGTGATCCTGTTTTTGAGAAATTACATGCCACATTGGGACAAGCAATGCTTTCCATCAATGCCGTTAAGGGATTTGAGTATGGGATGGGATTCGATGCAGCCTCCATGAGGGGATCTCAACACAATGATGAGTTTTATACCGAAAATGGAAAAGTGAAGACCCGAACCAATCGTTCTGGCGGAATACAGGGAGGAATTTCCAATGGGGAGGAGATTGTTTTCCGGGTGGCTTTTAAACCTGTCGCTACTATCTTGAAAGATCAGCATACCGTGGACAAATCAGGAAATGAAGTCGTGATGAAAGCCCGTGGACGACATGATCCCTGCGTGGTACCCCGTGCAGTTCCTATTGTGGAAGCCATGGCTGCTATGGTCATCGTGGATGCGTGGTTGATGAATAAAACATATTTATAAACTTCCTGCTTGATTCATCTCAGGGGTAGTTATTCAAATAGGCAGATCATAATAGCAGGTGAATGAGGTGTTATGTTAAAGGTTTGATTTTGAGGCTATCATGAGTCTGTTGAAGAATCTTTTCATTTGAAAAACAGATGTCTCGACTATGCTCAATATGACACTTTTGGGTGATTTGTACTTTTTGGACAACTCCTGATTATTGGTAATTGATAATTAGTATTTGATACATGAGAAACATCCCTCTTCATTGGAAAATAATCTTTGGTCTTATTCTGGGAATTATCTGGGCTCTTGCATCAAGCTGGCTTGGCTGGAGTGCATTCACCGAGAATTGGATTGCTCCCTGGGGCCGAATTTTTATCAATCTGCTGAAATTAATAGCTGTTCCTTTGGTTTTGTTTTCCATTATCGGAGGAATTGTTAGTCTGGGACATCCTAAAGATCTTGGGCGTTTGGGAGGGAAAACCCTGTTGCTCTATTTTGCCACTACCATAATATCAGTCACATTAGGACTTGTATTGGTAAATCTGTTGGCCCCCGGAAAAACACTGGACAAAGATGTTAGGCTGAAAAACAGGATGGGTTATGAACTCTGGCTTCAGGAGCAGGGCTTGAGTCCCAAAGATGGACTTTGGTTTTCAAAAGATCCTGCTTTTTCCAAAGTGCTGGATGATGTGGTGAATCAACAGGGATTTGAAGAGACAGAAGATGTCAGGTTGCGTCTGGAAACAGCCCAAAGGGCAGGGGAGGAAGGACCGCTGGTATTTTTGGAAGAGATGGTGCCCGGCAATATTTTCCTCAGTCTTTCTGATAACCGGAATATGCTTCAAGTCATCTTTTTTGGTATTTTATTTGGCATTGCACTTTTGTTTGTTCCACAGGAAAAAGCAGCTCCTCTGAAGGGATTGGTCAATTCGCTGGCTGAGGTATTTCTGAAAATGGTGGAGTTTATTATGGCTGCTGCCCCGTTTTTTGTTTTTGCCCTGATGGCCGGAATGGTAAATCAGATGGCCGGAGGTAATCCCGGACATGTATTTGAGTTGTTTAAGGGGTTGACCTGGTATGCGCTGACTGTTGTTTTGGGGTTGGTTGTAATGGCTTTTGTGGTATATCCTGCTTTCATGGCGTTTTTTGTTAAAGGCATATCTTTCAGAGAATTTCTCAGAGGAATCAGTCCTGCTCAGATGCTGGCTTTTACTACCAGCAGCAGTGCTGCCACCTTACCGGTAACATTGGAGTGTGTCGAAGAAAACCTGAAAGTAGACAAGAGAATTTCCAGTTTTGTGTTGCCCATAGGAGCGACTGTGAATATGGATGGGACAAGTCTTTACCAGGCAGTTGCGGTGGTGTTTCTGGCACAGATGCATTTGGTCGATTTGAGCCTGGGACAACAACTTACCGTGGTGCTTACTGCTACATTGGCCAGTATTGGTGCCGCAGCTATTCCCAGTGCCGGTGTGGTGATGTTGATGGTTGTGCTGAGCTCGGTTGGATTAAATCCTGCCTGGATTGGAATTATTCTTCCTGTAGATCGTATTTTGGATATGATGAGAACTGTGGTTAACGTTACCGGGGATGCAACGGTTAGTTCGGTAATAAATGAAACCACCCCTCTGGATCAAATTCCGGAATGATGTAAAACAGGCTGAAAGAAATATTGGGAAATTACGAATTTTGGGATTGTTGCGAGGTTCAGACAGCATCTTTTATCTTAAAAGACTTCCTCCATTTTTAAAAGGGGGGATTTTTGGGATTCATTCTCATTTTCACACTCTTTTTGAAAACCAACAATAATATCTGCAGGAAAAGAAAAGATGAAAGTAGATCCTTTATTTACTTCAGAATGTAATTTTATCTGACCTCCCAACAGACTTAGAATTGCCTTGCAGATGGACAATCCAAGCCCTACTCCCTCAATGTTTGTTTGTCCGTCAGGAGAATTCTTTAGTTGGCTGAAACGCTCAAAAATCCTTTCTTGCTGGTCACGTGGAATTCCAGGCCCTGTATCGAAAACAAAAAAGTGAACCCGTTCTTTTTTGAGCCTCACCCCAAACCTTATTTCCCCCTCTTTGGTAACTTTTATGGCATTGGTAATCAGGTTGGAAAATAACTGGAACAGCAATGTCCTGTCACTTTCAATTACGGCATTTTTCAACTCCTCCGGAATATCCTGCTCCAGATAAAGATTGGTTTTCCGGATTTGGGTAATGTGAGCATTGTAAATTTGAGAAAACAATGAAGTGATGCAGAAATGTGATGGGCTGATTTCCACTAATTTGGCTTCCAATTTTGACAGATCCAGTATGTTGTTAAGCATATTCAGCAGAAGATCACTGTTTTGCCGGATGATATCAATGTATTCATTCTGCTCTGATTTGGGTACATCAGGATGCTTGAGAAGTTCGGCAAACCCCACTATGGCATTCATAGGTGTTCTGATTTCGTGACTCATATTGGCCAGGTAGGCCGATTTTTGCTGATTGTCTCTTTCGGCTTGCTCTTTTTGCCTGATCATGAGTTTTCTGGCGTAAGAGAGTGCCGGAATGACTGTCAAAAAAAGGAAAAAAACCACTACCAAAAAGTCCAGAATCCGTTGTTGATTTGACTGGTAGGGCACAATTATATCCGGAGAATAATATTCGATGAGTGTAAGTGCAATAACATTAAGCCCCAGAAATATGGAGATCATTCCGGCACCTGGCTTGGGATCCAGGTATACGATCAATGCAATAAAGGCAAGAAAAATGAGCGGGGACGGACTTAAAGAACCACCGTTGTATATCCACATGCCATTGAGACTTACCACTACCGAAATGTAAAAAAAACTCTTGGCAAATGTTCTGTATTTTCCCCGGGGGCGGCGATAAAGAAAAAAAACAAAAAGCAGAGAAATACTGAGTAATCCACTCCATAAAGCAACCATGTCGGGTAGCCCTATAACTAAATTGAAAATGGTGCTCGTAACTGAAAATGAGAGGGTCAGGAATATGATAATACAAAAAAAATGCTCAGAATAATTGTCTCTTCCAGTTAAGATTTTTTTCAATAATATTTGTGCATTAGGATTGAACATAGTGGGGTTAAGCTTTTGTTTCGCGCAAATTTCCAAAAATATCCTCAGATTGTAAAGCTATTTCATAAAAAAAATATATTTTTGCAATCGCAATCAGGAAATATTCCCTGTTTTCGGGGTGTAGCGCAGCCCGGTAGCGCGCTTCGTTCGGGACGAAGAGGTCGTAGGTTCGAATCCTGTCACCCCGACCAAAAAACAAAGAAAAGCCTCATAAACTTCAAGGTTTATGAGGCTTTTTTGCGTGTTAATGATTTCCTTAGCAACAAGAGTTGGTAGAATAATAATTGTGGCGGAACAATTGGTGTTGAAAGAGATAATAGCTCCCATTGTAAAAGGATTTAGCTCAATACGTAATAAAGAAACCAGGGCATAAGGTACCAAAATTTGAATGGTGTAATATTTCTAAGTACATGACAAAACT
>DHQK01000048.1:1097-4547 GCA_002411085.1 Marinilabilia sp. UBA5340 | reverse complement strand
GAATGTGCAGTATTATGAGTAGATGGTCAAGTGTATTTCGGTTTGTCTTTTTGGTCTTTCCCTCTCCATCTCTTTCTGTTCGCCATGCCATTTATCTATTAGCGATTTGTGGGATAAATAAATTCCCTCTCTTTTTTGAATAATTCTAAATAACCCCTATATTTGCAATGTCAAAGTGGATGGATTTGCCTGCTTGCAACCACTATAAAACAATGCTAAAATGCGATTTTAGCTTGCCTTTAGTTTTTCCATCCCTTCATATTTAATTGTTGAATCGTGATTCCGGACTGTTTTGTGTTTGGAATTATTGTAATTGTAATGTTATGGGATATTTATTTACCTCGGAATCTGTGTCGGAAGGACATCCCGACAAAGTGGCCGACCAGATTTCTGACGCAGTGTTGGATGAACTGTTGCGTCAGGATTCCAATTCGAAAGTTGCCTGTGAAACGTTGGTGACCACCGGACTGGTTGTAGTGAGTGGTGAAATCAGAACAACGGGCTATGTACCGGTTCAGAAAGTGGCTCGCGATACCATTAAGCGGATCGGATATACCGAAGCCGATTATATGTTTGATTCGGGTTCGTGTGGTGTTATTTCTGCCCTGCATGAGCAGAGCGATGATATTAACCGTGGAGTGGATCGTGACGGAGAAGACAATCAGGGAGCCGGAGACCAGGGGATGATGTTTGGATATGCTTGCAAGGATACGGAGAACTACATGCCACTGCCGTTATATCTGTCGCATGTTTTGTTGCAGGAACTGGCCGATATTCGTCGCGAAGAGAGGGAAATGACTTATCTACGCCCCGATTCCAAATCGCAGGTAACCATTGAATACAATGATGATAATACCCCTGTAAATGTGGATACTATTGTTGTTTCCACTCAACATGATCCTTTTGATGATGACGATGATGTGATGCAGAAAAAGATTGAGGAGGATGTAAGAAATATTCTGATTCCCCGGGTAAAGGATAAATTGAGAGAAGATATTCAAAAGCTTTTTAACGGGTATAAGTTGCATGTGAATCCTACAGGCCGTTTTGTTATTGGCGGCCCACATGGCGATACCGGGCTGACGGGACGGAAAATTATTGTAGATACTTATGGGGGTAAAGGAGCACACGGAGGAGGCGCCTTCTCCGGGAAGGATTGTTCTAAAGTAGACCGCTCTGCCGCTTATGCGACCCGTCACATTGCCAAAAATATGGTGGCTGCCGGAGTCGCCGACGAAGTATTGGTGCAGGTAGCTTATGCCATCGGTGTTGCACAACCTGTTGGTTTGTATGTTAATACTTATGGTACTTCAAATGTGAAACTGACTGATGGTGAAATTGCCAAAAAAATCAGCGAACTCTTTGATATGCGTCCCGGAAAGATTATCCATCGTCTCGGGCTGAAGAATCCTATTTTTACTCCTACGGCTGCCTACGGACACTTAGGGCGTGATCCTTACAAAGAAAAGGTGAAATTTCTGGAGAATGGTCAGGAGGTAGAACGTGAAGTAGAGTTCTTCACCTGGGAAAAACTGGATTATGTAGATAAAATTAAAGAGGCCTTCGGCCTTTAACCTGCTTAATTTATGGATTATGCAGGTTAATAAATGAGGTGTAAAAGGGTTGTCTGATAGGGCAGCCCTTTTTCTTTATCGCCCATTCCTTTCATTTGATAATTGGATACGTGTTGTTTGCCAAAATGTAGTTGATAAAGCCAATCCGGAGGTGTATTTTTCTGGAAAATAACACCGGTAACAACAGCTGACAATGATTGCTTCGCCATATTCTTTTTTTCAGTCTCTCTCCCGTGAAATTGGGCAGATGCAAACGGACTACCGCAATCTGGTTGCGTTGGAGCAGGACGAGATGCAAACAGCCATTCGCGGATTGCGGCAGGAGTATGTACCGGTATTAACCGATGGCGCTTTTGCTAACCAATTGGCGATAGTGCGTGGCCACGGAAAAGAGGGATTCATGACAGTGGTTTTGGATGCTGATGCCAGGGCACTGGCATTCTATTCCCGTTTTGCCATTCCTGTTCTGTCGCCCGATTATAAAACCAATGTTGTTGAATTCTGGTCTTTTGTGCAAACAGTCGGAGAAAAAATCAGAGAATGCGGAAAAACCCCCATACTCACTGTGGGTGATGCGGAGTGGTTGCTCGACTCGATGGTCGAATTCGGTTTGCAAAAGTTACGTCAGGTATATGTCTTTAATCAGGATTATTCTTTACAACAACAGCTGATGGATAAATACCTGCAATATCAGGAGGCCATTAAAGTTGAAGTGGATATGCCTCACACCTGGGAGGTCGATGATCAACTGCTTAACACTGAAGAGGCGTTGCCGTTTCCTCTATTGATTAAAGAACGACGTGGAAAATCGCTTTTTGCTGCCACAGGGAAGCAGGCTTTTGAAGTGCATTCCCCGGGAGAGCTTAAAGAAACTGTGGTGAATTTTGCCAGGGGAGTTTCGTTAATTGCACAGCAAAAGATTTCGGATGACGGCCGCGAAAATATGGTTAGCATTGGTGCTTATCGGGACAGGAAAAGACAAACGACCGTCATGTTCTCCTCTCGAAGACTCCGGGGTACAAGAGAATATGGAAGTACGGCCCTTGCGGTGAGTGAGCCTTGCCCGGAAGGATTGGAGATGGCCAGAAAATTTTTGGATCATATCGATTACTACGGAAGTTGTGAACTGGAATTTATTTATGACAGTAAGCAAAAAAAACTCTTATTGCTGGAGTTGAATCCCCGCCTGTACAAAACGCAATCTTTGGCCACTCATTGTGGAATCAATTTCAATTACCTGGCTTTGCTGAATGCTATGGGGAAACAGCTTCCCGGGGAGAATAGCCAGATTTACGGGCCTCGTTGGTGGCTGGCCTGGGGGGATGTGGCCAATGGCATGAGGAAAATGCAAAATGGAGAGATGAGTTTTCGGGATTTTATGGAACCCCTTTCTTTTGATTTTGTCAACGGTGTGGATGAACTGGATGATCCGCTTCCGGGATTTGTCAACCTTTTTAACGGGAAGTTTTAATACATTACAATGAAAGACCAACCAAAACAGAACTATGATACACATCAACCAAAAATTAACTGACAAAAAAATTCTGGTGATTGGGGGTGCCGGATTCATTGGCAGCTTTGTGGTGGAGGAGTTGCTGAAATATCCGGTGGGAGAGGTAGTGATTTACGATAATTTTGTGCGGGGAAAGCAGGAAAATATCGAAAAGAGTATGAAAGATCCGCGTTGCCGGATTTTTGAATTTGGCGGTGATATCCGGGATGTGGATATTCTGGATAAAGCAGTGGAAGGAGCCGATTACGTTTTACATCTTGCAGCGATGTGGTTGCTGCATTGTCGTGATTTTCCCAGGACGGCATTCGAAGTAAATGTTGGAGGTACCTTTAACGTGCTGGAGGCATGTGCCAGGCACAATGT
>DHQK01000048.1:819-978 GCA_002411085.1 Marinilabilia sp. UBA5340 | reverse complement strand
GATATTCTGGATAAAGCAGTGGCAGGAGCCGATTATGTTCTGCACCTGGCAGCGATGTGGCTATTGCATTGTCGTGATTTTCCGAGGACAGCTTTCGACGTAAACGTTGGCGGCACCTTTAATGTGCTGGAGGCATGTGCCAGACACAATGTAAAGCGG
>DHQK01000048.1:0-764 GCA_002411085.1 Marinilabilia sp. UBA5340 | reverse complement strand
GCTTTTTATGATCGTTATGGACTCAAGTATGTGGGACTTAGATATATGAATGTGTATGGGCCGCATCAGGATCAACATGCGGTCTATTCGGGGGTAGTGCCTATCATGCTGAATAAAATCGCCCGGAATGAATCTCCCGTGATCAATGGAGATGGTTCCCAGGCGTATGATTTTGTGTATGTACGCGATGTGGCCAGGGCCAATGTGCTTGCTTTGGCCTCAGAGGTAACTGATGAATTCTTTAATGTGGGTACAGGAGTACAAACCACTGTGCGGGAGTTGTGTGATTCCGTTTTACGACTCAAAGATTCTGCCCTTCAGGTAGCGTATCGTCCCTATTCCGATGATGATAACCGTCGACTGGTAAAGAACAGAATTGGAGACACCCGCAAAGCTTCGGAACTGATGGGGTTTATGGCTGAGTATACTTTGGAGGATGGTCTGGAGGCCCTGATTGACTGGAGAATTGAAGAAGGTATTGATAAACGCTAAGGCGAAAGGGGGGCTATGTTTCACATTTACCAAAATTCACTTATTTCTGTAGAACCTGCAGTTAAAAAAACAGCCGGGCCAACAGTGGATGTTCAACATCTGGTTGCAGAGAATGCAGGAGATACGGTATCCCGTTTTATCGCTAAATTTGGGGATCCGGCATCGGCTGAATCGCTGGTGGTGGCTACGTCAAGGGGGTTTAATATTTCGGTTCAACCCCGTTGGACATACCAGTTTATTGTTAATCTTCAAAGGGTAAACGGGGTTCGGAA
>DHQK01000179.1:7528-9860 GCA_002411085.1 Marinilabilia sp. UBA5340 | reverse complement strand
TTGCTGACTCAGGAGCGACTTAACAGGTTGATGAATGCCGGACTTCGGTCAGTCACTGTCAGCCTTGATGGATTGGAGAGTGCTCATAACTGGTTACGGGGAAATCCGCAAAGTTTCGACAAGGCATGGGGGGCTTTGCAAGTGCTTCCTTCGGTGGTGGATCTTCGTTTTGATGTGGTAACCTGTGTACATCAAAAAAATATTGAAGAGCTGCATGAGTTAAAGACAAGATTGATAGACGCGGGAGTGAAAGAGTGGCGGATATTCACCATTTTCCCTGTCGGAAGAGCCGCAGAATATCCGGAACTGCAATTGATACCTTCTCAGTTTAAGGCATTGTTTGACTTTATTAAGGCTACACGGGAGGAGGGACTCATAAAACTGAATTATGGTTGCGAAGGTTTTCTAGGCAATTATGAAGGAGAAGTGCGTGACAATTTTTTTATCTGCCGTTCGGGAATCAATATTGCCTCCATATTAGTTGATGGTTCCATAACCGGCTGTCCCAATCTCCGGGAGAATTTTATTCAAGGTAATATTTACAGTGACAACTTTAGGGATGTTTGGGAGCAACGATTTGAAAAATTCAGAGATCGAAGTTGGGCCAAAACCGGGATGTGTAGTGGTTGTGAGTTTTTTAAGTTTTGCAATGGAAATGGGATGCATCTGCATGATGAAAAAACCGGGGAGCTATTGTTTTGTCATTTTCAGCGTATAAAAGAGGGGGAGCAGTCCCACCTCTCTGTTTGACATCTACGTTTCCTAAAGGACATTTTTGCAGAGATAGAACATAAAACCACCGCAACCTGGGTAGTTTTATGTTTCGTTTTTTGTCATTTCCTAATTAATTCAAGATCGTTTGCAAATACTTATCAATTTCTTCAGGTTTGGTGGTGGGAGCAAATCTTTTGATGGGTTTTCCCTCTTTATCGATTACAAACTTTGTGAAGTTCCATTTAATCATTCCGCCAAATAGACCGCTCAACTGTTTTTTCAGGTATTTGAATATCGGGTGGGCTTCGTCACCGTTGACATTGATTTTTTCGAACATAGGGAAAGTTACCCCGTAATTGGTGTAGCAGGTTTCGGAGATTGTTTTTTCATCGCCGGGTTCCTGATTGGCGAATTGGTTACAGGGGAATCCAAGAATCACCAGACCCTTGTCTTTGTATTTTTTGTACAGTGCCTCCAAGCCTTCATATTGCGGTGTAAGGCCGCACTTGCTTGCAGTATTAACCACAATTACTGTTTTCCCTTTGTAGGTATCCATTGACACTTCTTTTCCAAAAAGCGTTTTTGCTGAGAATTGATAAAAATTATTTTTCATGTTCTTAATTATTTAGTTGATCGCATACAATTAAATCGTGCACGATGCAAATATAAGAACATTTTTATTTCCCAACTACAGAAACAGAAAAAAATGTAAAGAAAGAGGTTCTATCCTGTTTGTTTATTAGGGAGGTTACTTTTCCGAAGGGAGCGTAGATGTTGCCCTTACCGATCCATCCACTCCTTAAAGCTATTAACACGTTCCCGGCTAACCAATAGGAGGTGATATTCAGATAGCCCGGAAAGCTTAATTTTCAGTCGGCTGGATGAATAAGCCACCACATCAATGATAGCCGAATAGTTGACAATGAAGTTTCGGTTTATTCTGAAGAACCGGTCAGGATCGACCAGTTCTTCGATTTTCTCCAGAGAGTAATCCAACGCATAGGTTTTTCCGATTCGCGAATGAATAAATGTGCAGCGTTCTTCGATAAAGAAGCAATCAATATCTGTGACAGGGATGGACTTAAAGTGCTCTCCTATTTTTATCAGAAATCGTTCTTTTCGTTTTCCCGGAAACATTTTTAATACTGACTCCAGACTCAATTGGCTTTCTGTCCGGGAATGCATCGACAGGTATTTATCCACCGCTTGTTTTAGTTCCTTTGGATCAATGGGTTTCAGCAAATAATCCACACTGTTTACTTTGAATGCCCTGATGGCATACTGATCATAAGCAGTGGTGAAGATTACGGGAGATTGGATTTCAATGGATTCGAAGATGTCAAAGCATATCCCATCTTCCAGTTGAACATCCATGAGAATGAGATCGGGTGCTGGATGGTTATTCAACCAATTGATGGAATCTTCTACCGAAGTCAGGGTTCCCAGTATCTCTAAGGAAACCTCCATGTTTTTTAGCAGTCGAATCAATTTGTTCGAGGCAGGTTTCTCATCTTCTATTATCAGAACTTTCATCAGTATATTATTAAACTAAGTTATTGGTCTGATGGAACTCGCATGTAAGAACTTATACATTTTCTCTTGTGGCAATCGTTGCCAT
>DHQK01000179.1:0-7226 GCA_002411085.1 Marinilabilia sp. UBA5340 | reverse complement strand
TCGTTTCATATATGGACGAAAAAAGAGGCTCCTGGTTGGAAAAGCAGGGCCCTTTTGGACATTTGTTGCAGTAGAAAGAAAAAAATGAAAGGGAAAAGAGTTTTTTTAATAACAGATAAGAAAAAAACAAACGCAGAGAGGCTATGACAAAAGGCTTTATACCGGGAAGAAAAAGCAAATCGTGTGGATTCAGAAAACCTCACAGACGAGAGAGCGGTTACTGGATTATAAATCCAGAAAAGGGATACGGCGTGGAATGACGCTCAGCTCTGCTGCTTTGCTCGTCAAAGAATATCACGCCGACGGACTGTCCCAAAAGTCACAAATTACAGATAAAAAACACAATGCCTGCCAAGGCAAGCATTGTATTTCAATTAGCTACACTGTTACACAGAGAAAAGTAAACTTTTTGGACAGCTTCCTGTTTTTTATTGGATTTGTAAGCCAATAAACTCCCATTCCGGTGGCCTTATCCTTCCACCAACACAAAACCAGCCCAGTCAACAGGAAGGAAACCCTCATTGATACATTGAATTTTTGCCTTGCGCAGGGCATCTTCATAACTGAGCCCTTCCAGTAAAAGTTGATAAAAGGCAATCATCAATTCCTTGGTTTTTTCATCATGTACTTTCCACATAGAAGCCACCACATTAGCGGCTCCGGCGTGAATAAATCCACGCGGAAGCGCCATAACTCCCTCCCCTTTGAGGACTCCCCCGGCGCCGGTTTGACAAGCACTCAGCACCACCAGATCAGCATTGAGATTGAGATCGAATATTTCATCCATAAAGAGAAACCCGTCTTCCTCTGCATCAGGAATCAGAAAAAGGCCGCTTTTTCGGGGATTTATTAAATCAGCATGACCATGTGTGGCAATGTGCAGGAGATTGCTTTGCCCGGCTTCGTTTTTAAATACTGACTCCATGGCTCCGTTGCGAATAAAAACCCGGGTGATACGTCCACTTTCATCGAAGATGCGTTTTATCTTTTGAAACTCCTCTTCAGTATAAGGAATACTTCTAAGTATACCGGGAGTCCCTGATCTGAAAACCCCAGAGGTATGACTGTCACTCCATCCACGTTGCTCTGCCAGGGGCTGCCAGGCCAGCTGCTGATCATCAAAAACAGGAGCAAAAACCGCCATTGTCCGGCTCTGATCCGGCCCGGAAAAATGTCGCACTCTGGAATACAAATGGGAAGAGTACCTATAAGCGACAGCGACATTGTTTATAAGCAACCCATCTTCGGATCTAAGCATTTCAAAGGGCACCAGAAACAAACTTGCATCGGGGATCACCGTTATTTTTTTTGTTGATGGAGAAATCTCTCCCAATAAACAATCATACAATTTTTGTCCGGTCTGGTGGGCCAATGCATCATCCCCTGTCTTCACAGCCCGGTACATCCCGGAAATCTGATTTTCCAGATCTGAAACATAAGGCCGGCTGAAGAATTTAACTCCCCGGGAGGATATTTCAAAACGACCGATAAACTCAGAAGTCAAAAAATAATCCATCACCATTTCTCCTTCCTGTAATCCATCACTTATGGGGCGATTGTCAATATCGGCAAGTCTTGGCAGACGTATTTTATCCACGCGAACCGGTTTCCCAAAAGAATTCAGGAAACGTTCTTTTTGCAGATCCAGCAATTCTTCCATGAGTTCCTCATAACGGGCACCTGAATAAGAAGCATCAATTCGCTGAAGCTGATTTTCCAATTCATTCACGCGCAAAGCCAGGGAATCTCCCATTGAGTCGGAGCTCCCACCTCCCCGGTACATCCCGGCCAGTAAGGCATGTGCCTTGGATTCTGACACCATGCGATAGATCTGCTCCACCACCTCATCAGAAAAATCATTACGACTCAGAAAATTGACGATACGTTTGGCCAGATCACTAAAATTGGCAGATATCTTCTCTATACCCTCATCAGTAAGACTTTTGGCTGTGCGGGCATCCGTAACTGCAAGGGCCTGTTCGTAATGAGCAAGAATCAGGTTAACCATGCCTGTATCCTTCACTTCACCCATCAATAACTCCAAGGCAGCGGCTTTACCAACCAGGGCCCGCATCAGTTCTTCATGAGAATCGGCATACAATGCGGTATCGACATTCACTATATTGTAATAGTCCAGGGTGTCATCAACCTCCAGAAAGTAGCAAATCTGGCGGTGATAAGTCTCCAGTGCTTCCTTGTGTCTTCCTGAGCGTAGCTGGCTGCGGGCCAGTTCATTGATGGCCTGCTGACTGTAATACTTATTGTGCCGGCCGTGCTGTTTCTCCACAAGTGTCCATACCTGCTCATTGATGGGCAAGGCCTCTTCATACTTACCCCAGTTGTTCAGATTCTGACCTTTGAGATTGATCACTCTCGAATAGATGGGGTGATTCTCCCCGATCCGTTCTTTCACTATTATAAGTGCCGAATCGAGCCATAGGTCAGCTCGCCGATGATAGCTTTCGGTTAGTAAAGTATCTGGATCGTAATAGACCAGATTTTTATAGGAAACGCCGATATAATAATAAAGAGACGCCAGAAATATGGGATTTCGAACTCCTGATGATTTAAATACTTTCAGCCCTTCCTGGTACAATTCCAATGCTTCATGGTGCCGGTTGGTAGCAGTATTGGCAGACCCCAGACTAATAAAATAATAAGGGTCGGATAAGAAATAGGATTTCTGTCTCTTACGGGCCAGATAATTGGTATATTCGGCAAACTGGGCGGCTACCGATGGTTTATAAAATTTCAGAATATTTACCGCATTCAGGTAGGCATTCACCCGGTAATAATCATACTTCCCGGGAGAAGCCATTTCCAGAATTTTCTGATAATACTCAAAACCCTCCTGCACATTGCGGGCCGACCAGTGGGCAGTCATCAACTGGCTGTAACTTTCGAGCAAAAGCGGATGATTGGGATCAATATGGCGTAACACTTCAATCTCTGCCTGATGATGTGCGACACGCTGTTTGTAGTGGGCCTTACGGTAATGGTAATAAGCCACCGATTTATGGTAAAAAGCCCAGGCGATTGTCATCGTATCAAAACGCTGCCGGAAACGTTCTCCTGCCTTTTGCAACAGTTCAATAGCCTGATTTGCACTATCCACATCCACCAGTTCATCAGCCCAAAGTGTGGTTGAGATGAGGGCAGAAGTAGCTTTGGATTTTTTCCTGAGATCCCTCTCCAACGTCTCAAAAAGCTCCTGAAAAGCAATGGTATCTCCGGATTGGATATTTTCAAATCCACTCTGAAGCAGGAATGAATCCTTTACCAAAGGACGATATTCCGCAATATTTATTTTTTGGGCAAAAGAAAGAACTGAAAACAAAGAAAGGACAATCAGGCAAGATAATTTTTTCACGGTATTACTGGCTTTTTTCTGATTAACCGGCCCCGGGAAATAATGTTTTAAGGGAGCCATTTTTCATCAGGTAGTTTTTAATTGGCCGCAAAGATACACAATCGGCTGTTAGATTTTCAAATATAAGATCTAACCTACCTAATACTTACAACAGACAAGGTGTACACAAGCTGAAAAATAGCCCTGAGCAAAACGCCCCAGGTTTGGGTTATTTGATTCAATTTTGTGAAATCCCCATCTGCCATAACCTCGAGCTCACATTTAGTCCTCGACTCAAAGCATTCTCTTTTTTAAACTCGTATTGAATCTTTCCATCCCGAATCACAAAATTGATGGCCGCCCCGTGATCAAGCATCCCGGTATTTTCGGCTACCAGAAGCGTAGAGCGCCCTTCCAGTTTAGCTACAACGTCTTTGATCTGCCTGCTCTGCCAGTGCCCCACAAACATAATATGAGGCGTTCCCATTTCATCCACCGACATATAATTTCTTACTTCGATGGGCTGACTGCCGGCCATTTTCCCCTCAGAAATTTCCTTTAGTTTCTCGTATACCGATACATGTCCAAGTACTTCAATTACAAAATTCCCTTTGCGCTCCTCTTCGGGCCACTCTATATACCTGGTAAAATTGAGCAGGTAAAGAGAAATATAATTCTCTTCCTGCCCCATCATACGCATTGAAACCAAAAACAGTACTGCTATTACAATGATTTTTCTGATCATGACTCCGTTATTTTTCAATGGAAAAACGAATAGTTTTGGAAGTCGAATTCTTCAAAGCATCAGTAGCCTCAATGTCAATTTCATAGTTGCCGGGCTGTAGACCGGCAACGGGTATTGTTTCGCTCATTTTGGCTCCGTTTACCGAATATTTGAGCGACTCTTCGCCAGCGACATCATCCGTGGCACCAATATAAATTTTGGTATTGGAAGGATAAATCACATACTGCTCATTACGTACCACTTTCTCTCCAATGGGTTCCACACTAAAATGATGATGAATAGAAGGACCTTCCTTATCCACTACAAACTCCAACATTTTGCCTTCTTCTTCGTTGTTCACATTGTCAACGGAGACATATTGAAGGAGATGCCTCCCGCTTTTCTCAACCACAAAAGGCTCACTGTACTCATATTTAATGCCATTTAACTGGTATTTCACAGTATTAACGCCACTTTCTTTGTCCGTTGCTTCAAGAACCATTTTAGTTTGGGCCGCCACAAATAGGGTGTCGCGATTTCTGAACACCGGTCCGTCAAAGGATATTTTAGTGACCGGCGCCAACCGATCGATGTAAAAATGACGTTCTTTCTCCGGTGCTGTATTCTCCACCCAGTCGACCGCCGCGTAAGAAACAGATACCGGACTGTTGCCCTCAGGTTTAAAAGGAACCTCATACGTTTCCGAAGTCATAAAGGAATTGTAACTGTAAAGAATCTTCTGCACTCCTGACTTATCATCTTGTGCAGAAAGCAACACACGGGTTCTTCCTGAGATGTATTCCCGGTCAGACTCATAATAATCACCCTCAAAATTAAACGCTGCCACGGGAGGCTCCCGGTCAATATAATAATCGAACACCTCGCCATCTTCATCCTTACTGGCCTGAGATGATGCCAGAGTCCCAATAAACTTATGATCCTCGATATTTCCCACATGATCTTCGGAATAATAGGTAATTTTTGCACTGCCATCCTTCAGTCGGGAAACAGGGATGGGTTTTTTGTAAACCTCAAAATCTGAATCATCTATGGCGTACCAGACTTTAGCCACACCTGACAAGCTGTCGGCAGATGACAAAGATATAGTGGCATCAGGAGCCAACACCCGGTTTTTGTTGATTCCTTTGATCTCATGGTTTGTTACCGGAGCTGTATGATCCACCACAAAATCATAAGCATGGATATCCTCAACATTTCCCACATTGTCGACAGCATAAAACTGCACGGAATAATTTCCCTCCTCAGAAATTTCCAGAGGAAACCCGGAAGCAGGCACAAAACCAGCACCATTCAAAGAATAATAGACATCCTGCAGTCCGGACATGGCATCTTCTGCTTCGAAATGAAAGCCGGTTTCCTTACCAAAAAAGGAGACCCCATCAAGACTAAAAGGCTTGGAATGCCCAAAAAGCAAGCGGGATTTGGGAGCTATACCATCCGCGTACATGTCAAAAACAATATCCTGCAAGGGATAAACTGTCTTTTTAGTGGCGGTATCAACTGCTGAAGGTGAACGCAACGTGTTCCATCCTTCGGTATCCAGATACATTGGATTGGCATATTCGGATGTTTTAGCGCTTTCCAGTAACCAGGACTCTGCATCCTCATCGGCGGAAAGGGAGACCTTTAAATACAATGGGAGCTCTTTATTGATGAACAACCTGCCATCATCAGCCCTGTAGATGCATTTTTTGTGTTGCAGCGGTTCCTGCGCTTTCAATGCATTCATTGGCAAAACAAAAAAGATTGCACCTCCAATTATTATTTTGAGCGACGTGATCCAGTAGCTCCAGAACATTTTAAAAAAAGAATTGATACCTGATCCAATATTCATTTTTACGATTTTTTACGGTTACGGAATTAGTACGTAACCAAAGGACTTTTTGAAAACATTTTTTGCTGTTTGTTAACAATACATTGACCAAAACCGTTTTTTGTTTGATTAAGTTAAAAAATGAATGAATTGGATTTTATTTTAAAAGATTAACTTTACACTAACCTAAACACATTTAGCAATGGCCAAACAAACACTTCAAATGGTCGCACTAAAAGCGGGCGTTTCAAAAACCACCGCATCTCTCGTGCTAAACGGCAAAGCCGACAGTGTAAACATTGCTATGGCTACACGTAAAAGAGTACTCACTGCGGCCCACGAATTGAATTATGTACCTGGAAAATTCCATCCGGGAAAACTAAACGGAAAAAGTGGAATTATAGGGGTTTTCGCAACTGATTTCTCAGCCAGTCCCAACAACCAATGGATGCAAAAATGCATTGAAGCAGCGGAAGAGAAAGGATATGTGATTCTGCCGCAATTAGCAACTCCGGAGAACCTGGAGGAAAAAGCAGCTTCCCTGCCATTTGATGCAGGAATTATCCTTCAACCAGAACTTATAAATCACCAGTCCGAATTGGCAACTGGAGATTTGCTGTTAATTTGTGCAGGCTTCATACCTGATTCAGGAAAATACGATTACATCGTACCTGATTATCCCCGGCAGACCAACGAACTCGTCCAGAGCCTGTACCGGCACAACAAAAAGGCAATCGGATATCTCACGGCAAATCAGAATACCAAAGCAAAACGTCTGAAAACAACAACTTACAAGGAGAATTACTGCGAGCGTTTTGATATCACACCCAATATAGCGGAGTTGACCTCTCCTGAACCAAACCCCAAAGAAATAAAGGAAGCCTGCCTCCAACTAATTGAAAACGGAGCAAATGCCATTATTTTGGAAACACCTGAAATGACGTCTGTAGCTATGGCAGACGCAGACATTAGAAAGATAGGTAAAGATGGAATCTTATTTGCAACGTATGATGAGATCGAAGGAATTGATCTATTGCCGGAAAATTTATTAATTCATACCTCGTCTGACATTACAAAAATGGCGAAAGAAGTTGTTGAAAAATGTACAAAAGGCATGGATTGATAATTGCAATTGAAAGGTCATAAAAAGAGAAGGGTCAACGATAAGCGATTTACCGCTCGGCTATACCGCTTTGCTTGAAAAGAAATCCGCAAAAACAAACCGAGGTTGTCTTAAAAGCCATAATACTCCAAAGGTTTGTCACATTGAACGTAGTCGAAACATCTGTCTTTCAAATGAAAAGATTTTTCGACAAGCT